>CAYWYB010000027.1:0-26159 GCA_964462145.1 uncultured Rhodospirillaceae bacterium
ATCATGGCCATCGCCGAAGGTACCATGGGGCAGGCCGGCGGCAAGCTGGACGATGTGGTCCGCGCCAGGGTCTATGTCACCGACATCGCCCTGGCGGATCAGGCGGGCCGGGCCATGGCGAAATATTTCAAGGACGTGCGCCCGGCGGCGACATTGGTCGAGGTCAGCCGGTTGGCGCGGCCAACGCAACTGATCGAGATCGAGCTCGAGGCCATCGACGGTGCTGGGCAATCGGCGCAGCGGATTTCGTCGGGCAGTGCCACCGAGGAGCTTTACGCATATTCCCGTGCCGTGCGGGTTGATGATCGGGTTTTTATTTCCGGCACGGCCAGCTTTGATGATCAGGGAAGCCTCCATCAACAGGCCCGCAAGATCTATGACACTATTCTGGAGGCTTTGGACGAAGCCGGCGGTACGCCTGGCGATCTGGTCTATACCAAGTCTTTCGTGACCGATATGGCCCAGGCCGCCGGGCAGACCCAGGCCAGGCTGGAGGCTTTGGGCGAGGTGCGCCCGACGGGGACGCTGCTGGGAATTCCGGCTCTGATCGCACCCGGGATGCTGGTCGAGATCGAAGCGGAAGCGATCATCGGCGCCGCAACGAACCGCCAGGACTTTTACACCGGCGATGAAGACGAGCGGCCGCGCGGCTTTGCCAGGGCCGTGGCGGTGGGCGATGTGGTCCATGTCAGCGGCTGCACCTCGCTGGGCGGCGATGGAGAGGTGCAGGCACCGGGCGATTGGGCGGCGCAGTTTGATCTTTGCCATGAAGCGGTCGCCGCTGCTCTGGCGCAGGCCGGCGCCTCTATGGACGATGTGGTGCGTCGGCGCAGCTTCACCGTGGCGGGGGCGGAGCAGAATCGCGCCTACGGCGAAGGGCCGGCTTGGTTCGCCGACAGCCGTCCGGTCTCCATGGGCTGCCGCATCAGCAGCTTACGGCTGCCGGAAATGCTGGTTGAAGTCGACGCCTGGGCCATCAAGGGCGCCCATAAGAACATCGAATGGCTGGGCCCGGACGATCATTAGGGGTCTGTATTAGTCGACCACGAAAAGCTTCGCGCCAATAGAGGTCGAGGACCGGTGCGGTTCCGCATTGTCGGCAACTTGATAACTCATGCCCGGCTTGAGAATAAACTCTCGGCCATCGTCCAGTTCGGTGTGCAACTCGCCTTCGATGCAGAAAAGAATATGGCCTTTGACGCACCAATGATCCGCCAGATATCCGGGGCTGTATTCAAGCAAGCGGACACGGATACCGGCGAATTCCTGGGTTTGCCAATAGGCAACACCTGTTTCGCCGCTATGTTCCGTGCGCTCGATGCGTGACCAGTCAGTGATGCCAAATGGAATTTCGCTCATCCGCATGCGGAAAGTCTCCTTGGTGAAAACCATCCGCTAACAATAATGTCCGTCCGGTCAGCTGGCCAATGCTTCCTCGCGGTTCTGCTTGTCCCGTTTGCGGCGGCGCAGGGTGGACGGCCAGGTTTCCAGATCGACCGCGTCGCGCACGTCGGCGCAGACCCGGATGATCCGCTCGACCTGGGCATCGGTGAGGGCGGCGTTAATGGATAGGCGGATCAGCGAGCGGTTTTGCGGCGTTGCCGGGGCACAGAACACCGCGCCAAAAATGCCGGCGTTCTCCAGCGCATCGCGCAGGTGCATGCTGCGCCGTTCCGGCCCTGCTTCCAGGGCGATGACCTGGGAATCGCTCTCGTCGACATTGTAGCCAAGTTCACTGAGGCGCCGGCGCAAATACGCTGCCCGGTGCCACAGCTTATCGCGGCGCCAATCCTCGCTCTGAATCACTTCCAGGGTGGCGCGCAGGCCCGCAATTTCGTGCGGCATGATCGCCGAACTGAACAGCATGGAGCGGGCTTCATGACGGAAGAAGTCCATGACGCGGGCCGGGCCCGCGACCAGGCCGGCCCGTGTCGCGAATGCCTTGGAGAGGCTGAGGGTGCGGTAATGCACCCGATCCGACAGGCCCAGGTCGGCGACCAGGCCTTCGCCATTGATGCCGTAAGTGCCCACCGAATGGCTCTCATCCGCGACCAGAATACAGCCGTATTCTTCGGCCACTTCAACGATTTCGGTCAATGGGCAGACACTGCCATTGGCGCTGTAGACCGCATCCACGACCACGATGCCGGGGCCATGGCTGCGTGCCTTGGCGGCCAGGCTGTCGGGCTGGTTATGGCGAAACGGATGGATCGGCGCATTGGACATCCGGGCACCTTCCCAAAGGGAGGCATGCACATAGATATCGAGATAGATCGGCGTGTCCTTGTCGGCGATGGTTTGCAGCAGATCCACATTGGCGCACCAGCCCGATTGGCAGAGCACCGTATCCTCGACGCCCAGGAAGGCTGCCAGTTTCTTCTCTACATCGCGTATCGGCGCCTTCTGTGCCAGCAGAGCCGCCGACATGAAGGGCCGGTCGTGGTTGCCGCGCAGCAGGTCGGATTGTGCCCGGACAATTTTCGGATGACCGCCGATTGACAGGTAATCATTGCTCCACAACTCGATGGCGTCTTCGCCCGGCGGTCGGCCGCGCAGGGGATGGCCGTCGCGGATCCGTTCAAGATATTTCTGCACCCGCTGGGTCAGGCCCGGCAGTTCGGTGAACCGCGTGGCATCGGCCAGCACTTCCAGGTCGCCGGCGACATCCTTGGCCACGCGGTCGAACTGCAACAGCAGTGATGGAAGAAAGAGAAAATCCGCGATCAGGGCCAGGGCCAGCACGATCGCCGTCAGCAGGCCCAGGCTACTTGATACCTTGAAGCCGGAGGTGGCCAGAACAAGAAAGCCGGCCACCAGCACAAGAGTGGTCACCAACAATGCCGTTCCGACCGAGCGGAAGGAATACAGAATGGCTTCTTCCGGGCCCTTGCCCAATTCCCGGCGGCCTTGCAGATATTTCGAAAGGAAATGAATGGTGTCATCAACCACGATACCGAAGGTCATGGCCGCCACCACCGAGACGGCGACGCCAACTTCGCCCTGCAGATAGCCCCATAGGCCGAAACCCATGATCGCCGGCACGAAATTCGGCACCAACGAGGCGATACCGATCTTGATGCTGCGCAAGGCCAGCACCAGAATGCCGGAAATCAGCAATAAGGCGATGGTCGTGCTGACCAGCATGGCGGAAATATTGCGCTCGGAAAGATAGGCGAACATCAGGGGGATGCCGCTGCCCTTGGCCCCCCGCGCCGTATCGCCGTTGCGCGCTAGCCATTGATCAATCCGTTCAGCCAGGGGGCGCAGATCCTTGGAAGGCAGGTTGGCGCCATCCCGGCGCAGCATCACGCTAACCCGGGTCGCGGAACGGTCAACCATGACCCGGTCGTTAAGGTCCAGGCCCCGGGGCAACGACATCTCGTACAGCAGCAGATATTGCGCCGCCAGTTCCCGTTCTTTCGGCAGCTTGTAGGCATTTTCGTTGCCGCCATTCAGGTCCCTGTTCAGGCGTTTCATGACATCGCTCAAGGACTGCACGTTCACGACTTCAGGCTGTTGCCGCAGCCAGGTGGTGAATTGATCGAGCATTTTCAAATACGACGGCTCGAAAATGCCCTGCTCCCCCTCCGCGGCGATGGAATATTCCAGGAGGTCGATGCCGGTGAGGTTTTCCAGGATGAATTCGGTGTCGTGGCGGAACTCGTAGCGCTTGTCGAAATAGCCCACCCAATCGTCATTCAGCTCAATGCGCGATATCCCGGTGGCCAGCAGCACGATAAGCGCGGCCATGCTCCAGAATACCCAGCGCCGGTTGCTGACGACGAAGCTGCCCACGGTGACGGCGAAGCGCTGGCCAATGATACGTTTTCCCGGTTTCTTGATGCGCATGATGGCAAGGAACGCCGGCACGAAGGTGAATGACAGCAGAAAGGCGGTGGTCACGCCGACCGCGACGATGGTGCCCAAATCATGGAACGGCGGGGCGTCGCTGCCATTCATGGACAAAAAGCCAATGGCGGAAGTGACGGAGGTCAGGGAAACCGGCGATAGATTGAATTCAACTGAATTGACAATGGCCTCGCGCTTTGACCAGCCCGAGCCAAAGTCCGCCAGGAACTTTGTCACCAGATGGACACCGTAGGCCAGGGCCATGGTCAGAATAATCAACGGTGCCGAGGACGAGCCCGCGTTAATGACGACACCAAACCAGCCCGCCACGCCGACCGCGGTCATGGAGGAGAGGACGGCCAGTAGAACAACGGCGGCCATGCCCGCGAAGGAACGCACCAGAATGGTCATGATCACGACAATGGCGACAAACATGGCCGGTATCAGCACCGACATATCGTCAACGCTGGCCTCGTCGAAGGCGGACATCAGCATGATGTTGCCGGTCATGTAGATGTCGATGTCCGGGTACCGCGTCTCGATCTCGGTTTCAAGCAGGCGCAGATGGGCCACGATCTCGCGGATGGCTTCCGGCGTCTTTTCCGGCAGTCGATAGTTGATGGCGATCCCTGCAACGCGGCCATTGGGCGAAATCAGTAAGCCGTCCAGGGCCGGTTCAGACAACGCCGCCGCGCGAATCTTCGCGACCGCGGTTTCGTTCAGCGGTAAATCGCTCGGCACCAAATCGTTGATGACCAGTTCATCGCCGATGACATGGGAATGCTGAAAATTGCTGATGGAATCCACACGCGTGGCATGCGGCGTACTCCACAGCGCCTCGGTCAGTTCACGCAGCAAACTCAGCCGGGGGGCGGTGAAAACATCTCCCGATGCCGGCGCCACGGCGATCAGGACATCATTGCCTTCGCGGTAGGCGGCCTCCAGCATCTCGAATGCCTTCAGGTCGGGATTGCTTTCACCAAAGAAAACACGGTTATCCGGCGTTGTCCGCAATTGCAGCGCGCCGGCGCTGACGGAAAAACAAATCAACAGCGACAGGGCCGCGACGATCCAACGGTTGCGCAGCAGGTAGTCGCAATAACTCTGAATGAACGGACTAAGTGCCATCAGCTTGCCCGCCTTTGTTCTTTCGCGGGCCGTGGCGATTGCATTCCATGGCCGTCGATCGACGCCGCCGCCTGGGCCAGCGCCTTGGCGGCAGCGGTACTGCTGTTTTCGCCGGCGACGGCGGAAACCCCCTGGCGGAGGGCAATGGGCCAGCGGCTTGCGGGAATTTCTTCGCGCACACGGGCGCAGGCCCTCACGATGCGCCGCAGATCATCTTCTATTAATCCTGAATTGATCGACAAGCGTACCAGGGCGCCGTTGCGCGTGGTCGCCGGGGCGCAAACCAGCGTGCCGAATAGATCATTGGCCTCGAGCGCGTCACGCAACACGATCGCGGCGTCTTCGTGGCCAGCCAGCAGCGGAATGATTTGCGAGCCTTCCAGGGGTACATCGAAACCCAACAAGGCCAGGCGGCGACGCAGGGAATCACTATTGTGGCGCAGGCGTTCGCGGCGCCAGTCTTCCTCTTGAATGACGTTCAGGGCCGCGCCGAGACCGGCGACTTCGTGCGGCAGAACGGCGGAGCTGAAGATCGCGGGGCGCGCTTCAAAACGGAAGAAATCCATAATTCGGGCTGGACCCGTAACCATTCCGGCCCGTGTCACCATGGCTTTGGAAAGACTGAAGGTGCGGTACGTGACCTTCTCCCGCAGGCCCAGATCCGAAACTAGGCCTTGCCCCTGCCGACCGTATATTCCGATGGAATGGGTTTCGTCGACAATGATCTCACAGCCGTGCCGCTCCGCGATGCCGGCGATTTCCGCCAACGGGCAGATGGAGCCGTCGGCGCCATAGACCGCCGAGACGGTGATCACGCCGGCGCCGTATTTTCGAATTTCGTTTTCCAGGCTTTCCGGGTTGTTGTGGCGGAACGGCCTGATCAAGGCGCCGGTGCTGCGGGCGCCGTCCCAAAACCCGGCGTGAACGCGGGAATCAAGATAGACCTGGGTGTCTTGGTCGGTAACCGCCTGCATCATGCCCACGTTGGCGCATAAGCCCGACTGGCACAGTACAGCGTCTTCGGTGCCCAGAAAGGCCGCCATTTTTCTTTCCACGGCGCGCTGCTTGGTGCCATCGGTCAGGAAAGCCGCTGACATGTAAACATCATCGCCGCCGCCATGCATGATTGCGACCTGCGCCTCAATGATGGCGGAATGCCCGGCGAGGCAGAGATAATCGTTACCCGACAATTTGATCGCACCGCCGCCCGGTTGCTGACCCAATAGGGGGTGGCCGGCTTCGATACGCGTTTGATAGCGTGCGATACGCCGGCTCAATGATGGCAATTCGCCCCAATGTCCGGTCGATCGCGAGGCTGCTTTTTGGTCTTCGCTATTCTGCATTGTTACCGGCGCCTCTGTTCCGAGGCGCAACTCCTAATGTTGTATGCAATTGGCCGGAAACGTCGCGATCGCGCGGGTTCCGACACTCAATTCGCTTTGTAGACGGAAGCTTCCGCCATGTAGTTCGACCAGGGATTTGACCAGCGGTATGCCCAGGCCGGTACCTTCGAAGCGGCGCGCCAGCGAGGCATCGACCTGACTGAACGGCGCCTTGGCCATTGCGATGTCTTCGGGCGACATGCCTATGCCGTTGTCATCGACAATCATCACCAGATCTTGGTTGGGCGCGAATTTCACCTCGACCGCGACTTCGCCGCCAAGCGGGGTGAATTTCACGGCGTTGGATAGCAGGTTGGATAGAATTTGTTTCAACAATTGGCGATCCGCCAACAGGTATGCCGGACCATCCGAGACTAGTTTCTTCACCGTCACGCCCGCTTCATCGGCTCGCGCCTGTGTTGTGTCGACAACGGAACTGACGACCTCGCGCACATCGACGCGTTCAGCGGCCAATGACTTACTGCCGGTTTCGAGCAACGAGAGGTCGAGGATGTCATTGATGACTTCGAGAAGCCGCGTGCCGCTGTTGTAGATGTCGTTGACGTATTCCAGATAATGTTCGTTCCCCACAGGGCCGAAGGCTTCGTCCTTGATGATTTCGGAAAATCCGTTGATGGCATTCAGGGGCGTGCGCAATTCGTGGGAAATGTTGGCGACGAACTCCGACTTCGCCCGATGCGCGGCTGTCGCCGCCTCGTTCGCGGCATCTAATTCGGCGCGTAGCCGCGCCTGACCGGCGTGCAGGCGATTGATTTGCCAGGCGAGTGCCGCCAATAACAGGACGGCAAGCAGCAGGCCCATCAACGTCAAATTGGAGTCCACCGCCGGCTGCCAGATCAAACCGACCGCCGCGACAACGCCCGTGACCAATAGATACATGCTGGCAGCCGGCGTATAAATCGCCACCGTGACCAGCACCACACCGGCGACCGCCATGATCGCCATGGTTAGAATCAGGCTGAATAAGCTTGCCTCGGCGGTTGCCTCCAGCGGCCAGAGAAACACCAAGCCGCTGGCCCACACACCGCCCGCCAAACAGGTGGCCACCGATACCGCGAAACCCCATTCCCGTAACCGTTCCTCGGGCGGGTCCTCGCGTTTGATATGATAGCTCAATAATGCGCGCAGCACGGCCAAGGCCCAAACCAGCGCGATCCAAACGCCGATCCGCCGTATATCGCCATATTGCCAAAGGCCAATGGCGAAGAGGATCGAAGCGACCGGCTCGATAACGAAATTTGTCCGGCTTATATCGAGGAAGCGGCTGATATTCTCATGACGCAAGGACGCACGGACCCGAACCGAGGCGCCATTGGCGCTCTCGCCTCCTGTTGTTGGGTGCTTTGCCGCGTCCCCGTCGGCGTTACTCATGACGCCACTGCCTTCGCATACTACGAATTTGGAAGGCTAAGTATTTGTTCAATCCAATTAATAAATCACTAAATATCTCAGAAATCGAATGATGTTAATTAATATAGATCTGAACAAGTATGCTTAATATTTATTAACCATAAAAAATATTCAACTCAATTTAGATTTTTTATTCTATTTTTGTTGAAATAAGAATCGCTATAGCCATTGCCAAATTTATAATTCTTCCAGGAAAGATTGGTGCTCTTGCCATTTTGTAGATTGGTCATGCGCATTTCGTCAGGGCGCCAATACCTGCCCTGGTATTTTCGATAATCCATGGCTGTAAACCGCTTCAACAAGGCATTATTGCGGTCGAAGAATTCTATCCGAATGATGCGGTATTCGGCCTGGTCGTACCAGACGATCTGGCGCCGATAGCCGGAATTCCGGTAGGCCGGCACCCGCTCCACCACGTGGGCGGGTTGGCCTTCGATTGTTTCATCGCGCAGCCAGAGATAGGTGTAGCGCTCAACCTCTGGGCGTACCAGATCCTCATAGGCGAACTCACTGCCGACGAAGGCGCCGGAGCGGTTGGTGGAGCTGATCCGTTTCACGCGCTTCAGGGCCGGCAGGTAGATCCATTGATCATCATTGCCTTTTTTATGCGAGAAAGTCAGCAGCGCCGTGCCGCTGATATCCCGGGGCCGGCTGAAAACGATCAGGCTCTTGTCGCCGTCATCCCGGCCCTCCAGCACCTTGATGCCCAGGCGTCTATGGCTTTCACTGCCATTGCCGCTGCGCAAGGTCATGGTTACGTCGGCGGCATAGTCCTTGAAGCCTTGGTCGCGCCGGTTTGCCTCCGTGGCAATGGCCAGGCCTTTTTTGGCCGCATCCTTTACCGCACCCTTTACCGTCGGGCCGGCGGCGGCAGTATTATTTCCAGCAACGAGCAGAAAGGCGGCCGCGATTACTCTGACGGATGGATTTGCGGTGCACTGGGTCGGGGGCACGGCGGGGGTGGCCTCTTTCATGGTTCGCTCCAACTCAAAAGAAACGCGACAGCTGCAGTTGCAGGTAGTCATCGCGGCGCACGCCATAAAGCGGGTCGCGCGCCGGAATGCGGTGGAATGCCAGGCCTTCAATGTTCAACCGCCACCGTTCGGCGAAGCGCCAACCGGCCTCGATACTGAACGATGTGGCTTGGCTATGACGGTCAACGATGGCGCCACCGGTAACCTCGGTACCCGCCGCGTCATTCAGCGCGAGCCGAAAACCGACGAAGATATCGTCGTCAAATCGCGTCGAGGGCGCCGTGGCATCACGGTTGTCGTAAAGATATTCCGCCATCAGCCCCAGATCGAAGCCTCGGCCCGCCAGATTGAACAATGTGTATTCGAAACCGCCCGCCAGGGCGGTGAAGCGGCGGCCCTGGCCACGCCGGGAAAAGCCTTCCAGCTTCCAGATCCAGGCATCGTGGGTATATTGCAAATCCAGGGCCGTCTGATCGATGATGTCATAATGGGGCACCAAATGTACCGTACCATCGGCTTGCAGGCTGGCCGGCAGTCTAGGTTCGCGCCCGGTGCCGCGAAAATGCGACAGGCCGATATCCCAATCGCCGATCACCTGGGACCAGCGCAAGGCCCAATCCACATGGCGCCGGCGGGAGGAGGCCTCGAACACCGGATTGTCGGCGTCAATGGGCAGCAGGCCGCGCAGGCGCGCATCGTCGTCGGGAAAGGTCCGGTCGCGGAAGCCGGTCAGCAAAAAGGCATCAAGGGTTCCGGCTTCCGCGAAATAGCGCAGATTGACCATGCCCTGGCCCAGTTTGTCCTCGGCGAACGGGCTTTCCACCTGATCCGTCTGGTTGATGATATCGATCACGTGGCGGGCCTCGGCGACACCCCAAAAAACTCTGTTCAGGCCAACCAGCAAGGACCACTCGTCCCCTTGGCGCTGCCAATACAGCTCGCGCAGATCGCCGTGGCTGCGTCGGTCGTCGTCCTGGTCCGCCTTGAGAAAAGGTATGGCAACGAACCGGTCGTCGCCGCTGTCGGATTGCAGGCGTAGTTCCGGCTGCAAGGTAAGGGCCGGTGAAATGGTTTTGGAATTCTGCGTTGCATCGATGGGTGAGCTGGGAAACAGGCGAATTTCGGCCGCCGCATAGCCGCCAAGTTCCCATTCCGCCGCGTGCGCTGGCGCCGTAAAGAGCCAGAGGCCAAGACAACCGAGCACGCCGCTACATGCGAACCTCAGGCTATTTCCCAGCCGGCCGGCCATTGCAACGCCAATTGCAGCCATTTTTTGCCACGTACAACAAATCTCCAGCTTCAAACAATAGCACCGTTCGCGTCCCTTGGCGGCAGTGTAATGACATATTCGGTGAACTGGCCCCGCTTTGTACGAACGGCGATGGCGCCGGCGAACGCTTCTACCAGTTTTTTGGCCTGGGCCAATGCCGGGCCGGTACCGCTGTCGGATTCGAGCAGGGAAAATTCGTCGAACAAATTTCCCAGACGCCCCGCGGGAGGTCCGGCGCTGCTGTCGCGGATGCGCAGTTCGCAATCCCCCGGCGATGTCGCCAATTCGATCAGGACATCTCCCCTGCCATGCTTGGCCACCGACGACAGTGCGATTTTAATCAAGGAAAGCACGACATGCACCATGCCGCTGTCGGAGCCGAAAAAGCCGAAATCCGGCTGCAGGCGGACCTTAACGATCTTGCGTTCCGCTTCCGAGGCGAATGGATAGCGTTGCAATGCCGCTTCGACACATTCAGCCATGGAGACCATTTGAAATTCCGATGGATCAATCGGCACGCCGCCCGTATTGCGCAGCAGCATCTCGATAATGGCGCTGGCATGACTGGTTTCCCGTTGCAGGCGTTCCAGGCTGTTGCTCAGGGCCCGGCGGTGGGTTGGCGAGATTTCCCGAACGGCGAGGCCATTTTTCTCGGCTATTTCGTGAGTTTCCAGCAGTTGCGGCAAATATCGCTTCAGGCTGACGGTGCTGGTGCGAATGCCCAGCAGAGGATCGCGCAACTCGTTGGAAAGATTGCGCCCGGCCATCAGCATGGCGTCCAGGCGTTCCTGCTTCAGGCTTTCGTTGCGATAGCTGAAGACGGTGCCGACAACGAGGGCGAACAGTACCACCGGCATCAATTCAACGTAGACGTTGGGGTCGCTGACCTGTCCATTGCCCAGGGTAAACACGGTCCAGGCAAGCAACATGCCGGACAGCGAAAGAACAACCAGGTTGAGCCAATCGACCAGGAACACCAGCAGCAATAATGCGGCAACAAAGGAGACCAGCCAGATCGGCGCAAAATCGTTCCGCAACGTCATGTAAGTGAAGAAAAACGGCAACACATATAGCACCGTGAGATACCAAAGCACCGGCGTGTAGCGGCGCATGTTTTCCGGCCAATGGTCCTTGAGGGCCAGCGGTATACACATGGCGCCGCCGATCAGGCGCAGGGTCAGGTTTTCATAAGGTTGGGGAAACAGATCGTGCCAGACGAAATAGTACAATGGCATGCCGAAGGCGCCGCAAACACTGACCGCCACCAAATTGCGTTCGCCATGACGATAGTTGCGCCCGATTACGCCGACCAGTATCCCGAACAGGCTCTGCAACGAATGCAGTAGCCGTATATTCAATCCATCCCGCGTCATTTGCCCTCTACTCCAACGCATCAGCTGATAGGGCAACAATTTTAATAAATTGCTAACCAAGGGCGCCGACCGTAGAAAGCGCTTGGCAATGAAACATCGAGATGACATGACTTCGTCAGACTGAAAATTCCGTCCCGCAATCGCCCGGATTTCACCATGAACTATCAAAACCTCGGCCATAGCGGCCTTCGAATTTCACCATTATACCTCGGCACCATGATGTTTGGCGGCCGAACGGAAGCGGAGGAGGCCGGGCGGATCATCGCTCATGGGCGGGAGATGGGGGTGAATTTCATCGACACGGCGGATGTTTATACCGCCGGCCGATCGGAGCAGATCGTCGGCGCGGCGATCGCGGGGGCGCGGGACGATTGGGTTCTGGCCACGAAGGTTGCCGGTGTGAAGGGCGAGGGCCCGAACCAGCGCGGCTTGTCGCGAAAATGGTTGCTGCGGGCCTGCGAGGATAGCCTGGGCCGCCTGGGCACCGACTACATCGACATCTATTATCTGCATAAGGAAGACCCCAATACCCCATTGGCGGAAACCGTGGGCGCCATGGCTGATCTGGTCCGCCAGGGCAAGGTGCGCTATTTTGGTCTGTCCAACTACCGCTCCTGGCGGGTGGCTGAAATCTGCCGCATCTGTGACGGCCTGGGCCTTGACCGGCCCATTGTCAGCCAGCCCTACTATAACGCCATGAACCGCATGCCCGAGGTCGAGCATCTGCCGGCCTGCGATTATTTCGGCCTGGGCGTGGTGCCATACAGCCCCCTGGCCCGTGGCGTGCTGACGGGAAAATATCCCCCCGGCGCCACGCCACCCGAGGACAGCCGCGCCGGGCGCGCCGATCCCCGCATGATGCAGTCGGAATGGCGGCCAGAGTCTTTGGAAATCGCCCAAACTCTCCGCCAACATGCCGAGGCACGCGGCATTACGCCTGGACAATTCGCCATGGCCTGGGTGCTGAACAACAAATTGGTGCAGAGTGCGGTGGCCGGGCCCAGAACCTTTGAACAATGGGCGGAGAATATCGGCGCTCTGGATTACCATTTCACGGCCGAGGATGAAGCTTTGGTCGACAGTTTGGTGCCTCTGGGCCATCCCTCGACGCCTGGTTACAGCGATCCGGCCTATCCCATCGAGGGGCGCGTCCCGCGTTCTTGAACAGACCATGCCGCGATACAAACTGAGCATCGAATATGATGGCGGGGGCTTTGTCGGCTGGCAGCGCCAGGCGAATGGGATTTCCGTGCAGCAAACCCTGGAAGAAGCCGTTCGGGCGTTTTCCGGCGAAACCGTTACCCTGTTTGGCGCCGGGCGGACGGATTCCGGTGTTCATGCCCTGGGTCAGGTGGCGCATTTTGATCTGAGCCGGGATTTTTCCGCCGACAAGGTGCGCGATGCGCTGAATTTTCATGTCAGGCCGCATGCGGTGGTGGTGACGGCGGCGGCGGCGGTGGACGAAGACTTCGACGCCCGCTTTTCAGCCACCGCGCGCCACTATCTCTATCGCATCTACGATCAACGCCCGCCCCTGGCCCTGCGCCGGGGCCGGGTCTGGCATGCGCGCGGACCGCTGGATGCGGGCGCCATGCACGCGGCGGCGCAATGCCTGTTGGGCAAACATGATTTTACCACTTTTCGGGCTGCCCACTGCCAGGCGGAATCGCCTGTTCGCACCATGGATGTCCTGCATGTGGAGCGCGTCGGCAATGATGAAATACACCTGCGCGCAACGGCCCGGTCGTTCCTGCACCATCAGGTCCGATCCATTGTCGGCAGCCTGCACATGGTGGGCGTGGGAAAATGGAGCATCGCCGATCTGGCTGACGCCCTTGCCGCCCGCGACCGCACCCGATGTGGACAAGTGGCCCCGGCGGAAGGGTTGTATCTGACCGGCGTGGATTATCCGGAAGACGTCGTTTAGGCCGGGTCGTCCATGGCCTCGGCCACCGTTCGGGCGCCATCGTCTTCATAGCTGCCGATCTCGGCCGTGGACCAGCTTGGCCGGGTTTTCAATGCCTCCCACCAGCGGGTGGTCAGGGGGCGCAGCCGGCCCGGCCGTTCTTCCTCGAAGCGGATGACATAAGGTGCCGCATGCAGGTCGGCCAGGGTCAGGCGCTGGCCGAACAGCCAGGGCCCGCCGCTGCTTTCCAGATAGGCTTCAATCTGGCGTGTCATGTCCTCAAGTATATCCAGCGCCGCATCGATCTCCGCCGCCGAGAACGGGTCCCGCGCCATGCGCCGCCATAGATCGCGCCGCCCCTGGCTTGGGATCGCGGCCAGACGGCGTTCCAGTTCCTCATCCGACCACTGCTTGGCAATGGGATGCATGGACCGGGTCCAGTTCGGCTTTTGCACCGCTGGCAGACAGATGTCATCGACATATTTCGACCAGCGCCGCACCTCGTGCCGCGCCGCCGGATCATCGGGCATCAAGGCCGGCTCGGGGAAGGCTTCGTCCAGATATTCGTCGATCAGGTTGCTTTCGACCAGGGCCAGTTCTTCCACGTTCGGGCCGTCGACCAGCAGACAGGGGACGATGCCGCCGGGGTTCAGGGCCTTGTACCAGTCGCTGTGGTGTTGAAAGCGGCCCAGGTTGATCACCTTGCCCTCGTACGCCAGGCCTTTTTCGGCCAGGCAGAGCCGCACCTTGCGCGAGGCGGATGAGCTCCAGGCATGATAGAGGGTCAGGGAAGGTTGGCTTGATCTGGTCATCACAGCAGCCGCGTGGCCAGGCCGTTGAACAGCAGGGTCATCAGGAAATCCAAGGCGACGATACCGACCGCGGTGGCCGGTTTGCAAAGCAGGCCCGTGCGGGCCACCAGATAGCCGTAGAAAAACATGGTGATTTGCGCCGCCATGGGGATCATCGCGCCCAACTGGCCTGACAGGGCGCCGGACAGAAACAGCAGAACCGCCGGCAGCACCACCGCCATGGCCAGCACGTTCGACCAGTTCCAGACGATGATGTACTGCACATAGGTCGCCGATAGATCCAACAGACGGGATATGGGCACCATGATCAGGGGGAACAGTAGCCAGGTAATGGAAAAAGCCGCCATTTTCACGACGATATACCATTCCAGCGCGGGCACCGGCCCAGGCGCCAGTCCCGGCCCCGGAGATTTGCCGTGGCCGATGATCAGAAACACGAGATAGAGCGGCAGCACCACCCCAAGCGCCACGAACGAACGCCAAAAGCCGTTAATCGTCAGGTTGAAATAGAGCAGCGCATCCCGGTCCAGCAGGGCAATACGCCAGGCGCCATGGATCGAGCGGGTTGCCTCAAGCAGCATCACCAAGACCATTTGGCGAAAAATAAAGCTCCAGCATTCGAGCATAAACCCCGGCCAGGCTTTCGATATCACTGACCGAGGCCTGCTCGTCCACCTTGTGCATGCTTTCGGAAATCAGGCCGAATTCCGCTACCGGGCAATGGTGGTGGATAAAGCGCGCATCCGAGGTGCCCCCGGTGGTGGTCAGGGCGGGCCGTTGCCCGGTGACATCCGTAACCGCCGTTGCGATCAGCTCGGTAAACGGGCCCGGTTCGGTCAGAAACGGCTGGGCGGAGATATGAAAATCCAGCTCGAACTCGCCGCCCACCGCCGCGCATTGTTCGTGCAGCCATTGCTGCAGGCCGTCGGATGTCTGCTCGGTATTGAAGCGGATATTGAAAACAGCCTTGGCCTGCGAGGGAATGACGTTGGCGGCGGTGTTGCCCACATCGATTGTCGCCAGTTCCAGATTGGTCGGCGAAAAATGCTCAGTGCCCTCATCGAAGGTATGCTGGCATATGCGGTCCAGCATTTGCACCAAACGGGGCAGGGGATTGTCCGCCAGATGCGGGTAGGCCACGTGGCCCTGCACGCCGTGCACCACCAGGGTTCCGGTGATGCTGCCCCGGCGCCCGATCTTGACCATGTCGCCCAGGGCATCCGGGTTCGTCGGCTCCCCCACCAGGCAATGGTCCAGACGCTCGCCCCGTTCATCCAGCCAATCCAGCACCTTGCGGGTGCCGTTGATGGAGGGGCCTTCCTCATCACCGGTAATCAGCAACGAGATCGAGCCGTCGAAACTGCCGCCGCGCTTGGCCAGGAAAATATCGACGGCGGCGATAAAGGCGGCGACCGCGCCTTTCATGTCCGTCGCGCCCCGGCCATAGAGAATGCCGTCGCGGATATCGGCGGCGAACGGCTCCAGGCTCCAGGCATCGGCGTCGCCCACGGGCACCACGTCGGTGTGTCCGGCGAAGCAGAAGTTCGGGCCGTCCTCGCCCAGGCGGGCATAGAGATTATCCACGTCCGGCGTGTCGGCGTCGGAAAACGTCATATGGTTGCAGGTAAAGCCCAGGCGCTCCAATGCCGCCGCCGTGACGCCCAGGGCGCCGCCGTCGTTCGGCGTTACGGAAGCGCAACGGATCAGGGCGCGGGTCAGCTCGACCGCATCGGTAGTCTTGTTGTCCGCCATTTTTCTGCTTCGTCTCCCGGCCCTAGTCGCGCAACAGTTCGTTGATCGAGGTCTTGGCGCGGGTGCCCGCGTCAACCTGTTTGACGATGACGGCGCAATACAGGCTGACGTTGCCGGTCTCGGAAGGAATGGAGCCCGGCACGACCACGGAATAGGCCGGCACCCGGCCATAGGTGATTTCGCCCGTGGCGCGGTTGACGATCTTGGTCGAGGCGCCGATGTAAACGCCCATGGACAGCACTGAGCCTTCCTCGATAATCACCCCTTCGGCCACTTCGGAACGGGCGCCGATGAAGCAGTTGTCCTCGATGATCACCGGTTCGGCCTGCAATGGCTCCAGCACACCCGCTATACCGGCGCCGCCCGAGATATGGCAATCCTTGCCGATCTGGGCACAGCTGCCCACCGTGGCCCAGGTGTCGATCATGGTACCGCTGTCCACATAGGCGCCAAGATTGACGAAGCTGGGCATCAAGACCACGTTGGGCGCGATATAGGCGGAACGGCGGACGATGCAATTGGGCACGGCGCGGAAGCCGGCGGCGCGGAATTGATTGTCGCCCCAGCCTTCGAATTTCGACGGTACCTTGTCGTACCATGTCGCGGCCTCGCCCGGTCCGCCCGGAATGGCGGTCATGTCGTTCAGGCGGAAAGACAGCAAAACCGCCCGTTTCAACCATTGATTGACGTGCCAGCCTTCGGGGCGTTTTTCAGCCACCCGCTGCTCGCCCTTGTCCATGGCCTCCAATGCGGCATCGACCGCATCGCGGGCCTCGCCCTTGGTGTTGACGTTGATGCTGTCGCGCTCTTCCCAGGCGTTGTCGATGGTGCTCTCAAGGTTGGTGGTATTCATGATCTCTCTCCCCGCTACAAACGCTGGGCAAACTACCCCGGTGCAGCATTCTGTCAACCGAATAGCGACGAATGCGCGTTACCGGGTTAGCGCCAATAGCCAATCCGGCAGATCATCGGTGATGTGATGGACATGGTCCACATGTTCCGCCGCCAGATCCAGGTCGCGGCCGCCCCGAACCCAGACCGTGGCCATGCCCAGGCCGGATGCCGGCACCAGGTTCTGCGCGATATCCTCGACCATGGCCGCCCTAGCCGGATCAATTTCATAGCGTTCGACCATGACGTCATAGGGCCGTTGGTTCGGCTTGGGCAGGAATTCGCCGTCGATGATATCGAAAGAGCCGTCGAAATGATGCTCTATGCCCAAATGCCCCAGAATTCGGTCGGCATGCTTGGTGGTGGCATTGGTATAGATCAGCTTGCGCCCCGGCAGGGCGTCGAGGGCCTGGCCCAAGCGGTCATCCAGGGGAATGCCTGACAGATCCAGGTCGTGGACATAGTCCAGATATTCGTCCGGCTGCAGATCATGCTCCACCATCATGCCGCGCAAGGTGGTGCCGTGGGCGTGGAAGTACTTTTTCTGCACCTTGCGCGCCTCGTCCAGGGGCAGATCCAGGTACTGCGCCACGAATTGCCCCATGCGCAGGCCCAACTGGGTGCCCAGGTCGGAGGCGGCGGGATAGAGGGTATTGTCCAGATCAAAGATCCAGACGGCGATGTCTTCGGGATTCAGTCGTGATGTATCAGGCATCCCCCTACACTGCGGCCAATGGCGGCGAAAGACAATAGTTCCATGCCTAATCGGTTAATGCATAGACCCATTACATATGGATGCCGCGCATATCGTTTCGACGGCAGCAATGTGCCAATTGCAGAAATCAACGGCAGTCAACTCCTTGTCCGATGTTGCACCACGAACAAAAGTTCGGTGAAACAGCGATCCCCTTCGAGGAGGGCCAAATAGCGACAAGTTATTTGAATGGCTCCTGCCTTTTGGAAAATTCATGTGTTTGATGGCTTACTCTAGAATTGCCACTTTTTTAGCCTTGGTGGGACAATTTTCACAATTTGCTTATGAGGCCGTCTGCCACAGAGCGGCGATAGGCGCTGTAGGAGGGCAGGGCGCCGGCCAGGGTGCCGACAGCAAGAAAACCACCGAGATAGACGAAATCGCGGGGCGTCAGACCGGCAACGGCGACCTCTATGCCATAAACCTCGCTGATGATTGGCTTGGCCAGCGCTAGGCCGCCATGAAGCAGCGCCAGGCCGGCGATTATACCGAGCATGGTCAGCACCACCGCCTCCAGCGTGATGAGCGAAAAGACATGAGAGGGGCGGGCGCCGACGGCACGAAATATAGCAACCTCTCGGCGCCGTTCGGCGAGACCGGCCAGTAGCATCACCAGCATGCCGATAAGGGCGGCGGCGGCAACGAAAATGGAGATCGCCGCCAATGCCAGCTCGGCATTGCTCATTAGGTCCCAGAGTTCCTGCAACGTCACGCCGGGCAGGATCGCGAGCAGCGGCTCTCCGCTATAGGTATTGATCTCGCGCTGAAGGGTGAATACGGCGAAGCGCGACTTCAACCCAACCAGAAAAGCCGTGACGGCTTTCGGCTCGAGGTCGAATTGGCGCACCCGCTCGGCGCTGATCGACAGCCCTTTTCGCGGCCGTCCGTTCCGCCAGTCGATATGCATGGCTTCGATCCCGGCCAGGGAAACATGCACGCTGCGGTCCACCGGGGTACCGGTGCGGCGCAGAATGCCGGTCACCCGGAACGGCTTATCGTCGTGCTTATTGATGTCGATAGCGCCAAGGCCATGCGAAACGACGATAGCATCGTCCAGCCGATAGCCCAGTTTCTCCGCCACCTCGGCGCCCAGAACGGTGTCGAAGACATCATCGAACAGACCGCCGGCGGCAAATTCAAGGGACTGGCGCGTGCCGTAGCGGTAATGCTCGAAATAGCTGTTCTCGGTGCCGATCAGGCGATAACCGCGGTGACTGTCGCCCAGGGACAGCGGAATAGTCCAGGCCACGTCTGGATGCCCGGCAATGCGCTGATAGGCCTGCCAGGAAACATTGCTGGCGGCGTTGCCGATACGGAACACGGAATAGAGCAACAGTGAAACCGGACCGCTGCGCGCGCCGACGATCAGATCGGTGCCGGACACGGTGTTGGCGAAGCCGGCCCGTGCCTCCCGCCGAAGCTTCTCCACCCCCAGAACCAAAGTCACCCCCATGGCCAGGGACAAGATAGTCAGGAGCGCTGTGGTCCGGCGGCTCCACAGGCTCTTCCAGGCCAGGCGGCAAAGCACGGCGGCGATATTCATGGCCCCGCCTCCGGCTGCGGCGTCAGCGAGGTCATGGCAACGGTACGATCGAAACGGCCTGCGAGGCGCTCATCATGGCTGACGAGAAGCAGGGTCGTGGCGCGTTGCTTCAATTCTTGGAAGATCAGGTCCAGAAACAGTTCGGTGTTGACGCCATCGAGCGCCGAGGTCGGCTCGTCGGCAATGATGATTTCCGGATCGCCGATCAGCGCCCGCGCCGCCGCCACGCGCTGTTGTTGCCCAGTGCTCAACTCCCGCACCGGCTGGCTACCAAACTTGCCGGGCGAAATGTCCATCTCGTCCAGCAAGCGCGCCGCCGCTGCCGCAACCGAACCGTCACCCGCCTCGGCTCGCTGGCGCCGAAGTTCGGAAAACAGACAGGGCAAGGCAACGTTCTCCAACAAGGAAAGATAGGGCACCAGGTTGAAGACCTGGAAGATCAGGCCGATGTGATCGGCCCTAAAACGGTCGCGTCTAGCGCCCGACAGCGCGCACAAATCCTGTTCCAGGATCGCGATGTGACCCTGCTGCGGCGTGACGATGCCGCCCAGCAGGTTGAGCAGGCTGGTCTTGCCACTGCCTGACGGACCCTGCAAGAAAACCCGCTCGCCATTGGCGACGATAAAGCGCTCGATGTCGAGAATCCGAGGTCCGTCCGGGCGCCAGCGGAAGATCAGATCGCTGATTTTGATCAAACTGCTTCGGTCCTCTTGCTAAGGCGGCCTAGAACGCTGCCTGGCGGTTGCCACTATCGAGGCGGTAGGAACGCTGGCCCCGCGCACTGACCACATGGACATTGATGGTCCGCAATCGACGGAAACGGTCGAACAATATTAGCTCGAGCCCCGACAATTCGCCGATCCGCTGGCATCGATATTGATAACGCAGGTGAAATTCGCCATGGTTCTCACCAGCGTGCTTTTCCGCAAGCAGCGAGCCCAGAACCTCCACCTCCCCCGCTTCGCATACGGCAGCCGCAGTGAGCCGGAACAGATCGCGTGGCGTCTTCAGCACGGCGAGCGCCGCCTCGACCTGCCGTTTCTGTGCTGCGTTCGCCGGTTCGTGTTCGAAACCGACGATATCGTCACCGGGCGCCCTCAGTTCGATAATTACGCCTGCTTCTTCCACCCCGACCAGAACAGCGCTGATGCCATGGACATGAGCATCTTGCGTCTGGGCTTGTGCAATCTCTACCGCCGCCAATGGCGCCAGCAGGAATAGCGCCATGATTAGCCGACGCGTGACGTGTGTTGCTAGTCGATGTTCCGGTCTTGACGCCATTCTTCCGCCTAGTATACGGGTCATTGATAAGGAACGATGCGGGTGCCTTCCAGTTCGTAGGTGGAAGCGACGCTGCCGGCACCGTCGCGATAGCCGAGCGCGCGCTTAATCTGCACGACTTTGAGTTTCCCGGTTACCCAGACGGCATCGTAGAGTGCCTTCATCTTGTAGGTCTGATTGAGCTTAACCAGGACGATTTGATTGGCAGGTGGCGCCGGTGTGTGAATGCAGGCGCCAACACTGGGTACGAGGAAGAATTCGCTCACCGCCTCGCCACCGAATTCAAGCGGCAGCACGTAACCTGGCAGGCGTATCACCTGCCCGTTCAGCTCCGACACCGGCATTGCATTGTATCGCTCGTATTCGGCCATGCTGTCGCGCAGCTTTTGTAGAAGGTCTGGAACGTCGATCTTAGCCGCCTTCAAGCTTGCGGTCAGTTCCTCAATCTGCTTCGCCAGGCCACTATCGTCGGCATCATTGCCAAGCTTTCGCCATTCCTCGAGTTTGTAGATTTCGTAGAGGTCTGCAAACTGCTGATGCTCAAGGTGGGAGAAGGGCGCCCGCAAGTCTGGCTCCGGCGGTGCCAAGTCTTCCCACGCCAGAGTGCGTGCCGAGCTGGCTAGTGCCAGAGCCGGCAGTGACGCCGCCACATACACGGCGAGCAGACAACCGAGCATCGCGCCGAATACAGATTTTTGCATCGGATTTTACTCCAATCGATGGGGTCGCACGGACAAGGTCAAATCGCGAAGTCAAAGATACATCAAAGCGCTAAGCACGAGTATTAGCAATAGGAGTTGCGTAACGGGACAAATTTCAGGACTGAACATGGCACCTTCTCCCAAACACCGACTGGCAGGTTCTTGAAGATTTGCCAATGAGCAGAGGTCCGTTCCAAGGCAAAGCAGACAGTGCGACGTTCAACTCCGATGTTAGCCCTGGGTCACAACCGACCGTTTGGGCGGTGCCGACGCGTCGCGTCGATTAGCCCATTATGTAGTGGATGCCTGTCTTAACCAGGTAGGCACGCAAAGTACCATTTCCATCCGCTTCGAGGCCATTAACAAGGCTTTAACGCGAGCCCGATAAACTTTGCCGCGTCATGCTGAAAAAGCTGTTGAAACGCAGAAATGCACCGGCAGCCGCCGCGCCGCCGCCAGCTTCCGTACCGGCTCTGAAATCGACGCCGGGCACGGATGTGGTGCCTGTGGGCAGTACGGATTATGCCGCCCAGAAAGACCTGTTGGCCGGTGCCGACGTGGCCGCGCGGCTGCAGCTGGCCCAGGCCCATGATACCCGGCCGGAAATCCTCTATTTCCTGGCCGGCGATGAATCTTCCGAAGTGCGCCAAGCGGTTGCCGCCAATCCATCGACGCCAGTCCAGGCGGATGAGCTGCTGGTGGATGACGCCGACGAGGAGGTGCGCGGCGATCTGGCCCTGAAAATTGCCCGCCTGCTGCCCGATATGTCGGATGACGAGCAGGAAAAGGTGCAGGATCTGACCTTTGAAATGCTGCGCCGGCTGGCCTCTGATCAGCTGCCCCGCGTGCGCGCCCTGTTGGCGGAGGAATTGAAAAGCAGCCGCCATGTGCCGGTCGAGATCGTGCGGCAGCTGGCCCTGGACGTGGCGATCATCGTCTCCACGCCGGTACTGGAATATTCGCCGTTGCTGAACGATGCGGATCTGCTGGAGGTAATCGCGGCGGGCTGTGCCGAGGAGGCGCTGTGCGCCATTTCGCGCCGCGCGGAAGTATCCGAGGATGTTTCCGATGCGGTGGTGGCGACCCTGGATGTGCCGGCGGTGGCGACCCTGCTGGCCAATAAGAAAGCCTCGGTGCGCGAGGCGGCCCTGGACAAGATCGCGGAAAATGCCGCCGACGTACAAAGCTGGCATGAACCCCTGGTCATGCGCCCGGAACTCTCCATCCGCGCCGTGCGCCGGGTGGCGGGTTTCGTTGCCTCGTCATTGTTGGAGGTTCTGGCCGACCGCAACGATCTGGACCGGGAAACCACGCGCTTTCTGACCAAACGCCTGAAAGCCCGCATCGAGGAGGCGGAAGGCAACCTGCAGGCCGAGGAGCGGGAGCAGGTTCTAGTCCTGGATCAGCGCATGCTGCTGGATGATGAGGCCATGGATCAGGCGATCCAGAGCGGACGCAATGACTTCGTTCTGGAGGCCCTGGCCCTGCGCTCGGAACTGGCCCCGGATCTGATCCGCAAAATCATAAAATCAAGCTCGGCCAAGGCGATCACCGCCCTGGCCTGGAAGGCAAATTTGTCCATGCGCACGGCAATTCAGGTGCAAAGCCGGGTTGCGCGGATTCCGCCGAAAAAACTTCTCAATGCCCGCCATGGAACGGACTATCCCATGGCGCCGGAGGAAATGGCGGAGCAATTACGAAAAGCCGCCCGGATGTCGGGTTAGGCGTGGCATTGGTTCCGGATCGGTTACCCGGTGGTTAAGCGGCAATTAAGGCGTCGTTAAGCGGCCTCGGATAAGTTGTGTGTCTGAGTTCAAGATTGGCAAGGCAGAGAAAAAAGCAGGCAACGTGGCTCATATCCCATTTCAACGCGCCCTGAAGGGCGGCGGCAGTCCCGGACCAGCATCGGCGAAACCCGATGGTGCGCAGCCATGGACCATGCCGACGGCGGACCTGCTGGCGGACTATACCGGCCCGGCGGTCCTATTCGATGGCGCCGGCACGGTGCTTGCGGCCAATGGCCTTGCCGATCCTATCGTGGCGGCTCTGCGTGGTCCCCAGGGCGGTGAACTCCGCGCCATGTTGGACCAAGTATTGAGCGATGGCGGCTTGCCATCCAAGCGCCTGCAACTGCCGATTCCCACCGGACAGGGTGTTTTCGATGTCACCTTGCTGCGAGAAGATGACACCGGTGGTTCCGGAGCAGAGGCGCCGGGCCGGGTTCTGCTGCTGGCGCGGGACAGCACGTTTGATGTGAATTTCAGCCGTGCCCTGGTTGCTTCCCGCCAATTGTTCAAGGATCTGGTGTCCTGTTCGGCGGATTTCTCGTGGGAGACCGATACCGACGGCTGCTTTACCTTCATTTCGGGCCGCGGCCTGCTGGGCTATAGCCCGGATGAATTGGACGGGCGCCCGGCGCGGGAATTGCTGGCCGATGCCGGCCCCGATCAGGTTGATGGGCAGGTTGATGTGGATGGCTCGGGGCCAAACCCGTTTGAAAGCCTTAGCCCCATGGACGAGGTGGAATGCTGGCTGTTGGACCGCAATGACGCGCGGGCCTGCGTGCGCACCTCTTGTTTGCCGGTTTTCGATGAAGATGGCAACCTGCAAGGGGTGCGCGGTGTTTGCCGCGATATTACCGAGGACAAAATGCGCCAGGCCGCCCTGAACCGGGCCCAGGAGCGGGAACGGCTAAGCCGCTCCATCGTTGATTCGATCCGCGATGCCCTGACGCCGGAGGAAATGTTCGCCGCCGCCGCCGCCGCCATTATCGAAGCCACCGGCGCTAGCCATACCTGGATCCTGCGGCACGACAAGGTCGATGGCCTGCACCATGCGGCGAGCCAGATGGAAGTTGGTGGGCGGGACATTGATATTCTGGCGGTCGCCGCACAAACCTTTGCCGGCGCCCCTGACCGGGTCGACCGGGCCAAACAGGACGGTCACCGGATATTGCTGGTGCCCTGTCATTTTCACCACCATCCCAAAGGCGTTCTCGCCATTGCCCTGGATGACGAGGCGGCCTTGGACGAAGCCTCGGCCACCTTGCTGGATATTGCCTCGCAATTGGGCATTGCCATGGCGCAGGCGGAAATTCAGGACCGGTTGGAGGAACTATCAAGCGTCGATGAATTGACCGGCTTGTTGAACCGCCGCGGCTTCCAGGAAAGCGTCGCCAAGCGTGTCGCCCAGCATCGGCGGCAGCAGCGCTTTGGTGCCTTGCTGTTTATTGATCTCGATTATTTCAAATCGGTCAATGACACCCACGGCCATCAGACCGGTGATGCCGCGTTGGTGGCGGTGGCCGAGATATTAAGCGACCGTGATGGCCGCAGGAGCGATATTTCCGGCCGTATGGGCGGGGATGAGTTTGTCATGTGGCTCGAAGAAACCGGCCCCGCGGGTGCCTACCACAAGGCGGAGGAATTGCTGGCCGGCACCGCCGCTCTTCGCCGTTTCTCGGGCGATGCCGAACATCCGCTGTCCTTTTCCATCGGCATCGCCATGGTTGATCCCGATTACGACGATGATCTGGAGACCTTGTTCAACATGGCCGACCAGGCCTTGTATCAGGCCAAGCGGGAAGGGCGGGGCCGTGCCGTGCTGGCCGAACGCGACAGCGGCGATGGCAGTGGCGTTACGTATCTAGAGGAGGCGCTTTCAAAATGCTGAAAGCCTTGCTGAAACGGATTTCAAAGCCGAAAAGCTACGAGGACCAGCGCGGCAGCCTGGAAACCGACAACACCAAAGAACGCCTTCGCCTGGCCAAGCGCGAGGATACGCGGCCCGAAATTCTGTACTACCTGGCTGATGATGAGCTGCCCGAAGTACGCCGGGCCATCGCCTCGAACCGCTCGACCCCGCGTCAGGCGGACGCCAAGCTGGCCCGGGATGGCGATGGTGAAGTGCGCTATCAAATGGCTGGCAAGATCGGCCGCCTGGTACCGGAGATGCCGGCGGACCAGCGGGAAAAGGCCGAGGAGCTGACATTCAGCGTATTGCGCGACCTGGCCACCGACCAATTGCCCCGGATCAGGGCCGTCGTCTCGGAACATCTGAAATCCGCCGATAACGTACCCAAGGACATTGTCCTGCAATTGGCCAGGGATCTGGAGGAGATCGTCGCAGCACCGGTGTTGCAGTTCTCGCCATTGCTGGAAGATCAGGACCTGCTGGAGATCATCGATGCCGGGCGGGAATCCGGCGTCCTGACCGCCATTGCCCGGCGCCGGGCAATAAGCGGCGATGTCGCCGATGCGGTGGGCCGCACCCTGGATCCAAAGGCGGTCGGCGTTCTGCTGGCCAATGACAGCGCCCAGATGCGCGAAGATACTCTGGATTGGATCATCGACAACGCCGCCCCAGTGGAACCATGGCACAAGCCGCTGGTCACATGGCCCAGCCTGTCCGATAGCGCCGTCCGCCGCTTGGCGGGCTTTGTCGCTACCTCATTGGTGGAAACCCTGTGCAACCGCAATGACATTGATGCCGGCACGGCATTGGAACTGTCCAAGGCGGTGCGACGGGAAATTGACCCCGAGTCCATGGGCGTTACCAAACCGGAGCCCGACCCCGAGGCCGCGCTTGAGACGGAGTCCGGACCCCAGCAGAATAAGGGCGGCGGCAAGGAATGGGCGTCTGAATTATTCAAGGACGGGGGCCTGGATGATGAGGCCTTGCAGGATGCTATCAATGACGGCGACCGCGATTTTGCCGTGCAAGCCCTGGTCCTGAAAAGCGGTCTGCCGGGCGAGATCGTGAACCGGGTCCTGAATACCGCTAAACCAAAAAAGGTCACGGCGCTGGCCTGGAAAGCGGATTTCTCCATGCGCACGGCGATGCAGTTGCAACTACATATCGCCCGCGTCCGGCCCCAGGATATTCTGAACGCCCGCGACGGCATCGACTACCCCATGACAGAGGCCGAGTTGGAACGGGAAGTCCGCAAGTTCAAATAGCCGGATAAAGCCGCGCTAGCCGCGCCAGAAGGTGCGGGAAAACAGCACCATCACGGTCAGCAGTTCCAGCCGCCCCAGCAGCATGCCCGCCGCCAGCAGCCATTTCGCCAGATCGGGCAGCGGTGCGAATGTGCCCGAGGGGCCGATCACTTCG
>CAYWYB010000028.1:0-25777 GCA_964462145.1 uncultured Rhodospirillaceae bacterium
CGCATCCTCGCCCTCGGGCGCCTTCATGATCCGCAAGGGGCGGTATAAATTCATCTACTACATCGGTTACGAGCCCGAACTCTATGATCTGGTGGCCGATCCGGAAGAAAGCACGAATATCGCCACCGATGCGGCCTATGCTGGCGTCATGGCGGAGTACGAGGGTCATCTACGCGATATTTGCGATCCGGAAGCGACCGACCGGGACGCCAAGGATATGCAGAACGCCCTGATCGCCAAACATGGCGGCCGGGGAAAGGCGATCCATATCGGGCCAAAAGCGGCGACCCCGGTGCCGGGCCAGCCGGAGGAATAAGGGCCGAGGAATAGCGCCGATTCTGCTGGGGCTCTATCCGGCAGCCCGAACCTGGCGCGGTTCATAAATCGCCGTGTGATCAATCCGCGCCACGGCCCGTTCGCCGCCCGCCAATACCAGGGCATCCATTTGTACGAACAGATGGCCCTTGCGCTCGTAGTTATCGGTGATCCGGGCGCGGACCGAAACGGTCTCGCCAACCTTGGCCGGGCTGAAGTGCTGAATGGCGCTGCCCACATGGATCCATGGGCCCAAAACCACATTTTCCGCCAGGGCCCGGTTGCCGAAACGGCAGAGCATGCCGGGATGGATCAGGCCGGCGTCTGAATAAAGCGGCAGCGTCTCGCGTACATCGGCCAGGTATCCGGACATCAATTCTTCATCCAGACATAGCTCGTATGTGCCCATCATTTCGCCAATAGGCATGCTCTCGGGCGATGCCGGCGGGCGGCTGTCAGGCAACGCGGCGACGGGAAAATCAGACAGATCAGGCGCTTGCGGCGCTGTATCGGCCAGGCGCGCGGTGCCCTCGGCACATAGCTGCCCCGCGCTTTCCACCGTGATGGCCATGGCGTTGTCTTCGCCTGGCACAGGCTTGGCAGAGACTGTGGCCGTGGCGCCGTCATAGACCGGCAGCGCCAGGCGGCAATCGGCATAGCCCCTTGTCAGCCACTCTTCCCCCCAAAGCTCCGCCGCTGGATGTGTGAGATAAGCATAGACATCGACGCCGGGCACCAGGCCGCCGCTAAAGCCGAATTTCTTGGCCACGGTGTCATCGTGGATCTTATTGTCGGAATGCTTCGATGTGTTGTAGGCCTCGACCTGATAATCGGCGATTGCCGCGATTGCGCTCGACATAATACTCTCCTTAACTTCCTTTGTTTCTAACCGTCCAAGGCGTCACGGAAGCGGTAATAGGCCCGCGTTGCCGTGACCGCCACGCCGCGCATGAAATGCAGGGGCAGCGGACGCGGTGTCATGTTTGGAAATTCGAATTCCGGCTGTGCCGTTTCCAGCACCCGATCGGCCATGATCTTGCCCATCATGGTGGCCATGGCCACGCCCCGGCCATTGAAACCCAGGCCGGCCAACAGGCCCGGCGCCAGTTCATGCAGATGCGGATAATGATCCGGCGTGATGGCGACCTTGCCGTTCCAGGCATACTCGAAATCGATCTCGCCGGCCTCGGGCAGCAGGCTGTGTATGCGCTGGCGCAGGCCTTCATAGACCTTCACCGCGCCGCTTTCATAAGCCGAGCCGCCGCCGCCCATCAGCAGCCGGCCATGGCCGTCCTGGCGGAAATACCACAGCACCCGATGGGTATCGGACAGCACCTCGCCGCCACCCAGGATCTTGCCGCGGATATTCTCGCCCAGAGGCGCGGTGGCCACCTGCACGCTGAAGACCGGCACCACCGTATGCTCCAGCTTGGGCCACAAACCGTCCGTATAACCATTGGTGGCCAGGATGACTTTGCCAGCTGTCAGGACGCCGTTGGCGGTTTCCAGACGCCAGCCGTTGCTGGTTTGGTTTAATGAATGCACCGGTGTCAAACCATACACCCGGGCGCCAAGACCCATGGCCGCGCGGGCCAGGCCCCGGGCATAGCCTAGGGGCTGCACGCCGCCGCCGCGCTTGTCGATCCAGCCGCCTTTGTAGCGGCCGTCGCCCATGCGCTGGGCCAATTCGTCCGGCTCCAACCAGGCCACGTTGGCGTCACGCTGGGCCCAATCTTGGTGCCGTTGGCGCAGATCGCCCAGCATACCTTGGGTATGGGCCGCCTGGATCCAGCCATTCTGTACGGCGTCGCATTCAATACCGTGTTCAGCGATCAGCCTGAACACCAGGTCGGCGGCGGCGCCTGATGCGCGCACCATGGCCTCGCCGTCCTTTTCGCCAAAGCGCGCGATGATCTGCCGTGGATCTTCCTTCAAACCGGGAATGACCTGGCCGCCGTTGCGACCCGAGGCGCCCCAGCCCGGCTCCGCCGCCTCCAGAACCGCCACATCCGTACCGCCCTGGGCCAGATGCAGGGCCGCGGAAAGCCCAGTAAAACCGCCACCGACAATGGCAACGTCGGCCTGTTGATCGCCATCCATGGCCGGCGTGTCCGGGGCCGGCGCCGCGGTGGTGGCCCAAAGGGAAGGCGGCAGCGGCATTTTCGCGTATGATGCTTGTGTCATGGCGATACTGTAGCACTGTAAAAGGAACAGGGGAAAATCGGAAAATTGGAGGCTACTTTGAAAATGTTGGGTTTGGCGCTGGTGGCCTATGCGGCGCTGGTGGCCGGTTGCACTGTGATCCAGCGCTCGCTGATGTATTTTCCCGATAGCAATCTGCCCCAGCCCGGCGATATCGGCGCTGTTGGATTTCAGGTCATAAGCTATCGAACCTCCGATGGGCTGGAGCTCACTTCGTGGTACCGCCCGGCGCAAAAGGGCTATGCCACCATTGTCTATTTCCAGGGTAACGGCGGCAATATTTCCCACCGCATCTTCAAGACCCAGGCCTTGTACGAGGCAGGTTATGGCCTGTTGTTGGTCGGTTATCGCGGCTATGGCGGCAATCCGGGCCAACCCACCGAGGACGGCCTGTATCATGACGCCCGCGCCGCCCTGGATTATCTGCAAGGCAAGGGGTTGCCGTCCGAACGCCTGGTTCTGCTGGGTGAATCCTTAGGTAGCGGCGTGGCCGTGCGCATGGCGACGGAAACCAAGGTTCGAGCCATCATTTTGGAAGCGCCCTATACCTCAACGGTTGACGTGGGACAGTCGGCCTATTTCTTCCTGCCGGTGAAGATGCTGATGTACGACCGCTTCCCCTCGATCGACATCATCAAGGATATCCAGGCGCCTCTGCTGGTGGTCCATGGCGAGAACGACAGGATCATTCCGACCCGTTTTGGCCGCCGGCTGTTCCAGGCCGCCCCAGAACCGAAAGAAGGGCATTTCCTGCCCGGCGCCGGCCATAACGATCTGTTCGAACACGGCCT
Organism: uncultured Rhodospirillaceae bacterium; assembly: GCA_964462145.1. GTDB lineage: Bacteria > Pseudomonadota > Alphaproteobacteria. Next base: position 3,309 of record CAYWYB010000028.1, read on the forward strand.
GACCGATATCGAACTGAAATTCCTGGCCAGCCTGGCGAATTAGCCCCTATTCGATTGGCGGGGCGCCATGGCGTCCGCCATGGGCCAGATAGCGACTGCCGCCAACCTGATCGACTTCGAGGCCCTGGCGGTAGTGGGAGCCTGCCTTGGCGGCGCTGGACTGGCGTTCAGCATTGGCTTGCGCGCCGTCGTGGCCCTTGAAGACTTCGTGCAGGACGCGCCCGTCGGTGGTTCCAGGGTCTATGCCCAGTCCATGCAGCACCGTGGGCAGAATATCGATAATGCCCGTGGGCGCCGTGACCCGTGCGCCGTCGGCGAACTGGCTACCGGAAAAGGCCAAGACAGTGCTGACTTCTTGGCTGGAGAGGCCGCCATGCATGCCGCAGCCCGTGGGAATATCCGGCTCGTCATGCAGACAGCGGCCCGCCAGGCCGCCATTCGGTGCATGATCGTCTCGGTGCAGGGTCAAAACAATATCACCGGCACGGGCATGGTCCAAGTTGGCAGCGGCCAAGGGCAGAGTGCCTAGCGGAAGATCGGCGCCATCCATGGCGCGGGCGAAGATCGGGCCGCACCAGGGCTGGGCCTGCAACCATTCCACCAGTCGCGCCTGGACGGCGGCATCGCGGGCATACAGCGATGCCACGGTGCCGGGCACAAGGTTAGCCTCGCCCGCGCCTAGATCCGGGCTCATCTCGAACCCGGCGGCGATCAGCTTTTCCTCCAGCACCATGGGCTCGCCATGGGTCGCCACATGGCCGTGATCGGACATGGCGACAATTTGTAGATTGTCCTCTCGCCCGCTGTCCCGACGCCAGTCCAGCAACCGGCCCAGCGCGGCATCCGCATGCCGGATCGAGTCAGCCGCTTCCGGGCTTTCAATGCCACGGTAGTGAAACGGCGTATCGGGATCGCTGAACCAAAGGATCGTCACGGCTGGGTCCCGGTTCGGCGCGACTTCCCGCATATAGGCTTCGATAACCCAGTCGATTTGCTCATAATTTGGCAGGGTGGATTCCGGGATCGGGCCATGCGCATCGACCAGCGCCTGGGCCGCCCCTGGCGCGGCTGACTTCTCGACCCCATGCAGGGATATGTTCAGGGCGCCCAAGGCATCGGCCCGGTGATGCATCAGGCGGTTGCCGCCAGGGGTGCCGCAGCCGATGACCGCCAGTTCAAGGCCGGCACCGTGCAGGACTTCGCCCAACGAGGGTGCCGTCAGGATACCGTCCAGTACTTCGTCGGCACGGCTCAGGGCGGCGAAGTCGGCGGTGTTGAGATAGCCGCCCACGGCGGCTTCCATGAATTTGTTGGCCACCATGCCGTGGCGGGCCGGATGACAGCCGGTAATCAGGCTGGCCTGGTTGACCCGGGTCAGGGTCGGGAAGACCGCGCGGCTATCCGTGCAGTGGCTGCCGGTTCGGCACAACGCCGCCAGATTTGGGGTTAGGTCCGCATCCACCATGTCCGGGCGCAGGCCGTCGAAGGCGACGATCAGGTATCGCGTATCATTGTGTGTTTTTTCCATGTGTCATTGTAACAAATTGCCACGCCTCGCGCCAAGCGCTGGCGGCCTTGGTTTCTCTATGCCAAGATAACGCCAGCCATCCTTGAGAGTAGTTTGAGTACATTTTCCATGAGTATTGATAAATCCAGTTGGACATTGGTGGACTTGGTCCGCGGCCAGGCCGCCCGCCTTGGCGAAAAAGAGTTCATTTCGTTCGAACAGGGCGCGCGGCTCACCTTCGCAGGCTTTGACCGGGATAGCGATGGTGCCGCGCTGCGTCTGGCGGCCCTTGGTGTTGGGCCCGGCGACCGGGTTCTCGCCTTGGTCAAGAACCGGGCCGAGCTGCTGTTGACGATGTTCGCGGCCTTCAAGCTGGGCGCCATCTATGTTCCCATCAATACCGAGTTGAAGGGCGCCTTCCTGGAACATCAACTGCGCAATGCCGAGCCAAAGGTGGTGCTGGTCGATACAGATTTGGCGGATGCCTTTCAGGGTGTCGATGCAGGCGATGGCGAAATCGGGGCCGTGGTTTTCATCGCCGGCGGCATGCCCGATCAGGTGCCATCGGTTTTCGGTGCCGCGCGGCAATTGAGCTACGACGATCTTTTGGCACTGGCCCCCGCCGACAGGGATGTCCTGCTGACGCCAAAGCCGGAAGACATCGCCTTCATCATGTATACCTCGGGCACCACGGGGCCATCCAAGGGCGTGTTGATGCCGCACGCCCATTGTTATCTGTTCGGCCTGGGTACCCAGCGGGCCTTGGATCTGAAGGAAGCCGACCGCTATTACATCTGTATGCCGTTATTCCACGCCAATGCCCTGTTAATGCAGTTTTTGGGATCCTTCATCGCCGGTGCCTGGGTCTATGTGGTGGAACGGTTTTCGCCCAACAGATGGTTGGATGACGTGCGCGCCAGCCAGGCGACGGTAACCAATGCTTTGGGCGTGATGCCGGAGTTCATCTACCGCCACCCACCCTCTCCCCAGGATAGCGATAACAATCTGCGTGTGGTCATGGCGGCGCCGGTGGCCGATGAATGGTCCGCCGATTTCGAGCGCCGCTACGGCGTCAGTATCCGCCAGGGGTTCGGTATGACCGAGTGCAATATTCCCGCCTATACCGGCCCCGATGATCCCTTGGAAGTAGGCTGTGCCGGCCAGGTTATGGATGATTTTTTCGAGGTTCGTATCGGTCATATGGATACGGACGAACCGTTGCCGGTGGGGGAGATCGGCGAAATTCTGGTGCGGCCAAAAGAGCCGTCCTGTTTCATGGCCGGTTATTTCAAAATGCCGGAAAAGACCGTTGAGGCATGGCGCAATCTTTGGTTCCATACTGGCGATGCGGGCCGTTTCGATGCCAGCGGCAGATTGTATTTCGTGGACCGGATCAAGGACTGCATCCGCCGCCGGGGTGAGAATATTTCCTCGTTTGAGGTTGAGCAGGTGCTTAACAATCACCCTGCCATCGCGGAGAGCGCCGTGGCCGGGATCAGGGTCGAGGGCGCGGGCGGTGAGGAAGAGGTCAAGGCCTTGTTGATTCCGGCGCCGGGAGAAAAAATAGAAAACGAGGCATTGCTGGACTATTGCGCTGAGCATATGCCACGCTTTGCCGTGCCGCGCTATCTGGAATGGATAGATGATCTTGCCAAGACGGCGACGGGCAAAATCCAGAAGCAGTCATTGCGCGACGACGGCGTGACCGATGCCACCTGGGATCGGGAGACGATTGGATATAAGATTGCTCGCCGCTAGCGGCGACGGGTTGGACTGAATATTTGAGGAGGAGCAGATCATGGGACAATTGAACGGTTCGGAAATTCTGGCGAAGGCCCTGAAGCGGGAAGGGGTGGAGGAGCTGTTTTTCCTCATGGGCGGCCCCATGCTGGCGGCGGAAGCGGCCACCATCCAGGAAGGCATTCGCTGCATCGACGTGCGCCATGAACAGGCCGCCGCCATGATGGCGCAGGCCTACACTCGGCTGCGGCAAAAACCCGGTTTCTGCATGGCGGCATCAGGTCCCGCGACCATCAATCTGTCCACCGGTCTGGCCAACGCCTTGATCGATTGTTGTCCCGTGATCGCTCTGGGCGGCGCCAGCCCGGTCCTGGGCAACGGCAAACAGGTTTTTCAGGAAATCGATCAGATGGAAATCATGTCGGGCTGCGTCAAATACGCCGCCCGTATCCACGATGCCCGCCGCATTCCTGAAATGCTGAACGTAGCCATTCAAAATGCCATGTCGGGCAAGCCTGGTCCGGTCTATCTGGATTTGCCGGGCGACACTCTCTACCAGATGGTGGACGAGGAGGATATTGATTGGTCGCAGTCGGGCCGCGCCATTCTTGGCGCCCGCCCGCCGGCACCCGAGGAGCAGATCGAAGAACTTGCCGCCGCCCTGGCCGAGGCGGAACGCCCGGTCCTGTTGACCGGCAGCGGCATTATCTGGTCCCAGGCCTGGGAGGAGATGCAGGCCCTAGTCGATGCCACGGGTATCCCGTTCTATACCACGCCCCAGGGCCGTGGCGTGGTGCCGGAGGATCACCCCTGCTGCTTCCCCGCCGCACGCTCAAGTGCCTTCCGCGAGGCGGATCTGATCGCCGTTGTCGGCACCCGCCTGAACTATATCGTGGCCCATCTGGCCGCGCCGCGCTTCTCCGCCGACGCCAAGATCGCCCGCATTGATATCGATGTGGAGGAGATCGCCGGCAGTCCGCGTGCGCTGGATATTGGCATTGTCGCCGATGCCAAGGTGGCGTTGGGGCAGTTGAACAAGGCCATCGTAGGCAAGGTTGATCCGGCCAAATACGAAGGTTGGCGCAGCAAGCTGGCGGATATCGAAACCTCCAAGCGGGCCGGCCCCGGTTCCAACAGCCTTTCGGACGCGGTGCCGATCCATCCTCTGCGCCTGTGCGAGGAAGTAAAAAACTTCATGAACCGGGATGCGGTGCTGGTCGTCGACGGCCAGGAGATCCTCAACTATGGCCGCCAGTCCATGCCCACCCACACACCGGGTCATCGCCTGAACTCAGGCCCGTTCGGTACCATGGGTGTCGGCCTGCCGTTTGGTTTGGGCGCCAAGGTGGCCAAGCCCGATAATCAGGTCATCGTCGTGCACGGTGATGGCTCGTTCGGTTTGAACGCCATGGAGCTGGACACGGCGGTGCGTCACAACATACCGGTTCTGGTGGTGATCAGCCTGAACGGCGGTTGGACCGCCGATCCCGACAAGAATAAGCCGGGCCGCAATCTGGGTTATGTCCGCTACGACCAGATGGCGGAAGGTCTGGGCTGTTACAGCGAATATGTTGAGGAGCCGGGCGAGATCAGGGCCGCCCTGGAACGGGCCCAGGCCGAAGTGGACAAGGGCCGGGTCGCGGTGGTCAACATCAAGACTGACTGGGCCGCGCAGGCGGTCACTCAGAAGTTCGCGACCTATTCGACTTAAGGTCTGGCTAAAACCCGGCTTCCGGGTCGCTCAGATATTCGTCCTCTTCGGGCGTGTTTGAGCGGCCCAGGGCCGCGTTGCGGTGTGGGAAGCGGCCATGCTTGGCAATAACGTCATGGTGCTTGACGGCGGCTTCGTATGATTTCCGGCCATTTTCCGTGTCGCGAAATTGCCCGGCGATTTCCATGCCTTGTTCCTGGTCCGCCAGGTTTTCGCTGTGGGTAAAGGGCAGGATGAAAAACTTCGCCACGATCTGATTCTGCCCCTCAAGCCAGCCGGCCTCCACGCCGCGCTTGGCCAGATCCAACGCCTTGGCATCATTGGCATAGGCCAGGGCCGTGCCCCGATGAATGTTGCGGCTGAACTGATCCAGCAGAATGAGAAGCGCCAAGGTGCCATCCAGGCTATGGGCCCAGTGATCCAGTTCGCCCGCCGCCGCCGCTGCCAGCGTCGCCGCAAATTTCTGCCGAATTTCCTCGTCAAACTCTGATCCGCCCGCATCCTGCCGGGCGAACCAGATCTCGCGCGGCTGTCCCCGCTCTGGTGAGCCCGGCAGGCCGAACCAGAAATCCAATACCTCGCGGCGGGTCTTTACGCCTGTTTCGCGCAGCTCGCACTCCCGCACATGGCCTTCGATCCGCTCGCGCCAGTCGGTTGGAAACGGATACGCCTTGATGTTGGGTGATTGCACATCGCGCACCAAGGCGGCGGTGTAGGTGCCCGTGCAGACGATGGGTCCGCCGACTTTGGTCATTTCGATGCGATGGGTCAGGGATGTTCGGCCCAGGCGTTCCACGTAAACGGTGGCATCAAAGCGGTCGCCCACCACCAGGGTTGAATGGAAATCGTATTGCAGGGAGACGGCGGGGTTGGCCAGATTGTCCTGCTTCATCTGATGCCATGTCTGGCCCAATACGGATTCGTACCAGACTTCCATGGCGTCGATGCCGAAGTCGATGAATTTTCCGGTATAGGTGATTTCCGCGGTATCCGTGTCGCCCCAGTTGATGCGTCGGCGCACCGCGAAGGGGATGTCGGATTGCGGCTTTTGGCCGCCAAAATCGCCTGTGGGAATTGGATCATTGTCTGATTCTTGCATGCAGTCATTATGCATCCATGGCGGACATTGCCAATCGCCGCTAAAGTATTGCCAGCAGATTCCAATCCACCGACCGGTTTATCCCGTCCAAGGGCGCCTAATATGACGATCAAAAATGTGGCGCGCCCTCCCTCGCAGCCCCCCATGCCGTGGATCCTGATTGCGGCGACCTGTTTCGCGACATTCGCCATTACCGCCAGCGGCACTACCCGGGCGCCGTTTCTGAGCCACATGGCACGGGATCTGGATGTGGGCCTGGGCGTCATCGCCAATCTATTCGGCCTGACCTCCATCGCCTGGGGCGCGGCGTCATTTATCGCCGGTGTCGGCTCGGACCGCATCGGGCGGCGGCCCTTTCTGATTGGGGCGCCGATCGCATTGGCCCTGGCCATGGCGGCAACGGCCAATGCCGACAGCTATCTGATGGTTGCCATTTGGTCCACGTTTGGCGGCGGCTTTTGCGGTTTGTTCACCGGTGTCTCCATGGCGGAGGTCGCCTCCCGCGTGGTTGACCGCCAGCGCGGCCGCGCCCTTGGCTGGGTCATGGCGGGGCAGTCCATGACCTTGCTGATCGGCGTCCCGCTGGCGTCGTGGATCGGCGCTTCTGTCGGTTGGCGCGGCGTGCATCTGTGCGTCGGCGCGATGTCGCTGCTGGCGGCTGCGTCGATGTTCGCTACGACTTCGTCTTCGGCCGCGCCTGGAATAAGTGCCGCCTCGGGACAACGGCCGCCCCTGCGCGAGGTTCTTTCAGGGCGGGTTATCCGGGTGTTGAGCAGTATCGTCGCCGAAAGGGTCTGCTTCGGCCTGGCGGCGGTCTACTATGCGACCTTCATGCTGCAGACCTACGAATTATCCCTCGAAGCCCTGGCGTTGCCCCTGGTGGTCTTTGCCGCCGGCAATATTCTAGGTACCATTGGCGGCGGACAATTGGGCGATCGGCTGAAAAACCGTATGCTGACATTCGCCATGGCATTGTTGGCATCCGGCGTGGTCGCGCTCGTATTGTTTGGCTGGCAGTCGGGTGTGGTGGCATCCGCCATCCTGGGCTTTGCCTATATGTTCTGCAATGCCCTCGCCCGACCTTCGATCATGGCGGCCTTGGCGGACGTGCCGGCGGAGGTTCGCGGCACGGTGATGGGATTGAACAGCACCGTAGCATCCGGCGGCTGGTTGGCGGCGGCGGCGGTGGGTGGCTGGATCATCGCGGACGCCGGCTTTGCCGGTTTTGGCCCGTTGATCGCGGGCCTAACGGTCCTGGCCGCGATAATCGCCTTGGTCCGCTGGCGTTGGTAGGGAGATAGGTAGAGATGGCAGAAACCTTTGAATTGACCGTCAATGGCGAGGTTCGGCATATCGAGGCGGAGGCGGATCTGCCCCTGATCTATGTGCTGCGCAATGAGCTTGGTCTGACCGGCGCCCGATATGGCTGCGGCCAGGAACAATGCGGCAGCTGCATGGTGCTGATCGATGGCGAGCCCAGTTATGCCTGCGCCAGGGCTATGGATTCAGTGGCGGGGCGCAATGTGCAAACCATCGAAGATCTGGGAACAGTCGCTGAACCGCATCCCCTACAACAAGCCTTTCTGGATGAACAGGCCGGGCAATGCGGCTATTGCCTGTCCGGCATTCTGATCAGCGCCAAGGTGCTGCTGGACCGTAACCCCAATCCCAGCCGGGCGGAAATCGTCGCGGCCCTGGATGGTCATCTGTGCCGCTGTGGCGCCCATACCCGCATCATCCGGGCCGTAGACCGTGCCGCCGCCGTGCTGCGCGGGGAGGATGGGGCATGACCGTCGATAAAGCCGATCTACCGCTCAGCCTGACGGTCAATCCGCGGCTGGATCAATGGTTGAAGTTTCAGGCGGATGAAACCGTGCGTGTCGCCACGGGCAAGGTGGAGATCGGTCAGGGCGTGGTGACGGCCCTGTCGCAGATCGCGGCCGAGGAGCTGGATCTGCCTTTGGATCGCGTGGTGATGTTGTCGGGAGACTCGGACGAAGGCCCGGACGAACGCTATACCTCGTCGTCGCTGTCGATCATGGTTTCCGGGGCTTCGATCCGTCTGGTCTGTGCCGAGGCGCGGGCGTTGCTGGTGGCCCGTGCCGCCCTGCGCCTGAATTGCAGCGCCGAGCAAATATCGGTGGAGGATGGCCAGTTCTACATGGATGGCGCGGCCTCGGATATTTCTTATTGGAGCGTGGCGCCTGAAATTGATTGGAGCCAGGCGGCCACGGGCAGGGCGGCGCCGAAAGCGCCCGGCGAATACCGCATTGTCGGACAGAATGTGCCCCGTCAGGATCTGCCGGCAAAGCTGGTGGGCGCTGCCTACATTCATGACCACATCCCTGATGACGTTGTGCATGCCCGCATGCTGCGCCAACCCGGGCGCGATGCGGTGCTGCGGGCATTGGACGAGGCGGCGGTCCGGCATGCCGCGGGCGGCGAGATCGAGATCTTCAAGCAGGCCAACTTCGTGGCCTTTCTGGGCGCCGACGAAAGGTCGGTGGAGGCGGCCGCCGCGGCGGCGGTGGAGCATGCGCAATGGGACAATGCGCCGGATATCAAGCCGGCGCAGCAGGAAGCCGCCTGGTTGCGGGGGCAACCGTCGGACGATAGGCAATATGGCGCCGGGGAAGATTTGGATGCGTCGGGCGAAGTGGTCGAGGCGACTTTTTCGCGGCCCTATATCGCCCATGCCTCGTTGGGGCCATCATGCGCCCTGGCGCAATTCAACGATGGCCATTTGACAATCTGGTCCCATGGCCAGGGCATGCATCCCCTGCGCCGCAATATCGCCGAAGTGTTGGAGCTGCCGATAGAAGCCATTAGCGCCAGACACCTCAGCGGTCCCGGTTGCTACGGCCACAATGGTGCCGATGATGTCGCCCTCGACGCCGCTGTAATCGCCATGAACAAGCCCGGCAGCTGTATCCGGCTGCAATGGCGGCGGGAGGAAGAATTCGCTTACGAACCTTTCGGGCCGGCGATGTTGGTGGATCTGAAAGTACGCCTTGATGAAGCGGGGCGGCCAGCCGATTGGACGGCGGAGGTTTGGAGCCCGACCCATGTGCAGCGCCCAGGCACGGGCAGTGGCTTCCTGTTGGCGGCGGCGGCCCTGCCCAATCCGCCCGACGCGCCGGTGCCGCAGGATCCGCTGGAGGAAGCCGGCGGCGGCGGTACCCGCAATGCCACGCCTTATTACGATATTCCCAGGACCCGTATTCTACACCATCTGGTGACCGCGTCCCCGGTTCGCACCTCCGCCTTGCGTACATTGGGCGCCCTGCCCAATGTCTTTGCGCTGGAGGCCATGATCGATGATCTGGCCATTAAGGCCGGCGAGGATCCGTTGGATTACCGGCTGTCCATGCTGTCCGATCCCCGCGCCCGCGCGGTGCTTGAAACCGTCGCCAAACGTGCGGGTTGGTCACAACGTGGAAGCGGGGGCGAGGGGCAGGGCCTGGGCCTGGCCTTCGCGCGTTACAAAAACACCGCTGCCTATGCCGCCGTCGCCGTTGCCTTGCGGGTGGATGAACAGGTTCATCTGGACCATATCTGGGTGGTCGCCGACGGTGGGTTGGTGATCAATCCGGACGGTATGCGCAATCAACTCGAGGGCGGCGCGGTGCAGGGCGCCTCCTGGACCTTGAAGGAGCAGGTGACCATGGCGGGGCAGGGGGTCACATCACTGGATTGGGACAGCTATCCGATCCTCAGGTTCAGCGAGATTCCCGAGATTGAGGCGGAGGTGCTGAACCAGCCGGAACAGCCTTCGCTGGGGGTGGGCGAATGTTCCGTCTCACCGACAGCGGCGGCCATCGGCAACGCGGTCGCACATGCCCTCGGCCGCCGCATCCATGACATGCCGCTGTCACGGGAGCGGATCATGGCGGCACTGCTGCGATAACGGTAGTGGGCTTAGACGATGCCTTTTTCCTGCAACGCGGCTACCTCGTCCGCGCTTAGTCCGAGGTACTCTTCATAGACGGCCAGATTATCGGCGCCCAGGGAACGCGCGGTATGGCGCACTTTGCCAGGATTGTTGACCAGCTTCGGTATGACGGCCTGTAGGCGCACTTCGCCGAAGTCATCGTCCGGCACGGGGACGATCGCCTCGCGCGCCGCGAACTGCGGATCCTCGAACACTTGGGCCACGGAATAGATCGGCGCCAGGGTGCCCTGTTCCCGTTCGAATGCCGCGATGGCTTCCGGCTGGGTGTGGGAGGCGAACCATTCGGCGAACATGGTGTTGATCTCGTCCCGGTTCTCGAAGCGGCTTTGATTGGTGTCGAATTTGGGATTGTCCAACAGATCCGGGCGGTCGATGGCCTTGGCATTGCCGACGAAAGTTGCCTGGGTGCTGCCTGAAAGCGAGACATATTGTCCGTCCGATGTGCGGAACACGTTCGCGGGCGCCGAATAATGCGAGGCATTGCCGGTGCGCTGGGGTTCCTCGCCCAACTGATCGTATTGAATGGTCATGGAATCCAGCAAACGATAGGTCGCCTCCGTTAGGGAGAGATCGATCTCCTCGCCGCCCTTGATGGTGCCCCGGGCCTGGCCCAGCAGTGACATCAGGACCGCGTTGCAGGCGGTTAGACCGCCAATGGAATCACCGATGGGATAGCCGTTATGCATGGGCGAGCGGTCGGGATCGCCGGTAATATAGGCAAGGCCCGACATGGCCTCGAAGATGCGGGCAAAGCCTGGCTTGGTTGCGTAAGGGCCGGTTTGTCCAAAGGCGGTGGCGCGTAGAATGACAAGGTTCGGATTGGCCTTCCACAGGGTCTCCTTGTCCAGGCCCCACTTGGCAAGCGTGCCGGTACGGAAATTCTCCAACAAGACATCGAACTTCGGCAGCATTTTCAGCAGCAGTTCCGCCCCCTCGGGCTTGCGCAGGTCCAAGGTAATGAAATTCTTGTTGCGGTTGGCAGCCTTCCACCAGACCGACTTGCCATCCTTGAAGGGTGGGAAGTTGCGCAGGCCGTCGCCGGCGCCGGGCAATTCGGCCTTCACCACGTCGGCGCCGAAATCCGCCATCAAAGTACCCGCAAGGGGGGCCGCGAGAATGGTTGCAATATCCAGAACCCGGATACCCTGCAATGGTCCGCTCATAAAAATACGCCTCTTTTCAAACGCAAAATAAAATCCAGAGCAATTCCTATTTGGAAATGCTCTGGGGCCGAATAATACGGAACGCTCCGGTGCTGGCAAGGTTTTAGGACACTAGGCGATGACCTTGGTGAAAATCATCAGGCCGATCACGACACCGGTAACCCAGGTGAAGGTATTGCGGAAGCCGGTCTTTTCCTTGCGCAGCAATATCTGAAAGCACATTTTGGCGCCCGCGAAGGCAAAGGCGCACAGCCAGGGCCCCAGGCCGTAGAAGACGGTCCGGAACCAACGCCGACCATCGGATAGTTCCGCATACTCGTTGTGATAGGAATGCGCCGCCAGAAGGATGGCGGCGATGACAAAGACGGCGGTGGTCAGGCTGATTTGCTTCATGCTGCGGTTTTCATGTTGTTGGCGTCTCGCCGCTATCTTCACGGACTTGCACCGCGCGCCGGTATAGATGCCAGGAGGCATGCCCCAATACCGGCAGCACCAGAAACAGGCCGAAAAAGCCTGAAAGCAGGGACAGGCCAACGGTGATGGTAATCAGCGCCGCCCAGAAAAACATCGATCGTGGATTTTTGCTCACGACCCGAACGCTGGTGATCATGGCCGTGATGAAGTCCACGTTGCGGTGATACAGCATCGGGAACGAGGTGACTGAAAAGGAAAATACGCCCAAGGCGATGACCGCGCCGGCGGTGTTTCCGATCAGCAGAAACAGGAGGCCTTTGGGCGTTGTCAGAATTTCACTGACGATTTCCCCGAATGTCATCGAGGTCAGGCCGAAAAAGCCAAAGAACAAAAAGGCCGCGATGTCCATCCAGATGAATAGGGTGAAAAAAGTGACCAGCGCCATCCAGGTCATTTCCTGATTGGCCGCCTGACGCAATGAAGCGATCATCAGGCCCCAGGTTACGTTCGCGTCCCGCTCCAGACAATCGCTGACGCAATAGAAGGCGCAGGCAATAAATGGCGCGATGATGGCGAAGCCGGCGGCAAGCGGGTAGGCCAGGAACGGCAGGTCCAATAAGAAAAGCAGGGCGAGAAGAAGCCAGCCGCCGACACCGTAGATGCCGCCGAACACAAGACCAAAGCTGGGCGCCCGCCTGAAATCGCGCAGACCTTTCGCCAAAACCTCGAGCACGTCGGAAATTTCAATATCCGCGACGATGAAGCTTTTCGCCGGTGCTTTCTGCTCAAGAGTTTGCGGATCTTCCGACATGAGCGCTCACGCTGTTTCCGTCTTCACGATCCCCGCCTCGTGCAGGGCCTGGATTTCGGCCTCAGCATAACCAACCTCGCGCAGGGCTTCATCGGTATTTTCGCCCAACAGCGGCGTTGGCCGCCAGGCGCAGGTCTGAGTGTTGCCAAGGTGGATATACTGACAGGCTACTGAGAGCGCGCCCGCGGTAGGATGCTGCACGGTGGCTGCCATGCCGTTGGCCAAGGTGTGAGGGTCGTCGAGATAGAGTTCACTGTCGCCGGACTGGGCCTCCGCCGACGGTACGCCCGCCTCCTGCAACTCGGCCCGAAGTTCCGCCAGGCCGCGTTCGGCGAAGGCCGCCGCCAGGGCCTTGGCCAAGGCTGTCTGGTTCGGATGCGAACCGCCATCGTCGCTGCCAGCCTCGGTCTGTTCAGCCTGGCCCGCGACCTTGCAGAGCGCGCGGCGTTGCGCCTCCGTTTCCGCCGCCACGTAGACCCAGCCATCGGCCAGACGGAACAGGCGATGAAACGGGTTCAGGCCGTATTGATCCTTGTCGGCAAGGGGGCGTTCGGGCCGGCCCTTGTAGCGGGAGAACCAGGCGGAGCTTAACAGCACCGCGCCATTCAGCAGATTGCTGTCCACCCGTTGTACGGTGCCATGGCGGGTGCGGCCGTATATGGCCAATACCGTGCCCAGTGCGCCCAGTGCGCCGGTGGTGTAATCGGTGGGTGCCAATTGGGCCGGGAAAACCGGTTGATTTTCAGGTCCGCCCTGGGCCCACGACATGCCCATCATGGCCTGAGCCAGGGGGTCGATGCCGGGCCGGTGCGCGTAAGGCCCAGTGCGTCCATAACCGGTCAAATGGGTCTCGATCAGTTGCGGATTATTGGCCGGGCCAATGCCCATACGCTCGGTCGCGCCGGGGCGCAGGTTGGCCAACAGGGCATCACAAGAGGCCGCGATACGCTGGACCACTTCCTTGCCCTCGTCAGTGCTCGTATTGACCGAGACGGAGCGTTTGTTGAAGTTCAGATTATAAAAATAGGTCCGTCCAATGGGCCTGGACAGATCGCCACCCAAAGGCTCGAACTTGATGACGTCCGCGCCCAGATCAGCCAGCAGACGCCCGCCCGTGGGGCCGGCGATAAGATTGGTGATCTCCAGAATGCGGATGCCGTCCAGGGGCAGTGGATCCGGGGCGCCCTGGGCCGGTGCGGCTGCGTCGCTGGCGTCAAGCGCCATGGCGCCGTTGTTAGCCGCCGCCGCCCTGGGCCCCTTCACCTGTCCGGGGGTGTCGCTGAATACCAGCGGCACGCCCATTTGCACGACCGGGCCAAGTTCGGGGTCGTCCAGGGTTGCCACCATCTCGTTGTGGACGACCTGAGGATCGGTAATGCCGTCCTCGGTCTGGCGCGCCGGCGCGAAGGGCACGTCCGCCGCCTCGAAGGCTTCAACCCATTCGGCCAACGGTTTGCCGCCGATCACCTTTGTCAGGACGGCGCGCAGTTCGGCGTCATCCTCCGGCGTGGCCGGCGCGCCGCCGCCGTTAAAGCGGGGCTCGGCCACTAGATCGCCGATGCCCATCAATTTCGCGGCGATGGCGATGAAGCCCACATGCACGCAGCCCAGTTGCACCCAATTGCCGTCGGCGCATTCATAGACGCTGTAAAACGGTGCGCTGCCCGAGGGATGGGTTTGAAAGACGTGTCGGTCAAGATGCTCGCCGATGACTTTCGGATGATACAGCAGTGCCCCCGCCATCAAAGACGTCTCCACCGTGCGCCCGCGTCCGGAGGTCTCGCGCGCCAGCAATGCCGCGGCAATGCCAAGACAGGCTAGGATAGAGGCGCCGACCGTGGGCAGGGGATGAACCAGATGCACCGGCGCGGGTCGGAAACCCGGCAGACCGCCAAGAACGCCCATGCGGGCCAAAACCAGATCCTCGATCGCCGGTTCATCCTTCAGCGCGCCGCGCTTGCCATAGGCGGTGACGGAGCAGCTGATAAGACGGGGATTTATCTCCGCCAAGCGCTCGGGCGCGACCAGTTCCTGGCGCGGCGAACTTGGCGCGAAGTCCTCTACCAGGATGTCGGCGCCCGCCATCAGCTCCCGTAACCTGTCGGCCTGGGGCGTCTCGTCGATTGCCTGATCAAGGTCCAGTGCGACGCATTCCTTGCCCCGGTCCCAGATGATAAAGCCGCCGTCGCGAAACAGCGGCGCATCTGGTCCGGTGACACGAATAACCCGTGCGCCTTGATCGCTCAACAGCATGGTCGCAAGGGCCGCGGCCGGGCCCGTGCTCAGGTCGAGTATGGTGATCCCATCCAGGATGCTTGGCATATGTGGTCCTGTCGTATGTCGGCGCATGGCCCGGAGGCGCGCCATGTGGCGGGCGGGATAATACCGCTAGTTCTGATCGCGCATTATCCAAGGAAAGAGGTTTAGCCGAAGATGGTAGCTAAAACGCCGCCGCATTGGAATGGCTTTCCGCGCCCGCGATTGTTCTGGTAGTTTTACCGCAGCCAATGTTCAGAGGGAGGAATCGAATGTCTGAGGAAGTCAAACCGCCGCGTGTGCTGCGCGAAAGGGACGTGCCGATGTTCGGGCCCGGCCATGACGAATCCCACTATATCTCCGTGCCCATCAAACAATATTACAGTCTCGAGGGTGTGGGGAATGTGGGCGTTTGCCATATGCAGCCCGGCGATGAAACCTGTGTCTTCGGGATCGAGGCACAGGATGACGGCACCACGCTGCATCAATACGGCCCTTGTGATGAATTCTATTACATCCTGGAGGGCGAGTTTACCGTTTGGTGGGGCACGGACGCGGAGGCGTTGGATAATTCCTTCGTTTTGAACCAAGGCGACTGCACCCATTACACCACTGGTTGGAAGTATAAGGTCAGGAATACCGGGGATGTGCCCGCCAGATTTTTCTATTTCCTGACATCGCCGCCCGGAATTGTCCGCCGCTTCGATTGACGGCGTGGCGGACGGTAGTCTGGATACCTGTTCAATTATTACATTTTCTTGATTGTCCGCTGATTGCTAGAGTAGGCACCAGCAACCGACTATAGTTTAAATTCGTCAGTTTCCTGGCAGTGGGCCGATGTGGCGCCCAAGGCAGGGTTATGTTCCATGTGTCACTCCCGATAAGGGGGGCCGTAATGAAGGGCCCTGGTTATCTCTGAATTCACCTCAAAAAGCCGCCGCCGCTGGGTCAAGCCGCTACTGTTTTTGGTTGGCGTGATCGTGATCGGTGTCGCCGCCGTGGAAGGCCTGCATTGGTGGCATCATGTGGACGAGCCTAATGCCCGGGTCAGGGTCGACTTCACGCTGCTCTCCCCCAATGTTAACGCCACCATCAAGACGGTGCATGTTAAACGCGGCGACCGGGTGAAAAAGGGCGCCTTGCTTGCTTCCATGGACACGGCGGTCGCCGGCTTTGACGTCGATACGCTGGAGGCCGAAATCGCCAAGGAAAAGGCCAACCGGGCCCAGGTCGAGGCGGAGTTGGCGCAGTATCAGCGGGAAATGAACGACAAGATTGCCACGGCCACGGCGGCGGTGGAATTGCAAAGGCGGGAACATGCAACCTGGCAAAACCGCCTAACCATTGCCCAGGGCAGTGTTGACAGAAACAAGAAACTGGCGACGAGGCGGGCCATATCAGCCCGTCAGATGGACGATGCGAAAGACCGTCTGCTCGATATCACCTCGAAACTGCGCTCGCTGGAGACCGATATTCAGACCAGCCAGAAGAAAATCCGCGAGTTGGAAAGCTCCCTGAAAAAGGAGGCGGTCTATCGCAGCCGGATCGGCGCCATCGACCGTGCTATCGACAAGATCGGCGTGCAATTGCGCCAATCGAAACAGCGCCTGAAGGACATGCATATCCGGGCGCCGATCAACAGCATTATTGACGAGATTTATGTTACCGCCGGGGTCTATGTCGAGGACGGCGACCGGGCCTTTTTGCTGCATGATCCCGATGCCCTTTGGCTCGAGGCCCAGGTTGACGAGAGCGATATTCGCCAGGTGGTGCCCGGACAGAAGGTGAGCATTGAATTTGACGCCTATCCATTCGAATATTTCCAGGGCACGGTCCGGGCCATCGGCAACGCCACCTTGGGCTCCATGGGTGATGGCGGAGCCAATGGCAGCGCCAAGGCGGTTGATCCCCGTCTGGCCCAACGTATCCCGGTTCTTATCGATCTGCCGAAAATGGAAAAAGCCGTTCGCCCCGGCATGCGCGCCAGCGTCAACATCGCGGTCCGTTAGGCGGAGCGCGGCGATGGATCTATCCCGCTTCGGCCCCTCGACCATCCTTGCCGTCGCGACCACCACCATGCTGACGCAACAGGCATTTTCGTACGTTTGCCAGATTGTCATGCCGATCCTGGCCGACCGACTGGCCGAGGAATTCGGTATCTCGCCGGCCTGGCTCGGCCTCTATTTGTTTTTGCAGAACGTCATGTCGATCATCGCCGCGATCGGCTGCGGCAGCTTTATCCTGCGCTATGGCCCTTTGCGCGTCAGCCAGTTCGCCCTGATATTCATGGGCGGCAGCTTGTTGATCGTCGCCTCGGGGCAGCTTTGGCTTTATCCCATCGGCGCCCTGCTACTGGGGGCCGGTTCGACCTCGACCCCGGCCAGTTCCACCATTCTGGCCCGTGTCTGCCCACCGCGCCTGGTGTCGTTGATTTTTTCGGTGAAGCAGACCGGCGTACCGGTGGGTAGTCTGGTCGCCGGATTGCTGATCCCGTTTCTTCTGGGCCTGGTTTTCTACAGTGCCACCCTGGGCACGACCATACGCCTTGGCCCCTTTGGTACTGCCCTGGTGACGGCCATGATTATTCTGCTGGTGGCGTTGTCCCTGCAGCCGATCAGGGATTATTTCGATAGTGACAAGGACCCGACGCAGAAGATCAGCTTTGGCGATTTACGGGCTACCTTGGCGATGGTGCTGCGCAATCCGGCACTGCGCGACATCGCCTTTGCCGCCTTTGCCTTTGGTGGTTTGCAGTCGATTTTCTCGGGCTTTTTCATACTCTATCTGATCGACGGACTGGGCTATTCCGAAATAGAAGCCGGCAGCGCCTTTGCCATATCCTCGTTCACCGCGATCTGGGCCCGCATCCTATGGGGCGCGCTGGGCGGCGGGTTCGTGCCGCCACGCTGGATTTTTGCCGGCATCGGCCTGTTCGGTGCCGTTGCCGCTTTGCTGATGACGCTGTTGGATTTTAATTGGACCCTGAACGAGATTATCGCGGTGGCAATCCTGTACAACATCACGGGGTTAAGCTGGCACGGCATTCTGTTGGCGCAGACCGCGCGTTTGGCACCCGAAGGCCAGGTCGGCTCCGTCACCGGCGGCGTGCTTTCCTTCACCTCCGTCTCGATGATGGTCTACCCGGCCATCTACGGCATTATCCTGGCTGCTACTGACTCCTACGAAATCGGCTTCGCGCTTGCCGCGATTCCCGCTTTCGCTGCCTTTATCATCTTCCTGAACCCATCCCATCAAGGTTCATGGCTTACCTTCTGCCTAGGCCTTGTCCGAAACATGGGCACGGTCCGGGGCTTGAGCCAAGGCACCATGATCCTGGGCCTTGGCCTGAGCTGCGGTCTGGTGTTTCACGCCTTGGGATTTTGAGCCTAATTCAGGTGCACATACTCGAAATCGACGGGCTGGGTGTTGCTTGTATTCCAACGACTGAGAGATACAAGAAATATGACCTGGCCCCGACCCGATTGCCCCTGACCTTCTGAAAGTGTCGAAGTGAGTCCGCTGCTGAGGGTTGAGGAGGAAAGTTTCTATTCCGTCAAATGAACTTTTATCGAGTACGCGTTTCATAAATAAACGGACGCGTGACAATATTGAACGCATCAGGAGAATTAAAATTTTTTAATTGGACTATAGACTAGACAGTATTTGTTAACTTATTTGTTATCAAGATTGTGGCGCCACCTTGGGTTGTTTCACGCCTGCTATGGAGAGTGGGGAAGAGTCGATGGCGCACAGGATTATAATTTTTTTGGCTGTACTTCTGGCTTCACAGGCCGCCTTGGCGGCGGAGCCTCTTTTCTGGAAAAAGCTTCAAGGACAAGCTCAAGATATAGCAGCGGGCAAGGACGGCAGCGTCTGGATCGCCGGAACGAATAATACAATCTTCCGGTATTCAGGCTCGACTTGGGATAATCGGCGCGGCGGCTTAGGAAAGCGGATTGCAGTCGCCCCCGACGGCAATCCCTGGGTCATTGCACATGACAATACGATCTGGCACCTCGTCGACAATAAATGGCTAAAAGTTGGTGGCAAGGCCAAAGATGTCGGTATCGGCGCAGACGGTACGGTGTGGATAATCGGCACCAATGACATCGCCCACAGATATACCGGTTCAACTTGGGACAATAGCAAAGGCGGCATGGGAAAGCGGATTGCGGTCGCGCCCAACGGCACCCCCTGGATCATTGCAAATGACAATACCATCTGGCGCTTGAAGGGCGGCACGTGGGAGCAAGTTGAGGGGCGTGGCATTGATATCGGAATCGGCGCCGAGGGCGCGGTGTGGATCCTCGGCACCAATAATTTTCCGTACAAAATGACCGATCGTGGGTGGAAGCAGCACGATGGTGGTTTCACCACGGCCATCACCGTCGGCCCTTACGACAAGCCCTGGGCGATCAACGCCAAAAACATTTTCGCCGCCAAGGACAGTCTGGATGAAGTCGTGCAGGCGGAAAAGGCAAAACGATGGGTGGAGAACCTCGTTGATCTTAGAACGCATTTTGATTTCCTGCCCGATTGGAACATTGACGATTTCAAGATTGAAGCCGAGCAAGCCGAGTCGACCGGGACAGTCTTCGGCCATCAGGCGAACATCGTTCTCTATATGCCGAAAGGAAAAAATCTCCCCAATATTGCCCTGAATTTCAATCAGGTGGATGCCAATGAATTGTTGAAAGCGATGAATGTGCCGCCCCTGATCCCGGTGGCATTGAAGAACCTAACGTTGTTTCTTGTGCCGCCCGGTAATGGACAGAAGGGTGTCAAGTCGGCGGATCTTCCGAAAATTCTGAAAGATCGGGCCAGAAAAGTAGCCGATAAGTTCGACCTGGAACCGGGCAGAAACTTCCTTTCCGAGATCGACGCCTCAAAAACTCCGGCCGTCAATTCCCTGGCTTCCGTGATTGGTCTTACGAAGAAGAACCTCAAGGAGATGACCCTGAGCGGCCAATTGAACCGGTTTGCGCTGAAGAAGAGGGGGGCCTGGAAGGAGCCTTTCGGGATCAAGGGCGTTGCTCTGAAGCAAGCCACCATTCTGATCGTCACAACCAAGAAAGACGATATTTTCAGCGTAATGCCCCAGATCCTTTTCCAAGGCGGAGATTTAAAGCCGCCCTATTACCGCAATGTGTCTATTTGGGGCAATACCAAGATCAGAAAACGCAACTACCTGATGTTCGGCCAGCAGGCGCATATTAAAAGAAGCTTTGCCTCGAAGCCGGTGCCCACGGGGACCGCCTATGGCTTCGATGCTCCTGAAATCAGCCTCAAGGACGTGGTGAATCTGGCGAAAGTACTGCCTGACACATTAAGAATATCGGTTCCGAAAGCCGATCGATTTCCCTTGGACATCGTCACCTTATCCAATCCCAAATACGCCTCCTACAACGCTGCTTCATACGAGCCACCGGTGTTCTCGGACATGATCTTGGTAGCCGCGACAGCCGGCGTTGTGATCCCCGACGGGCGCCCGCTTCCCGGTACCGATGGGATCAACGGCACGCCGGGGCCGCTCTACTACGCCAACGGCGCACTCAAGCTCGCCGGCAAGGGATTGGGTAATGCGGATATCAGCCTCTCTGTTCGCGGCCTGCATGGCAAGGCGAGCAGCAAAGTCTCACTCTCTCTTGGCAAAGTGATCGGCAAGCGCGCCAAGCTGACAGGTGATGGAAAATTCGGCATCAACATCGATGATGCAAACCAGCGTATGGACCTGCAAGCCAAGATCGATATCGCCGGTTTCGTCAAGCGCGAGGCGACACTGAAGTTTTCGCCCAACAAAGCCAAATTCTCCTTTGATACGGGATGTGCGCCGCCGATCAAGGTGGACGCAAACCTAAAGTCGGCAAGCAAGCCCTGGGATGGCATCGGAAACATTCTCGGAGACATCAGTGTTGATCAATCAAGGTCTTTCGAATGCGCCGGCAAGGCCTTCAAGTGGGTGGGCGGGGCCATAAAAGACGTTGGCAAGGTTCTTGGCCCGGCAGTGAATATCACCGCCGACTTTGCCACCGACATCACCAAAGAGATTGCCGGGAAAATTTCAGGCGGCTTCACTAAAGTCGGCGGCAACGTCTTCGGCCTGTTCAAGAAGAAAAAGAAAAAGCATATCCATTCATCCAAGGACTGTAACTATGACGCGGCGTTTCCCAAAAAGCAGGCCTGGAATCCTTCTTACGGCAAGTGCTGGAGCTCTGGGCATAAGTACCTGTTTTTCGCCAATGACAAGGGTGGAAACGGTTTTTGCCTCCAGGTCAATGCCGCCAAGAACCATAATGGCTCTAAGCTAGAGTACGGCAAGTGCGACATGAACTGGACTCAGCAGTGGCGCTTTGACAATGGCAAAATCATCAACGCCAATGGGCGCTGCATTGACGCCGCCGGCGGCAACAACGCCAAGGCAGGCAGTAAAATCCAGCTTTGGGACTGCCATGGGCGTAGCAACCAGACATGGAAGCTGACTAAGAACGGCCGAATCGTCGGCATCGGCGGCCTTTGCATAAATGCCAACGAAGTTAAGGACGATAAGGATTTAAAGTTGATTGATTGTTATACCCATAACAATGCGCCCGGCTGGATGGCTATGTACCCGGCGACCAAACTCTCAGCGCCCCACTACCGGATCAGAAACCGTAAAACCAACAAATGCATTGATATGGGAGGCGAGCGGAAAATCGGCAGCGCCTTGAAGATTTGGGATTGCGTTAAAGGAAACGAAAACCAAAAATTCGCAAACCCATATTATTGGGACGCCGGTCTTATGGTCATAAAAAGCGTCAAGAATGGTTATCACTACAAGCAGCACGGGGCGATTATCACCGGCTGGGGTGTAGCGGAATGGAGCGGCACCAGCACCTGGATCGCCGACAAAAAGTCTGATGGCGGAGTTTCCATTAGAAATAATGGAGGCAAACTATGCATGCAAATTAGTGATGGCAATAACGGCACTTTGCTCAACCCCGCGACTTGCCGTGGAAATTGGGAGCAACGCTGGTTCTTCGAGCCAATTTTCTAATGAGATGGCAGTCAAGAGCTGCCCATCCCATCGTGTTTTCGAATGTCTGTTCCTGACCAGTTCCTCACTATTCTTTCCAGCTGCACAAACTTCCGCTTTCTGATGCCAAGGCCGACTTAACATGATGCTGGTCTATTGGGCTGCTCAGGGTCAAACTCTGCCATAATGATTCCCTTATGCAATCCTCGAAACTGGATGCATAGCGGACATGAAAATTCCGAAATCTAATTCAGGTGCACATACTCGAAATCGACTGGTTGGTTGTTGATGCCGCGGGCCGGTGGGGCGATCCAGGCGGCGTATTTGCCTGGCTCGGTGACCGGTTGCATCAGGCCGATGACAAAGGCGCGGTCGGCGTCGGTAGGCAGCCAGTTGCCATGGTTCTCGGTCCAGGCCGCCTCGGTGATGACGTCGCCCGTGGGGCTGACCCGCACGCCGCCGGTATTGGCCGGGTTAAAGCTGCCGATTTGCCGGTTGAAGGCGCGGTGGGGCAGTTTTAGTTCAAAATCAATGCCGTGGCGTTTGATGATCTGGTTCCAGCGCCTTACACCACGGTCGCAGTCGATGGCATATTCGTCGCGCAGGCGTTCGTTGATCACGGTCAGGGCATTGTCCTGGCGGGTGACGAATTTCTCGCCGTCCAATTCCAGGATCGGGTAGAGATCGTTGCCCAGTTGGTGATCGTCGTCGATCTTGGTTTCCTCGAAACGGCCCTTCAGTCCCATGGAATAGAAATTCGCCGCGTTAGTGGAGCGTTCCGAGCCGAATAGGTCCAGGGAAACC
>CAYWYB010000029.1:0-25549 GCA_964462145.1 uncultured Rhodospirillaceae bacterium
AAGAACAGGGATTCATTGATCGCCTCGCGGTCCACACCCAGGCTCAGGGCGCGGCGAAAACGCACGTCCCGCATCATCTTTGACCAGACCGGATCATCCACGTTCAAATTGGGAAACAGGGCGACATGGGCGCCCTTGGCGATGCGCCATAAATAGGTATCGAACTTTCCGTCTTTCTCATTGTCGCGCAGAAAGGTCAGGTTGTTGAAGGCCAGGCTGCGGGCTTGCAGATCGACCTCGCCCGTGCCGGCCTTGGCGGCGATCAGCTTGCCGTCGGATACCGCCATGATGAACTTGTCGATATAGGGCAGCTGGCGGCCTTTTTCGTCGACCCGGTGGTAGTAGGGATTGCGTTCCCCAATAAAGCGGGTCGCGGGCGGGCGGGTGCGGTTGACCCAGGGCTGCAATGTGGGCAGCTCCGGATTGTCAAAACGGTACATATTGTCAAAGCGGTTATGCAGCGAGGCCCAGCTACGGGTACGCTTTTTGCGCAGCAGTTTTTTCAGCTTCCCGGCCTCGGCATAGCCGCCGTGATAGTGCTTCAGGTAATGCGCCGGACGATAGATGAACAGCGGCGAAGCGCCGGCCAGGCGGGGCAGGAAAAACGGATTTGCCTTGGGCCAGGTGTAACGCACCGTGGTCTCGTCGAGCATTTCAAAGCTGGGCGCCTCGCCGTCGGACAGCATCAGGCGCGGCGGCCCGGCCGGCGACAGTTTCGGATTGTTGGCCACGTCTTCCCACCAATAACGGAAATCCTCCGCCGTGAAGGGATGGCCATCGGACCATTTATGGCCGGGCCGCAGCTTGAAGGTAAACTGCCGGCCTTCCTTGACGTCGACCGAGAGCAGGATATCCGGCTTGATCTGGAATTTCTCGTCATAGCCGACCAGCCGGGCATAGCCGTAGACCACGAACAGGCGCACGTCCTTGGCGCGTCCGATCAGGGTGCGCATTTCGCCGCCCTGCTTGCCGATCGCGCGTTTGCCGGCGAAGGTCACGACGGAGGGCTGCTTTGGCAGCCGTGCGCCGACCGCCGGCAGCTCGCCGGCCTTGACCCTGTCGGCAAACATGGGCGTTTCCACATAGCCCACGACGCCTGCCGAGGCTACCGATGGGCCGAGGAACAGCGCACATCCGAGCAGGGCGGCTGCAATGCCTTTGACGTTAACGTACATTACAATTCCCTTGGTAGCTGGGCACCGGCGGCGGCGCGCACATAGTGGCCGCCACCTGCGTCGATCATATCCGCCACGATGCCCTGGTCCAGCGTAAAGGGCGCGGGCCAGGCACTGGGTACTGATGCCTTGCCCTCCATCAACGCGGTCAGGTCCAGCTTGGCGCCGGGATCGGCTTTCGGCACGGCCGCCAGCAGGGCCTGGGTGTAGGGATGCATGGGGTTCTGGAACAGGGTTTCCCGTGGCGCCGTTTCGACAATGCGGCCGGCGCACATCACGGCGATGCGGTCGGCGACATAGTCGACCACGGCCAGATTGTGGGAAATAAACAGATAGGTCAGGCCCAATTCCTCTTGCAGATCCTTCATCAGGTTCAATACCTGGGCCTGTACCGAAACATCCAGGGCCGAGACCGGCTCATCACAGATCAACAGATCCGGTTGCAGTGCCAGGGCCCGGGCGATGCCGATCCGCTGCCGCTGGCCGCCGGAGAAACTGTGCGGGTAGCGGCGCAGGAAGCGCGCGTCGAGGCCGACCAGGGCCATCAATTCCCGGACCCGGGCGGCGCGCTCGTCCATATCGCCAATGTTATGGATGTTCAAGGGCTCGGAAATAATATCGAACACGGTCATGCGCGGATTTAACGAGGAAAACGGATCCTGAAAGATGAACTGCACCTTGCGCCGGAAAGCGAACAGTTCCTCGTCGCGCAGGGCCAGTACATCGACAATTTTGCCGTGGTCATTGAAGGACAGGCTGCCCGTATCCGGCGTCAGGGCCCGCATGATCATTTTCGAGGCGGTGGTCTTGCCGCAGCCGCTTTCACCCACCAGACCCAGACATTCGCCCGGATCCACATGGAACGAGATGTCATCCACCGCCAGCACCTCGCCGCCGGGCTTGCCGCCGAACATCTTGCGTTTGCGGGTTTCAAACGACTTGCTCAAATGACTGACGTCCAGCAGCGGCCCCGCCGCGCGCGCCGCCTCGGGCCAGGGTTCCTTTTGCCGCAGCAGCACGCCGGCCTCGGCATTGATTTCGCGCAGCGGCACCAGGCGCTCGCCCGCGCGCATGCCGAAACGCGGCACCGCCTGCATCAAGGCTTTTAAATACGGGTGTTCTGGCCTGTTATAGATATCCGCGACCGGACCCCGCTCCATAACCTTGCCGTGATACATCACCACGACTTCATCGGCGACGTTGGCGACCACGCCCAGATCATGGGTGATCATCAATACCGCCATGTTCAATTCCGACTGCAGGTCCGACATCAACTTCAGGATCTGGGCCTGAATGGTGACGTCCAGGGCGGTGGTCGGTTCGTCCGCGATCAACAGGGCCGGGCGACAGACCAGTGACATGGCGATCATGACCCGTTGCCTAAGCCCGCCCGACAGCTCGAACGGATATTTGAAGACCGCCTGCGCCGGCTCCGGAAAGCCGACCATGCTCAGCATTTCCACCGTGATTTCCATGGCCTGTTTCTTGGATACATCGCGGTGCAGCAACAGGGCTTCCGAGATCTGGTTGCCGACCGTATGCAACGGCGACAACGAGGTCATGGGCTCCTGAAAAATGATCGAGATACGGCTGCCGCGGACGGCGCGCATTTCCCGTGAATCAGGCGCCAGTTTGGTCAGATCAACGAACGACCCGGGTTTGTCCGGGTCCAGAAACAAGACCTCGCCGGCGGCGATATTGGCCGAGGTCGGCAGAATGCGCATGATGGTCTGGCTGACCACGCTTTTGCCGGAACCGGACTCGCCGACCAGAGCCACGGTCTTGCCTTGTGGCACGGTGAAGGATACGCCGTCCACCGCCTTGATCAGACCTTCCGCCGCCTGGAATTCAACGGCTAAATCACGTACCCGCAAAACATTGGTCATGGCGGAAACTTCGTGTCCGTTGAGGTGCCGTCATCCGATGCGCCGTCGTCCGCCCCGTCTTTCACGCTATCTTCCACGCCGTCTTTCGCGCCGAAGCCAAGGTGGGCCAGGTTTGCCGCCGACGCGGGGTCCACGGTCAGGCCGTTCTGTTGCGCCGCCGCGTGCACCTGGGCCACGATGTCGTTGAAACCGGGCAGATGTGAATCCATGCGGATGGCGCCGCCTTTTCCGGCGCCGCGCAGGATCAATTGCATCCAGCCCTCCTTACCGTCGCGGCGCGTGGAATAATAGCGGAGACGAAAATCTCCAATTTCCGACCAGCGCATGCGGCGGTCAAACATGCCTCCCAAGGGCCCCTCCTGGCGGATGCCATCCCCGTCCACAATCACTACCGTGCCCTGACGCTGTATTGTTCTCAATCCATAAAATCCGAACAACAACACCAGAGCGCACATAATATAGAAGAAAAGAGGTAACAGTTCGGTAAAGATCATCAAGGCAATTGGCAGAAAAACACCCGCCGCGGCCCGTAAATAATCGGCCACCAGGGTGCTTGTGGGATAGCGGTAACTGTTCATCGTGGCAGCCTAAAGATTTCGTCAATGGTTAACCAGTGAGCACTATCACTTTCTTGGGTCCGGGCAAATAATTCCTGCAAAAAATTCCAACCCATCGGCTCCATGACGGCATGGTGGCTCAACACGCCGCTGGCTTCCGATGCATCTACCGTCTCCTCGCGGCGCGCCCGAAGATGCGCGGTCAGTATTGCCAGGGCTGGCTCTTCACCTATAAAGCCGCGCCCGCCGTGCCAATCGATCAGGTCCAGGTGGCAATTGCACTCGGCGAAATCCGCCGTCGGCGCTGTCATGCGCGGGCCAAAGCGGGATAAACCGTGCAGTCCGACCTGGGGCAATCGTGGCAGCAGATTTTCGTCAATGCGGTTCCAGGGCGGCACGAAAACCGGCAAGGCCAGGCCGGGGAAACGGTCCGTCAACGTCTCCCTGGCAATGGCGGCCTCGCCCTGCATCTCATGGAGTGGGCGATGCGGGCCAAATTCAGCCTTTTTCTCGGACCCTGGCGCGCGGTTTTCATGGCGCAGGCCATGCACCAGCATTCTTGCGCCCGGCAGTTCCGCCAGGGCGCCGCCCAGTGCGTCTTCCGCCAGCTCTGGGATCACGGCGATGGCGGCGGGCACCTCTGATTTTCGTGATAGTTCGATTAGATTTAGCAGCCTTGGTCCCGGTGCCACCGCGTCATCGTCGCGCCACCACAGGCTGGCCTGCCGCCCCAGCCCGGCCCAGCGTGCCAGTTCTTCGTCCAGGTCATGCCAGCTTGCCATCTACCAATCCAGCCTACCAATCCAGAGTTTCAGCCCAAGCGGCAACCTGGCGGGCGCCGTCGGCGGCACCGTCGGTACGGACCCCCGCCGTTGCCGCGCCCGGCCCGGCCAGCGATTGGTCGATCGCCGCGACCATTGCCCCCGGCGATAATTCCGTCTCCGCCAGCACCGTTACGACGCCGCGTTTCTGCAACAGCTCCGCCCGCAACGTCTGCTCCGTTTCCAAACCGCCGGCATAAGGTACGATGATCGCGCGGCAGCCCGCGTGCATGCATTCCATCAGGGTGTTGTAGCCGCCCTGGCTGATGGACAGGGCGCAGTTCATCAACATGGTGGGGAAATCACCACGGGCCCGCTCCACCACGATGCCGCCATCGTCGCTGTATTCCGCCGCAAGAAGGACCAGGGCCTGAAATTCGTCGTCCGGCACCTTGACGCCGACCAGAACCCGCCAGCGTTTGTCTTGCAGGGCGCTTTCGGCGCGGGCCTGTATGGCGGCCCGCATCAAGGCATCGCCCATGGCACCGCCACCGGCCGAAACCAAAACCTCGTCCCAGCCGGGACTGCCCGGCCCGCCGCGCTGGCCGGTACGGTCGACCACATAGCCGGTATAATGCAGTTTGCCGGCGATTTGTGCCGCATGGGGAAAGGTGGTCTCGAAAGGAATCAGATCCGGATCGCCATGCACCAGGACGTGATCGAAATAGGTTTCCACCCGCTCCAGCATTTCCACCAGACGCTCCGGCTTGGGCGAGGCGACCAGGATATCCCGCACGGACGATGCGATCACGGGCCGATGTTCCGATGCCAGGGCCGCATCCAGCAGGGGCAATAGTTCAAAACGCATTTGCCGCCGTCCGAACGGATACAGTTCCAGTAGGATGACATGGGGCTGAATACGCTGCCAGGCCGCCAGCAGGGCGGTGCGGCGGCGTTCGCGCCAGGCGTCATCGATGGGCTGGTCATTTTCGTCCACCAGCTTTTTGAAATACAGATCCACCGCCCGGACGGGCGGCAGTTGTACCAACTCAGCGCCGCCCAGATCCAGATTGGGAATGCCGTGGCCGCCCGAGATATAGGTGACCTCCAGGCCGGCATCCTGCATGGCGCGGGTCAAGGTGGCGCCGCGGCGCTGATGGCCGATGCCCAGCAGATGCTGGACATAGAATAATACGCGACGAGAGCCGCTCATTTCGAAGCCGCCCATCGGAGGCCGCTCATTTGGGGCCATCCCCGGCGGCGATAAGCGGCACATTCATTTCTTCCGGCTGGACGTTTCCCTGTTCATCCACCTGGAACAAATGGGCCTGCTCCCAGCGCAGCTTGACTGGTGGGCGGCCCAGCATGTTCCAGCCGTGGGCGGCGGCGAAGATGGCGCGGATCACTGCCTTGTGCGCGACGCCGATATGGCTGCCGCCGGATTGTCCCAACTCCGCCAGGAAGGGCCGCAGGCGTTGTTGCACCATGCGCGGGCTTTCGCCGCCGGGAGGCAGAAAATCCAGGCCGCGGTCTTCGTTCTCCGCCATGCCCATATCCGGGTCGGCGCGCAGCTCTTCCAGGGTGCGGCCCTCGTACTCACCAAAACTCATTTCGATCAGGCGCGGTTCAATATTCAGATCAATCATGCCCTGGCTGATGATTTCAGCCGTTTGCCGGGCCCTTATCAGTGGACTGACATGCCAGACGGCGCCATCCAGCCGCGATGGCGGACGCAGGCCGGTCAGGGCGGCACGGCCGTCCTCGGTCAATGGGATATCGGTCCGCCCGGTCATCCGGCCGTCGCCATTCCAGGCCGTGCGGCCGTGTCTGATCATGCCTACTAACGCTGTCACGCCAATGCCTCTTCAATTATCCGTGCCGCTGCCGACACCGTACGTTCACCGCTGACGAAGGCACGGGCCTGTTGCGACAGCTTATGCCGCAGTCCGCCATCATCCAGCAAGCGCCGCGTTGCGGCGGCAAAGGCGCCATCGTCACCTGGCGGCGTCAGCAGGCCGGTCCGTCCGTCAATGACCACGTCGGGCACCCCCCGTTCATGGCCCGCGACCACCGGCAGGCCCGCCGCCTGGGCTTCCAGATAGGCCATGCCATAGGCCTCGCCCACCCCGGGCCACAGATATAGATCACAGGCCGCATAGATGCCGGGCAAATCGGCGCCCGCCAGCGCGCCGGGCATGATCGCCTTGTCCCCGATGGGCGCCAGGGCGGCGGTAACATCGGCACGGGCCGGCCCATCGCCAATGACCAACAGCTGCCAGTCGTCCCCGTCCAGCCGTGACAGGGCGGCGCCCAGTCGTTGAAAAGAGTTCAGCTTGTCGCCGGGCCGCATCATGGCCACTGCCAACAGCCAGCGCTTGTCCGGATCCAGGCCAAAGCGTTTGGCCACGGCGTCCCGGTCTGCCTTTGCCGCCGCGAATGGAGCCGCCTGTAAAAACGGCGGCAGCAAGCGCAAATGATGCCGCGCCGGAATCAACGGCTGGACGCAGGCCATGTCCAGCCGGGTCAGGCAGAATACCCAGTCAGCCGCCCCAATGGCCTCGGCGGCGGCGCTATGGCCCAAATCCCACGGCCCGCCGGCGCGTTTTGGCGCGAACGAAGCCTCCGCCACCAAATAGGGAATATCCAGGGCCGCTGCGACCCTTGGTCCAAGCCAGTCCGGTGCCTTGTGATAGAGATGATAGGTGAACCAGGCGCTGGGCCGGGCATCCTTGGCGCGGCGGCGGTACTGTTCGATCAAGCCGTCCGCCAAAGCCATGCCTTTGTCGCGCAGTGCAAACTGCCGGGCCGGATCGCCCTTGCCATCGTAGGCGCGGAAGTCAGAGGCCAGTTCCACCGCCGCGCCGGTTGCTTCCAGGGCCTGCATCAACAGCCGCGCCATGCGCCGGTCGCCCGAAGGCGTTGGATGGGTTGGCGCCTTAAGGGGTGCATAGAATGCAATGGGGGCCGAAGGCATCAGGCTTTCCGGGCGGCCCTGGCCCTGGCTCTTGCTATGGTGCCGGTGCCATTGCCCAGGCCGAATTTTACGGCCAGACGGTCGATCCAGTAGTCGTGTGAGAAGCCTTCCCGGACCCGTTCCTGCCCGGCGTCACCCAGGCGCCGCCGCCGCGCCGGGTCCGTGGCCAGATCGGCGATCGCCCGGCTCAACGCCGCCCGGTCCTGGGCCGGGACCAGGACACCGGTGGCGCCGTCCGTGATCAATTCGGGGATCGCCGAAACGGCGGTGGCGATACAGGCCAGTCCCTGGCTCTGCGCCTCCATCAGGACATTGGGCAGGCCGTCCCGGTCGCCATCGGCGGCGATGCGGGAGGCCAGGACGAATATATCGGCGCTCCGATAGGCCGCCAGAACTTCTTCCTGGGGCTGGGCGCCGCGCCAGTCTATACGTTCGGCGATGCCGGCCTGCGCGGCCTGCTGTTTCAGTTTGCCGGACAGATTGCCGCCGCCGATATGTTCCAGACGCCAATCGATTCTATCGGGCAGCGCGGCCAGGGAGGCGATCAGGTCATCGTAGCCCTTTTTGCTGACCGCCCGGCCAACCGAAAGAATCCGTACTGGCCCGGCTTTCCCGTTGCTGTCGCGGTTTGAATGGGGGGCCTCTACTGTGCCGAACTGGCTTAGATCGATACCGTGATAGACCAATGCTACTGTGCCGCTATCGTTCTCTTGCGGCGCCAGGGCGGCAAGGTGGTCGTGGGCGGCCTGGCTGCAGGTCGTCAACCAGGACAAATCCGCCAGCTTTTCCCGTTTTTCCCATTCCGGCGAGGTCCAGATGTCCTTGGCATGGGCGGAACAGCTCCATGAACGCCCAGTCAGATGGGCGGTATAGCGGGCGACCGAGGCCGGCGTGTGCAAAAAGTGCGCATGCAGATGACGGACTTCATCGCTCAACTCCGTCGCCAGCACCAGGGCCTGGCCAAAGCGGCGGATTCGGTTTGGCGTCCGGTCTCGCCACAGGTCTTTTAGCCACAGGCGCCGGGCGGCTGGGTAACCGGGCCAGCGGCGAACCTCGCGCCAGGCACGCCAGACGCGCGCCGGCTCTTGATAGAGATATTCCGGCAGATAGTTAACCCCGGCGCTGATCCGCCGGTGGACGGGATGGACGGCTCGGTCCGTCGGATGCCGCAAGGAAATTATGCGAATATCCAGGCCGCGCCGTTCCAGCGCCTCAATCTCCTGGGCGATGAAGGTCTCCGACAAGCGGGGATAGCCCTTTAGAATAAAGGCAACAGGGCCGGCTGCAGCCTCGATACGGGAATTTGCAGTCGTTTCAGGCCTCAGGATACTAGTCTCCAGACGATGCCTTGGCGCGGTCGGCCGTCGATTTTTCCGCGACGGTTTGTTCCCTGGCAGCTTCTCGCGCCATGGTCGGCTCGGACAGCCACGGCTCGACCAAGCGGTTGACGTTGTCCAGCCCTTCCAACAGGCCCGGCACGATGACGTCCCGCGGCCGGTTCTGATAGGGCAATTCGCGCAGCGCCTTGCCCATGATCTCGGCGTCCCGCTTGCCGTCATCCTCAAGCATTTTGACCAGGCCCAGTTCCTGGGCCCGGCTGGCACGGATATATTGTTCCATCCGTGGCCGGGTGCGCGGGATGATCAGGGCCCGTTTGTTGAAACTGAGGATTTCGCAAAAGGTGTTGTAGCCGCCCATGGCCACGACGCCGACGGCGTTATCTTCCAGTTCTTCCAGCTTGGCATCGAAGGTAATGGCCTGCACCCGGTTCAGGCGGTTGGCCCGGTCGATGAATTCCGCCTGGGTCTCGGGCTGCATGAACGGGCCGAGGACGATCAGCGCTGGGTACAGCATGCGGTCGTCGGCTTCA
Organism: uncultured Rhodospirillaceae bacterium; assembly: GCA_964462145.1. Lineage (GTDB taxonomy): Bacteria > Pseudomonadota > Alphaproteobacteria. Next base: position 9,224 of record CAYWYB010000029.1, read on the forward strand.
TAAGCGCGCAGCACCCAATCGATCAGCCCCTCGCCGTCGCCGCCGCCGCCCGTGGTAACCAGAACGTATGGTTCGGAAACGATTTCCGGAAGCGGCCGGGTCGATGGTTCGGTCGGCGTGCGCCTGGGCAGATAGCCGGTGTAGACCATGCGCCGGCGCACCTGGCGCGGCACCTGCAGGCCTTGCAGGGGATCACAGACCTGCGGCAGGCCATAAACCCAGATTTCGTCATACAGATCGCGCAGGGCAGGCATCACATTCTTGCGCCGCCATTCGGGCGCCAGCATGGAAGGATCGTCCATGATATCGCGCAGGCCCAGGATCAGGCGGGTACCGCGCCGCTTCAACATGCGTAAGGTTTCCTCGACCTCGCCCCTGAGGCCCAATGGTTCCTTGTCGACGATCACCATGTCGGGGGCAAAAATATCCGCCGTATGCTTGATGATTTCCGCCCGCATATGGATGGTCTGTTCGAAATCAATGCCCAGGTTCAACGAGGTGTATTCGCCGTTGCGCAATTTGATGACGCCGGGAATGCGCACGAAATCCACGCGCGAGCGAAAATCAAAGCTGCCGATGATTGGAGAACCGGAAAGGATCAGCACGGATACGTCCGGGTATTCGCGCACCAGGGAATGGGCGATGGTGCTGCAGCGCCGCAGATGGCCCAGGCCCATGGTATCGTGGCTATAAATAAGGACGCGGAAACCCCGCATTCCTTGGAGCGTGCCAGTAGGCATGCCGCAGTTCTCCCCTGAGGCGTTTACCGCTTCATGAATTAGTCCGGGACTATGCCATGACAAGGCGGGTACCAAAAGCAACTTTTTGATTAGATGGGTATTTTTGCCCCCAGGGTGGCTTGGGTGTTGTTTGCGTGTTACGTGCAGAGAATTATGCCGAGGTACTGATTTCGCGGATATTTACCCGCGTAACTCCCTGCGTTAAGCTGCGCCTGCCGGAGATTCTATAGCAGTTTGATTGTGTTGTGGGGAGCAGGCACGGCGGATGGAAAAGAATATTTTTGGTTATGTCTGGCGATTTTCCCGCCAGCAGCAGATTACCATGACCTTGATGTCGGCGGCTTCATTGCCGTTTTTGTACCTTTTCTACGAAGTTCCCAAGACCATCATCAACGAGGCCATTCAGGGTATTGGCATTGAATATCCCCTGAACCTGGGCGAGAAAATGACCTTGTCCCTGTTCGGCCTGGAGATCCCATTGCTCGGGCCGTTCGAGGTGACCCTCGATCAGACGCCGTATCTGTTTCTGCTGTGTGGGCTGTTTCTGCTTTTGGTGGGCGTCAACCAGGGTTTCAAATACGTCATCAATGTCTACAAGGGCCTGACCGGCGAGCGCATGCTGCGCCGTCTACGCTTTGAGCTTTACGCCCGGGTCCTGCGCTTCCCCCTGCCCACCTTCCGCAAGATGAGCCAGGGCGAGATCATCCCCATGATTACGGCCGAGGTGGAACCCCTGGGCGGTTTCATTGGCGATGCCTTTTCCCTGCCGGCCTTCCAGGGCGGTTATCTGGCCACCATTCTGGGCTTTTTGTTCATGCAGGATTGGCGCATGGCGACGGCGGCGGTGGCGCTTTATCCGCTGCAACTGTGGTTGATCCCGAAACTGCAGCGCAAGGTGAACCTGCTGGGCAAGGAGCGCGTGGCCCGGGTGCGGCGCCTGTCGGACAAGATCGGCGAAACCGTGCAAGGGGTGCAGGAAACCCATGCCCACGATACTTCCAACTTCGTGTTGACTGATTTTGCCAATCAGCTGTTTTGGATTTACGGGGTGCGCGAACGCATCTACCGACAGAAATTCGTCATCAAATTCCTCAACAACTCGATCCAGCAGCTGGGACCGTTCTGTTTCTATTCCATTGGCGGCTATTTCGTCATTCAGGGCGATCTGGAAATCGGCACCCTGGTCGCCGCCATCGCGGCCCATAAGGATCTGGCCGCGCCGTGGAAGGAATTGTTGAGCTACTACCAAATGCAGGCGGATGCCTCGATCAAGTATGATCAGGTGGTCAGCCAGTTTGGCCCGGCAGGCATGCGCGGCCCCGAGTACCAATTGGTCGAACCCGACGACCTGCGCCCGCTGGAAGGTGAACTGGGGGCGACGAACCTGACCCTGAACGACGATCAGGACGTGGCGGTGGTCGACGGGGTGTCATTGCGCCTGACACTTGATAAACGCTATGCCGTGATCGGTGCGGGCGGCAGCGGCAAAGAAGAATTGACCCTGTTGCTGGCCCGCCTGCTGGATCCCGACAATGGTAATCTGAACCTGGGCGGCAACGACGGCGCAGCCTTGTCCGAGGCGGTGACGGGCCGGCGTATCGCCCATGTGGGGGCTGCCGCTTTTGTCTTTGCCGGCACCATCGCGGACAATTTGTTCCTGGGCCTGAAGCACCGTCCCCTGGTCGCGGCGGAGATGGACGGCGAAGCCGCTAAGCAGCGCGAGGTCTATATTGACGAGGCCCGACGGTCGGGCAACATCGAATACGACCCAAATGCGGATTGGATTGACTATGGCGCCGCGGGTGTCGAGGACGCCGCCGCCCTGCGCCGGGCCGGCGCGGCGGCTCTGAAGCGGGTCGACATGGATGAAGAGGTCTATCAATTCGGCCTTCGCGGCATCATCGATCCGCAAAGCCGTGCGGACCTGGCGGACGCTATTCTCCGTGCCCGGGCCGGCCTGCGGACCAGAATGACCACCGACCCCGCATTGTTGGAGCTGGTCGAAGGGTTTGACGGCGATGCCTACAATCTGAATGCCTCGATCGGCGAGAACCTGATGTTCGGCAATCCGGTCGGTGACGCTTTCGATGTGGAGCATCTGGCCGAGCATCCTTATGTCCTGGATGTTCTTGAACAGGTCGGCCTGACCGAACAGTTCCTCTCGGTGGGTTTCCAGGTGGCCTCGACCATGGTCGAGCTGTTCGCCGACCTGCCGGCGGATCACGAGCTGTTTCAGCAGTTCAGCTTCATCTCCGCCGATGAACTGCCGGATATTCAGGCCCTGTTACAACGCAGCGACCGGGCCAATCTCTCGGCCCTGCCCGACGAGGACCGGGCGCGTTTGATGTCGTTGCCGTTCAAGTTAATCCCGGCCCGCCACCGCCTGGGCCTGGTGGACGATGATCTGCAGGGCAAGGTGCTGGAAGCCCGGCGCTATTTCGCCTCCCACCTGCCCGACGATTTGCGCGACGCGGTGGAATTTTTCGATGTGAATAGCTACAACGCCTCGGCCAATATCCAGGACAATATTCTGTTCGGCAAGGTCGCCTATGGCCAGGCCCAGGCGGCTGACCGTGTCGGCGCCTTGATCTCCGAAGTTGTGCAGGAGCAAGGCCTGCACGAAGCCGTGGCGGAGGTTGGCTTGAACTTCGAGGTGGGTATTGCCGGTTCGCGCCTGTCGACGGCGCAGCGGCAGAAACTGGCGCTGGCGCGGGCCTTGTTGAAACGGCCCGATATCCTGATTTTGTCGGAGTCCACCACATCCCTGGACTCGGCCGCGCAGGCCGCGATAATGGAAGCCCTGCTGGCCGATTTCGAGGGGCGCTGTTTGATCTGGTCCGTACAAAGAGCCAGCATGGCGGCCGGTTTCGATGAAGTATTGGTGATGCGTCAGGGCCGTTTACTTGAACGTGGAAATTATGCCGAATTGAGCCAAGGCAATGACTATGTCAAGGAGCTGTTGGCATCGGAGTAACTTGGTGGAGTGGGTCACTTTGATGAAACATTGTGATGCTCCATTGTGATCGATGGGAGGCTCGCCTTTGCGCGGGATTGAATTAGTTAGTGTCCTGGTTGGTAGGGCACGGGGCGGAGATTGGCCATGAGCCTGAATGAAGAAGTTGAACTACTGCGTAGTATTCCGTTGTTCGCCAATATCGAGCCTTCGAAGCTGAAGCTATTGGCCTTCACTTCGGAGCGGCTGGCCTTTCAGGAAGGGCAGAGCCTGTTTCAACAGGGCGATATGGGCGATGCCGCCTATCTTGTGGTGGACGGCACGGCGGATGTTATCATTGAAGGACCGGACGGCGGCAAGCTGACGGTGGCGCAGATCGGCCGCAATGCCTTCGTGGGCGAGATCGCGATTCTTTGCGATGTGCCGCGCACCGCCACCATTACCGCCACCGGGAAACTGGACACCCTGCGGATCAGCAAGGATCTGTTTTTCCGCCTGGTCAATGAATTTCCCACCATGGCGGTGGAAATCATGCGCGAACTTGCCCATCGCCAGGAGCAAACCAATCTGCAACTGACGGAAGCCAACCGCCGCCTGCGCGAGCTGGAGAACGGCGGCGGCTGACGGCGATGGCATCTAATCCAAACACGGCTTCATTGGGGGTAGCCATGGACGGCCAGCAGCGAGACTACCGGCAATGAGCCGCCTGGACAGCGTTATCCGCCGACTGCAGGCCCAACGGATCTGTCTGGATTGGGCCGTCGGCGAGATCAATGGCCGGCCCGGCCCGGTGCTGGAACTTGGCCTGGGCAATGGCCGCACCTACGACCATTTGCGCGACCGCTTGTGCGGCAGCGATCCCGAGCACGAAATTTTCGTCTTCGAGCGCAAGGTTGCCGCCCACCCCGACTGTGTGCCTGACGAAGCGCATCTGTTGCTGGGCGATGTCCATGACAGCATGCCGGACGCCCTGGCCCGCATCGGCGCGCCGGCGGTGCTGGCGCATTGCGATATCGGGACTGGCGACGCGGCCTTGACGGCAGACCTGGCCGCATTCGTGGGGCCGGCCCTGGGGCCGTTGTTGGCGCCCGGCGCGGTCATTGCCGCCGATCAGCCCCTGGCTATTCCCGGCTGCCGCCCGGTCGCCTTGCCCGAGGGCGTGGCCGAGGGCCGCTATCACCTTTTCCGCAAGGATGCGGCCTAAGATTAATGAGTGAAACCCAATCGTATGAGTGAAATGACCAGCGTGCAGGCTATCGCGCGCCTAAGCAAACGCCCGCCAGTGGGCGCGACGGAGCTGTTGGGCTCGGAGCCGCTGGAGATAGACGCGGTTCTGGGCCGGGCCCGCATCGCCTATCTGGGCAAGCCTGAATTCTGCAACGAGCGCGGCTTCATACATGGCGGTTTTCTCTCCGCCATGCTGGACGAGGTCATGGCGATCGCCGCCACGGCGCCACGGAATTTCGACTATGTGGTGCCGACGCTGGGCATGAAGACGTCGTTTTTTCAGGCCGTCGGGCCGGGCCGGTTAATCGCCGAAGGCAGCATCGTGCGGGAAACGGATGCGGCCGGGGGGCGAGAGGTCTATTTGGCGGGCGAGATATTCAATGACGTCGGTGAACTGGCCGCCGCCGCTACCGCCACCGCGCGTTTTCGCAAGTTGCCCTGGAAATGAGCGCGCCGGAAAAAGACGACCGCGAATTGCAGCGTCAGCACCGGCGTGACCGTGGCCCGGTGGCCGGCCTTTTGGGCCATCGCCTGCTGACGGTCGACCGGGCGGCATCGACTATCGAGGCGGAATTTCGGGCCGAGGCGCATTTTTTCAATCCCATGGGCGTGATGCAGGGCGGTTTCACCATGGCGATGTTGGAACAGTCCCTGCTTGACGCCGTCGTTGCCTTGTCGGATGGGCCTTGCCAGGTAACGACGTTGGAAATGCAGTGCAATTTCCTTGCCGCCGTTGGCCCCGGCGTGGTGCGTTGCCGGGCCAGCTTGGTGCGCCAGGGCCGCTCTACGGCATTTGTCGAGGCCGGCTTGTATGAAAGCGGCGGCGAATTGGCCGCCACGGCGACGTCCGTGGTGGCGGTTTCGCAGCGGGGGGATGGTCCCACTGACGGATGATTGGTTGTTTTTTGCCCATTTGCTGCCGTGACGCTGGACAGGCAATTCAATTTCCACTATGAACCCCAACGTCTCCGGGCGTTGACCGCCCGCCGGGCTCCCGTTGATCGGATGCCCTGGATGCCCAGGTAGCTCAGTTGGTAGAGCAGCGGACTGAAAATCCGCGTGTCGGTGGTTCGATTCCGCCCCTGGGCACCATTTTTCCCTTTATAATCAAAAGGTTAGGTATATTTGCAATTTTGAGAAATCTCCCTACTGGAGTTAGACACAGTTAGACACTATATTGTCTGACTATGAGAACCCGTAATCAGAAAACCGACAAAAAAGTCATCCGAAAAGGGTTATCCCTATATCGAACCAAAAGTTCTCCCTACTGGTTTGCAAGAATCTGGATTAGTGGGGAAAAAAAGTATGTCGTCCGATCAACCAAAGAGACATCTCGACTTGTTGCAGAGGAAGTCGCAGAGGAACTTATAAATGATCTGAAACAAGATCGTTTCGTTTTTGGTGTTCCGAAGAATCGAACCTTCCATCACTACGCAGAAATGTTGATCAAGGAACAGAGAAGACAATCGGGGAAGACCAAGAACGCAAGGTTCTCGAAGGATGACGAAAAACTCCTGAATCGTGTCGGAGATGGGATCATAGATTATTTCGGACGCAAGGATGTCGGGACAATCAAAACACCGCAGATTCGGGAATACCTGAACTGGTTAGATGATCAACGGGATCGACCTCTCGCACCATCGACAAAAAATAAACACAACATCGTCATCAAAAAGGTATTGGGGATTGCATATGAACACGATGCAATTGATTCAATTCCACCTTCTCCCGAAATAACACGAAAAGATAATCCACGACCCTCTTTCACTGAATCTGAATACAAACTCCTTCTCAAATCGACCCGTCAGGTGGTGCAGGAAGGTGTGAAAGTGCGGGGGATTTCTCTGACGATGGAGATGTATTATTTCATTGTCTTTATGACGCACTCCTTTCTGCGACCAACAGAGTCGGAGGTGTTTGCACTACGACACAGAGACATAACTGTGAAAGACAATCCAAGACGGTTGGAAATCAGAGTTTATGGAAAGACAGGATACAGGGTTGCGATGACTACCAAGTATGCACCCGTCTTCTACGATCACCTTCAGACCAAGATTCATCCAGATCACAAACCAGACGATTATGTGTTCTTTCCAGATTACCCAAACCGATCCACTGCATTGCGAAATGTAAATCGTCAGTTCAACTATCTATTGGAACGATGTGAACTGAAAATGACTCCTGATGGAACACTTCGATCTCCCTATGCACTGCGTCATTACTCACTTCAGACCCGACTCAGGAAACCGAGCGGAGCAATGTGTTTTACAAATCGCGCCATGAAATCCGGATGGAAGGAGGCGGCAAAACCGCGAAGGGTGAAGTTTGGATTTAATTCCAGCGCGCGCTCGGCGGCCCTGCCCGCTTCGTCCATCAAACCCGCTTCTGCACAATTGCGAGCCAGAAGCATAAAGACCCGGAAATCGCCATGCTGCAAACTCGCAGCTTCCCGCCCTAGATTTATCGCCTCTTCAAGCCTGCCGAGTTCGCCTAAAACGCCTGCCTTCGTATTCAGATGGGTGAATCGCCGGTGGTCTTTCGGACTTAGGCGGATGGCGCGATCGATGGGCGCCAATGCTTCGTCATGACGGTCGGCGAAAAAACAGACGACGCCAAGGGCAAAATGGGCTGATGACGAATTGGGATTGCATTGAACCGCCCGTTTTGCTGCGGCTATGGCCTCGTCGAAGCGTTTTTCAAAACATAATAATCGGGCCGACATCTCATGGCCCAGCGATGAATGATCATCATATTTTATCGCTTCGCGGGTATGTGTCGTCGCCTCCGAAAGGGCATATTGCATATCATCTACGGTGCCAAGAAACACCTGGTGCAAATAAGTAAACGCGAGGTAAGCATGCGCTTCTGCAAAACTGGGGTCTTTCTCGACCGATTGGCGCAGCAGGTCCGCGCCGGTGGCAAGTCCATCCCGGTTCATCTGCCAAACATGAAACAAGCCACGCTGAAGCAAATCCCACGACTGCAGGTTTTCCGGGCGCATATGGGTCGCGCGCGTGCGTTCGCTGCTGCCGATTTCCTGTTCGACTGCACCAACGATGGTTTCGGTTATTTCGTCCTGTAGTTCGAAGATGTCCGTGACGTCCCGGTCGTAGCGTTCGGCCCATACGTGATTGTCGCTCGCCGCTTCAATCAACTGGGCGGTGACGCGGATACGGTCACCCGCTTTTCGCACGCTGCCCTCGACGACGTAGCGTACCCCCAGTTCACGCCCGACTTTGGCAATGTTTACGGCTTTGCCTTTATAGGTAAACGTGGAATTGCGTGCGATGACGAAGAAAGAACGGAACTTTGAGAGCGCGGTGATGATGTCTTCGGTGATGCCGTCGGAGAAATATTCCTGCTCTGGGTCGCCGGACATGTTGTCAAACGGCAGCACGGCGATGGAAGGTTTGTCAGGCAGGGCAAGTGGCACATCTTCACTGGCCATTGTCGATACAGCGTCCGCGCTGGAAACCACGGGCCAGCGCCAGACCTGTACTGGGCGCGCAATGTTTTTCAGTTGGTGACTGCTTCCATCGCTAAATTTCGCCGCCGCCTTGCCATCGAGGCTTTGCTGCGCTGTGTCGGAGATTAGGACTTCGCCGGGATTTGCCAGTTCTTCCAGCCGTGCGGCGACATTCACACCCTCGCCAAAGACATCTTCATTCTCAAAAACCACATCGCCGATATGAATACCGGTGCGCAGCCTGATAATTTCATGCTCCGCCAATCCCTCATGAATACGAATGGCGCAATCAACCGCGTCCGATACGCTGGGAAACTCGACGATCCAGCCGTCACCCATACGCTTAACGACTGTACCCTTGTGCTCGCTTACAACCGGCTCGAACAGTTCGCCACGCAACTGGCGCAAGGCATCAAGCGTGCGCGCCTGATCCTCGCCCATCAGGCGACTGTAATCCACCACATCGGCGGCCAATATGGCGGCAAGTCGGCGTTCCAAGGGAATTTCCTCTCTTCGCCGAAATACTATCCGATCTGGTGGGAAAATCTAGAGACTGCGATGTCGCCTGATGGCACGACTCGAGCCTCAGGCGGCACGCGCGCCATTTCTGCTGTTGCCCCTACATCAAGCTCAGCACCAGCAGGCGCAGGGGTGGCGTTATGTCGCTTTTTCTGGCGGCGGTCTCAGGGCCATATCTAAACCAGTAGCACCGTGTATTTGGTGCCGCGATCATCCCGATCCCCGGCTAGTTACCTCGCCCCGACCCATGAAGAAACCGGCGATAATTTCATGGCCGCGTTATTGGCCTTTTACACCGAAACCCCAGAAGAAAGGCCGTTCTCCGAATGGCGATAAGAAATGCATAGGCTCACGTTCAGCCATCGCGTTTTGATATTGCTTGGATCGTTCGTGCTTGCCTTGCTTGGCGCGGTATTGGTGGAGCCAATACCTCAGGACCCAAGCTACCATGCCTTCGCTGATACACGGTCCGGCCTGGGCATTGCAAATTTTGGTGATACGGTTTCAAACATCGGATTTGCCGCCGCCGGCATTTGGGGTCTATGGCTCGTGCTAGGCCGGGTCGGCAAGAGTGTTTTTTCCTACCGTTCCGATGCTTGGCCATACTTTGTCTTTTTCGCCGGCGTTACCTTGGTCAGTCTCGGCTCAGCCTACTACCACCTTAGACCCACTCATGACCGCCTATTCTGGGACCGGTTACCTATGACAATCGGCTTCATGGCATTCTTCGCGGCTCTGCTCGCGGACCGAATCCACAAACACATAGCAATACGTGTCTTGCTGCCAGCACTGGTGGTAGCAGGATTTCTCAGCTTGCTCTATTGGAACTGGACAGAGGCGCAAGGTCACGGCGACCTTAGATTCTACGCACTGGTGCAATTTTATCCGATTATCGCGTTGCCGCTGATCCTCTGGCTGTTCCCACAGGCACACTACACAGCGGGCCACTATCTATTGTGGGTGATTTTTTGGTATGCGGTTGCCAAGGGCCTGGAGTATTTCGATGCTGAAATTTTCGCCCTACTCGGCGATACGGTAAGTGGCCACAGCCTCAAACATTTGGCCGCTGCAATTTCAACGCTCGTCGTTGCCCGAATGATTAGCGTGAAAAGCAGGCCGCCGAACACGGACAACTAAAACATCGAAATAAGCCCGATCCGAAATGAGATCAGCGTGCCGGTATTGCCCAGCACGGCGCTGCTGATATCGTGGTCGAGCTGGAGCAAAATTGATGGGCCGCGCAAATGCCAACGTTCATCTTTCGGATTTCCGAAAACATATTGGCCATGGACAATGTCGTGAAGGATTGGAACTCATCCATGTAAAGCCAATGCCGAAGGCGGTCGGGCGCCGGTCCTAGCTCGCATCTAGTCCAGTGCCGCCGTACAGCCATTCCAGGCGGTCGTAATAATCTTCGACGCTCATGCTACCCATTATGTGGTTGCGCACCTGGGCATGGGCGCCGTCGGGGTGGTAGATGTGATCGCCGATGGCGCGGGCACCCAGCTGTACCCGCGCGGTGCGGATCATGCGCTGTTGGTTATAGGCGGCGAAGGCGCGGTCGATATCGCCGCCATGACGGTCCATCATGTGGGAGAGGCAGACCGCGTCCTCCATGGCCATGCAGGCGCCCTGGGCATAGTACTGCAACATGGGATGGGCCGCATCGCCCAGCAAGGTCACCCGGCCGTCGACCCAGTTTTCCACCGGGTCGCGGTCGCACAGCACCCATAATTTCCAATCGCTGCCGTGACGGATAACTTTCAGGATTTTCTCGCTGATATGCTGAAAGCCCTGCAGAACTTCTTCATGACTGACCGGCTTGCCGGCCACGGGTTCGGGTGCATGGTTGTGATAGGTGGCGACAAGGTTGAAAACCTTCCAGTCCGACAGCGGGTAGTGCACGATGTGACAGCGCGGCCCGGCCCACAAGGTGGCGGCGTTCCAGCGCAAATCCTCGGGCATCTGTTCCGTCGGTATGACCGAGCGGTAGGTGGTATGGCCCGAGACGCGCGGTTGGTCATCGCCCACGACGCCCTTGCGCACGCTGGACCACAGCCCATCGGCGCCGATCAGGGCGGTGCCGGTAACCCGCTCGCCATTGGCCAGCCGGGCGCTGACACCGCCGCCGTCCTGGTCATAGCCGGTGACATCGGCGTTGACCCGCAGCTTGATCAAGTCGCTGTCCTGGCAGCCCTGTAGCAGGACACCATACAGATCGCCCCGGTGCACCACGGCATAGGGATTGCCGAAACGTTTTCTGAAAGGCTCGTCCAGGGGGATATGCATGATCTCGTCGCCGCTCATGGCATCCATCAGGCGTAGCTTGTCCACATATACCGCGTTGCGGCGGGCGGCATCGCCGACGCCTAGATAATCAAAGGAATGAAAGGCGTTGGGCCCCAACTGGATGCCGGCGCCGATCTCGCTCAATTCCGGCGATTTTTCCAGGACGATGGAGGCAAAGCCCTTTTGCGCCAGGCCCAGGGCGGTGGCCAGGCCGCCGATGCCGCCGCCCGCGATGATGATTGCTTCGTTTGTCATGGGCGCGATTTTATACCAAGCTAGGCACATAGGAACCCAGGGAGTTTGTCATGGTAGCGGAGCGTCCACATTGTCTGGTCATTGGTGTTGGTGCGGGCACGGGCCTGGCCTGTGTGCGGCGCTTTGTGGAAGGCGGCTACAAGGTCTCCATGATCGCCCGGCACGCCGGGCGCCTGCAAAGCTTTGCCGAGGAGATCGAGCACACGACCGCCTATGCCGCTGATATCGCGGACCTGGACGCTTATCGGGCCGTTCTGCAAAAAATCACCGCCGAACAGGGCCTGCCTACGAAAGTCATCTACAACGCCGCCCTGGCGACTTTCGCGCCGTATACCGAGCTGGACACGGATTTATTCGAACGCAACTTCCGGGTCAACACCACGGGCCTGCTGGTCACGGCCCAGGAACTGGCGCCGGACATGGTGGCGGCGGGCGACGGCGCCATCGTGGTCACCGGCAATACCGGGGCGACGCGGGGCACGCCGCGCTTTGTCGGCTTTTCACCCACCAAGGCATCGCAGCGCATTTTGGCCGAAAGCCTGGCGCGGGAGCTTGGCCCCCAGGGCCTGCACATCGCCTATGTGGTGATCGACGCGATGATCGACATGCCCATGGTGCGCCAGCGCCTGACCGCCAAGCCCGATGATTTTTTCGCCAAGCCCGCTGACATCGCCGGCGAAGTCTTCCACACCGCGCATCAGCCTCGGTCCACACGCTCATTCTTGGTTGAAATCCGCCCCCACGCCGAGCCCTGGTAGCGGGCGGCAGTGCCCTGCAGGGAAAGATGCCCGGGTCAAGCCCGGGCATGACGATACTTAGCGGTCATTACCGGGCTTGACCCGGTAATCTTCCCTGGATCACCACCCCTCTGTCGTTCCTGCGAATGCGGGAATGACGGTTTTGGGTAGGCGCCGTTTTTGCTAAATCTTCAGGTGCCGGTAAAGTTCGGCTTGCGCTTTTCGACGAAGGCGGCGACGCCTTCGCGGTAGTCGTTGCGTTTGGCGCAATCGGCGAAGCATTCGGCTTCCATCTGCAACTGGCTTTCGAACTCGTTCTCCAACGAACGATACATCAGCTTTTTGCCCATGCCATAGACATGCGTCGGGCCGTTGGCCAGGCGGGCCGCCAGCTTGCCGCATTCGCCGTCCAGATCGGCGTTGGGCACGACGAAATTGACCAGGCCCATATCTGCCATCTGCTGCGCGCTATAGCGGTCACCCAGCAAGGTCATCTCCAAGGTGCGCTTGATGCCGATGGCGCGGGGCAGGTGGAACGATGAAGAGCCATCCGGCGTGGTGCCGATATTGCAATAGGCCAGGGTAAAAAAGGCGCTTTCCTCGGCGATCACCAGATCACAGGCGGCGGCGACAGAGACACCGGCGCCGGCGGCGGCACCGCGGACCTTGGCCACGATGGGCTTGGGCATGCGGCGCATGGAGAACATGATGGTGTGCAGGTCGTGAATGCGGTGCAGGAAATAGGCCTGAGTCTCGGCCGGACTGTGGCTGCCCAGATATTCGTGCATGTTCTTAACGTCACCGCCCGCCATGAAGTGTTCGCCCGCGCCTTCCAGCACGATGCAGCGGATGGCGTCGTCGAATTCGGCCTCATGAAACAGCCGGTCCATTTCGCCGCGCATTTCCATGGATAGGGCGTTGCGCGCCTCGGGGCGGTTCATGGTCATGGTGGCGATGCCACCGTCTACGGTCATTTCACAATCGGCCATGGTCTGTATCCTTGCGGTAATGGGAAAAATTTACTGCCGGCAAGCTACCGTTTAGACGCGCGCCTGCCTAGACAGATTCCGCACCCGGTGCCTCTAACAGTGAACAAAGCGCCTGTGTGGTGTCATGAATGGGCTGGGCACTGCCCTGAACCCGCGCCAGAAGCAGCGCGCCTTCCAGGCCGGCGACGATTGCCGTGGCCATAGCCGGGATTTGCGCCGCCGGCCAACGGTGTTGCCTCAACATCCCCTCCATCACGGCCTGCCAGTCCGCGAAGACGGTTTGTCCCGCCTCTGTTATGGCCTCTGAACCGGGTGCGGTTTCCAGCAATGTGGTGGTGATGGGGCAGCCGTCGCGGAAGTTCGAGGCTTCCAGCCAGCGCACCAACAGATCGGTATAGCGGCGCAGGAAATCCACCGGATCATCCGCCTGCCGAGCCAGTTCGGCGAAGGTCTCGGTCACCAGACCGCCGGCGGCGGTGACCGCCGCCGCGCCGATCTGTTCCTTGCCGTCCGGGAAATAGTGATAGAGCGAGCCGCGCGCGGCACCGCTGGCGGCCAGAATATCGCGCAGGCCGGTGCCGGCATAGCCCTGGCGGCGGAACAGTTTCGCCGCTGCCCAGATCAGATTGTCCCGTTGCTTGCGGCTCTCTTGTCGCTGCGGCATCATGGCCTCTTGAATTATGTAGACCAGTCGTCATAATAGCTGAAAATGTGTAATAGTCCAACGGCGAGCAGGAACAAGATGAAAAATCCGGCCATTCAGGCGCATGAAAACGCCGACCACGACGGCACGGCGATACGCCAATTTCTGGAACACATGCCCATATTTAACCTGCTCGGCTTCAAGGCGGTGCATTTCGAGGCTGGCAGGTCGGAACTGGAGCTGCCCTGGCGCAAGGATTTGACCTATGACGGTACGACGATCCCCGCCGCCGTATCCGCCGCCCTGATGGACTATGCCGGCGGCGCGGCGGTGGCGACGCTGCTGCCCAGGGGCTGGGGCATGATGACCACGGGCTTCGAGGTGCACAATATTGCGCCCGCCGTGGGCCAGCGGCTGCTGGCATATGGCGAGGCGATCAGTCTGGGCAAGCGCTCTGGCCTGGCCCGGGCGGATGTCTTTGTCGAGCGGGACGGCAGGCGCACATTATGCGCCACCGGCCTGGTTTCGACCAAGGCGATGCCCGCTTAGGTCAGATTGTCGTAAACCGCCGTTTCGAAATCCAGGAACAGGGGCAGGGACAGCTTGTCGCCGAAGGGAAAAATCTGGGTCGCGTAAACACCGGCGATGTCCTTCACCGGATCGATCCAATAATAGGCATTGGTCAACCCGGCCCAGGCCAGACTGCCCGCCGAACGGCCCGTGGGCGCGGTATCAAGGTTGATCATGAAGCTCAGACCCCAGGCCTTTTCAACGCCGGGGAAAAACTCCACATCGTTGGACAGTGCTGCTTCCGTCGTCAGCATGGGCGTGACCCGGCAATCGCCCATATGATTGGCCGACATCATGGCGACGGTTTCAGGGCGCAGAATTTGGCCGCCGTCATAAGCCCCTTTGTTCAGGATCATGCGAAGAAATTTTCCGTAGTCTTCAATGCTGGAGAGCAGGCCGCCGCCGCCTGTATCAATATCGCCGGCGGGCATTGAGGCATTGCTTTTTGGGACGCTCAATTTGCCGTCGTCACCACGCAGGTGCACCGTGGCCTGACGCGCCTTCATTTCCGGGCTGGCCCTGAAGCCGCTGCTGTCCATGCCCAGAGGGGCAAATATGTTGTCCCGCATATACTCGCCAAGGCGTTGGCCGCTGACCGCCTCGACCATCTGTCCGGCCCAATCGATATTGACGCCGTAATTCCATTTCGTGCCGGGATCGAACAGCAACGGCGTCTTCAGGGACGCCAGAGTACGGGTGCGGGTGGACGGACTGCCGGTTGCCGCCTGAAAATCCAATATCTCCTGGTTCCAGATCTCGTAACCAAAACCGGCGGTATGGGTCAGCAAATTGCGCAGCGTGACGGCGGTTTTTGGGGCCCTGGTCACTGGCTGTCCGCTGCTGTCAAAGCCTTCAAGGACGCCGACCTCGCCCAAATAGGGCACCAGTTCGGAGGCCGGCGCATCCAAATCCAGCTTGCCTTGCTCGACCAACTGCATGGCGGCGGTGGCCGTGACGGCCTTGGTCATGGAGGCGATGGCAATGACCGTATCGAGGGCCATGGCGTCGCCGCTGCCCAGCTCCCGCTCGCCAAAGGCGCCCTGGTACAGGGTCTCGCCGCCACTAAGCACCATGGCCGAGACGCCGGGCACATCGCCCCGCGTCACGCCCGCGGCAAGCAGGCTATCCAGTGAATCTTTCAACGCTGTCACGATATGGCCTCTCAATTGATTTAGGTGGCGAATGCCTTTTTCAGGCCCGGACGCTCGTTCAGGCGCTTGATATAGGCCGCGACGTTCGGTTTGTCGGAGATATCGGCGCCCAGACGGGCCGCCACCGTGCAGGCATGGCCGGTCATGATATCGGCACCGGAGAATTCACCGGCCAGGAACTCTTTGTCGCCCAGGGCTTGATCAACGGCGCCCAGCATGCGGGTCAGCTGCTTTTTCGCCCGGTCGATGTTGACCGGGTTGCGCCGGTCCTCGGGCAGCAGAATGGTCTCCACCACCAGGACGTTGACGTGGGGCATGATCATGCCCTCGGCATAGTGCAGCCATTGCAGGTAGGCCGGAAAATCCGGCGAATCCGAGCCGGGCCGCATGCGACCGCCACCGTGTTTGGCCAGAATGTATTCGACAATGGCACCGGATTCGAAAAGCGTCACGTCGCCGTCCGCCAAAGACGGCACCCGCGCCATGGGATTGATCTTCAGATATTCCGGATCGCGCATGCTGGGATCGCCCAGTTTGAACATCTCCAACTCGTAGTCCAGGCCCAGTTCCTCGCATAGCCAGACAATGCGGACGGAACGGGTGTTGGGTGCGTGATAGATTTTCATGGAAATGCCCTCCAGGCGAGACACGGGTTAATCAGGCTTACATAGAGCCACCATAAGCCGCGCTATTGCAGCGATCAATCGTCCTAGGCCTCATGCACCGGCCCCAATGGGTAATAGCGCACGCCGGGGCGCAGTTTCTGGTAGGCGCAATCGGCGGGATT
>CAYWYB010000030.1:0-25343 GCA_964462145.1 uncultured Rhodospirillaceae bacterium
GCCCAGCGGACCGTTGTTCGGCGTGCAGTTCAGCCAATTGCCCTGTTCAGACCTGTCAACCCGTTTCGCCACCAACGCCGCGGTCACGGGGCTGGTGAGCGGCACCGTCGGCCCAAAACGCTCGCCGTTGGGCCTTTCAGCCGATCCGGGCGGCCTGCCGCTATACAAAAACGGTCAAGTGGTGGGCGGTATTGGCGTGGAGTCGGATGGTTTCTATACGCTTGATGCCTCTGTACTCAACTTCGACACCGATGCGGACGAATTGATCGCTCTGGCCGGCCACGCTCTGTTCCCGGCGCCCGAGGATATCAAGGCAAATCGCATCTTCGTCGAAGGCAAGGCGTTGCGCTTTTCCGATGCAAGGGAATCGCAACTGCAAACCACGCCGGGTTCGGCAACCTTCGCCGCCGTCAATGGTGCCTTGGGCAATCTCACCACTGTAAATGGCTATTACACGGCGGCGGCCGCGCCGTTGGCCGGACAGGCCTATGGCACCATTGCTTCGGGCTTCGCCGCCGACAATACCGGTACTTATGATTTCGTCGGCGAGCCGGTATTTATTCTCTATGACGCGACAGGTAATCCGCGCTACCCGCCCATTGCCAGCACCACGCCGGCGGTGGCTAGTTCCGGCCTGACCGCCACGGAGGTCACGACGATTATCGGCAATGCGCTGAAAATCGCCTTTGCCGGCAGGGCGCAAATCCGAAGGCCATTGCGCAGCCATATCCAGGTCACGGTGTCGGTGGTTGATGCACGCGGCAACGTCCTGGGCATTGCCCGCACGTCGGACGGTCCACTTTTCGGTACCGATGTCTCGCTGCAAAAGGCACGCACAGCGGCGTTCTTCTCTTCCACTGTTGCCGGTGCCTATCTGCAAACCTTCAATTCGGCGGTCGGCGGTACCGCGACATCGCAGAACCTGAACGGAAAACGGATCGAAGACTACCTTGACGATGTGCGCGCCTTTGTTGGCCCGACCGCGCTGGCCGATGGCACCGCCTTCGCAGACCGTTCCGGCGGCAATCTATCCAGGCCGTTCTTTCCCGACGGCATAGACGGCCAGGCACCAGGGCCATTCAGCGTCGCCTTCTCTACCTGGAGCCCGTTTAATACCGGCCTGCAACTCGACACGGTGATCGACAATATCGCCGCCCATATTCTATTTGCCGACGGCGTCGGCGCCGCCACCGATACCGGTGCCACCTGCATGGGATTTACCGCCGATCAGGCCGGCAATACACGTACGCGTATCTCCAACGGTTTTCAGATCTTTCCCGGTAGTGTGCCCATCTACCGCAACAACACGCTGGTGGGTGGCATTGGTGTGTCCGGTGACGGAATTGACCAGGACGATATGATCTCCTTTCTGGGGACCCATGAGGCCGGCAATGAACTGGATAATGGCATCGGCAACGCACCGCGCGGTATCCGGGCCGATAATCTTTCTCCGCGCGGCGTGAACCTGCGCTACGTCAACTGTCCCTTTAAACCATTTCTGGGGTCCCGGGAGCGAAATGCCTGTGCCAATAAATAAGCGGGCCCTGGCCCTGATCGCCTGTCTCGGTGCCCTATGGATGGTGCCGGAGACGGCGCTTGCGGGTAAGGAGCGTATAGATGCGGCAATCGCGCCGGCCAGGCCGGCGGTGCCGGTGCAAGCCGCCGCACCAAGGGCCGCGCCGAGGCTCGCACCGAGAGTAAGCGTGCTGCCGCCCCAGCCCATGCCTGTACAGGCAACTGCGGCTGATACGGTGGTGCCGCAGCAATCGGCTCAGTATCGCCGCCGCGTGCCCGGCAAACCGTCGGTTGAGGAACGCACGCCTGAAAGGCGTTTTGACCCGGACGCGGCCGAGCCGCCACAGCCCAACCTGCCGCGCGAATTCCTGCCAGTGCCTGACCGTTGGCGCATTGTCGATGCGGTCGGCGTGGTGCCGAAGTGGTGGGATCCCTATAACCAGAATTACTTGAAGGGCGACAGGCCGGTTTTCGGCAAGGACTGGTTCATCAATATCGCGGCCATTTCGGATACGGTGGTCGAACCGCGCCTGGTGCCCACGGGGATCAGCCCGAATGGGATCGCCCGTCCCGGCACCAATGATGTCTTCGGCGATGGCGATCAGCTCGGCTTCAATCAGAACATCATCCTCAGTTTATCGTTGATCAAGGGCGATACCGCCTTCAAGCCACCCGATGTGGAGGTCAGGGTGACCCCGGTGATAAACTTCAACCGGCTTGAAACCGAGGAAGTGGGCGTTGTCGACCGTGATCTTCGGGATGGCAAGACCCGCGATGACGATTTCGTAGCCTTGCAGGAAGCGTTCCTGGACTATCACATCGCCAACGTCTCCGACCGCTATGATTTCATCTCGATCCGTGGCGGCATCCAGCCGTTCTCCTCTGATTTCCGTGGTTTTCTGTTCCAGGACAACCAGTTCGGTTTGCGCGTTTTTGGCAACCTGGACAACAATATTTTCCAGTACAATCTGGCCTGGTTCCGGCGCCTGGACAAAGACACCAACAGCGGTCTCAACGACGTGACCGAGCCTCTTCGTGATGACGATATTTTTATTGCCAACCTGTACGTTCAGGACGTGCCGGTGCGCGGCTTTGTCTCTCAGGCCACCGTGATACACAACCGCAACCGCGAAGGCGGCAGCTTCTTCTTCAACGACAACAGATTTCTCGAACGGCCCGCATCGTTCGGCGACGAGAGGTTCCGCGATTATGACGTCACCTACCTGGGCTTCAACGGTGACGGCCATTTCGGCCGCGGCAACCTGACACTCTCCGCCTACTATGCTTGGGGCAAGGACGACCACAATCAGATCGCCTCCTCTCCGCCGGGCGAGGAGTCCGACATCCGCGCCTGGTTCTTTGCCGCCGAGCCGTCCGTGGACTTTGACTGGATCCGCTTGCGCGGCTCTTTGCTCTATGCCAGCGGCGACAGCGATCCGTTCGATGGCGAGGAAGAGGGCTTCGATGCGATTTTTGAGAACCCCCAATTTGCGGGCGGCGATACCAGCTATTGGATTCGCCAGGGCATTCCCTTCATCGGCGGTGGCGGCGTGGCGCTGACCCAGCGCAATGGCGTTTTATCCAGCCTGCGCACCTCGAAGGAGCATGGCCAGTCGAACTTCAACAATCCGGGCCTGGTTCTTTACGGCATGGGTGGCGATTTCGATCTGCTGCCGGAACTGAGGTTATCCTTCAACGTCAACCGCCTGATGTTTGACGATACCTCGAATCTGGAAGTGCTGCGTAACCAGGGCCAGATTGATGAAAGTATCGGGGTCGATGCCTCGCTGTCGCTGATCTATCGGCCTCTGTTCATCCAGAATATCGTCCTGCGCTTGTCCGGCGCGATCCTGTTTGCGGACGACGGCTTCAAGGATTTGTACGCGTCCTCGGCTGAACCGGAGGGATCGGCGGATGATTATTACTATTCGATCCTTGGCAATCTCGTCCTGACTTTTTAGGTGCCCTGCGACATGCGCATATTCTCAACCGTCATCGCCTTGCTCACGTTGCTCGCGCCATCATGGCAGCTGGCGCAGGCCGCCGGCGGGCCCGAGTCGCCCAGGCATATGGAGTATAAGCCGGCGTCGCCGGCGCCACGGTCCCAGTTGCCTGATCAAGCGATCCGTAAAAGCGCGGGCTGCGTATCCTGTCATACCAAGGTTGACTCCCTGTCCATGCATGAGAGCGGTGGTGTCATCCTGGGTTGTATTGATTGCCATGGCGGTGATGCCGGCATTTTCAAGAAGAACTTCCCCACCGAGGCAGCGGCGAAACTCAAGGCGCATGTACAGCCGACCTTGCCCAAGACCTGGCGCCATCCCAGTTCCGCTAATCCCGAACACAGTTTCACCCTGCTGAACCGGGAGGCACCGGAATACATCCGCTTTGTCAATCCCGGCGACCTGCGGGTGGCGCGGGAGGCCTGTGGTGCCTGCCATCTGCCGATCATCCAGGCTTCCGAACGCAGCCTGATGTCGACCGGCGCCATGCTGTGGGGCGGTGCCGCCTACAACAACGGTATCCTGCCGTTCAAGCGCTATATCCTCGGCGAGGGCTATACCCGCGAGGGCGAGGCCGCCGCATTGGTCAACCCGGTAACGCCAAACGCACAGATGATCGCACGCGGCATCCTGCCCCAGCTCTTTCCGCTGCCCGCGTGGGAGACTATTCCGCCCGGCGATATATTCCGGGTGTTCGAGCGTGGCGGCCGCAACATTCTCAATCTGTTCCCGGAGATCGGCTTGCCCAATTCGGTCGGCCAGTTGCAGCGGCTGGAGGAGCCGGGCCGTCCTGATATCCGGCAATCGAACCGTGGTCCGGGCACCGGCCTCAGGATCGCCGTGCCGGTCATCAACATCACCAAGACCCGGCTGAACGATCCGTTCCTTTGGTTCCTCGGCACCAACGACAATCCCGGCGACTACCGCTCATCCGGCTGCTCATCCTGCCATGTGGTTTATGCCAATGACCGTGACCCCCGCCACTCGGGTCCGTACGCCAAGTTCGGCCATACCGGCAAATCGCAGACCGCCGACCCGACCATCCCAAAGGATGAGGCGGGCCATCCCCTCAAGCACAGCTTTACCAACGCTATTCCCACCAGCCAGTGCATGATTTGTCATATGCATCAGCCGAACGTGTTCGTGAATACCTACCTTGGCTACACCATGTGGGATTACGAGTCGGACGCGCCGTTCATGTGGCCAAAGAAACAGCGTTACCCAACGGCGGAGGAGGAGCACAAGATCCTTTCCCGCAACCCGGAGGAGGCGGCGATCCGTGGCAAATGGAGCGACCCGGAGTTCCTCAAGGAAGTCAGTGGTCTGAATTCCAAGCTGAAGAACACTCAGTTCGCCGACTATCACGGCCATGGCTGGAACTTCCGCGCCATCTTCAAGAAGGATCGCAAGGGCAACCTGCTGGATGCCGAAGGCAAGATTGTCGAGGCGGAAGATCCGGACAAGTTCAAGAAGGCGGTGCATATGTCCTCGATCCATCTGGATGTCGGCATGCATTGCGTTGACTGCCATTTCTCCCAGGATGCTCATGGCAGCGGACATATTTATGGCGAGGTGCAGGCGGCGATCGAAATTCGCTGTATCGACTGCCACGGCACACCGAGCAAGGCGCCGACACTCATCACCACTGGTCCCGCTGCGCCGCCGGAGGGCAATGATTTAGGGCTTTTGCGCACACCCGATGGCCGCAAACGGTTCCAATGGCGTGGTAGCCAGTGCGATTTGCCCTCAGACGAGCCGCGCGACTGCAAACTCTATCAGCGGGCCTCGCTCGATCCCAACCTGGAATGGGAAGTCAGTCTGGTGCGGGACACCGTCGATCCGAACCATACCGCTTTCAATGCCAAGGCGGCGCGCGCCAAACTGATGTCCAAGGACACCCAAGGCCTGAAATGGGGCCCCGGCGTGGACCCGCTGAATTTAGCGCACAAAAGCGACAGCGAGTTCGAATGCTTTACCTGCCACACCGCCTGGACCACATCCTGCGCCGGCTGCCATCTGCCAATTCAGGCCAACCGAAAGACCGAGCGGCATCACTATGAAGGTGGGGAAACCCGGAATTTCGCGACCTATAACCCGCAGGTGGTGCGCGATCAGATGTTCCAGATCGGTATTCACGGCAGCGTCAAGAACCACACCATTGCACCGGTCCGCTCTTCCTCGGCGCTGGTTCTTTCGTCCCAGAACATCAACCGAGAGCGCATCTATATTTCGCAGCCCCCCGTTGCCGCCAGCGGTTATTCCAGCCAGGCTTTCGCGCCGCATTTTGCCCATACCGTGCGCAAGACGGAAACCAAGACCTGCACCGACTGTCATCTGTCAAAAGAGAATGACAACAACGCCATCATGGCGCAGTTGTTGCTGCACGGCACCAACTTCGTGAATTTCGTCGGACCGTTCCAATGGGTCGGCGAGGCGGGCGGCATCGAAGGCGTTAAGGTGGCGGAGTTTGAGGAGCCGCAGGCGGTGATCGGCAGCTACCTGCATCGCCACGCTTATCCCGACTGGTATCAGGATCATCAGAAGCGCGGCCGGCAGTTGGAGACCGCATATGGCCATCGCGGTGATCAGAGCCGTTGTCTGCAGCACCGTGGTGAGTATCTCTTCGTCGCCGAGGGCAGGGGCGGGATGCGGGTCTACGACGTTGCCTCGATTGCCAACAAGGGCATCTCTCAACGCATTATCAGCGCGCCATTTTCGCCGCTGGGCCACGATACCCACATCGCCTCGGCGAATGCGACATGTGTCGTATTGCCGACCAATCAGCCGATCCGCCCCGAACGCAACAAGGGCGATCTGATGCGCAAGACCAACGAGGAGCAGCCGTTCCACCCGATCTACAATTACGCCTTCATCACCGATTCCGAGGAAGGCCTGATCCTGACCGACATTATCACCATGGCGGATGGTGAGCCGCGCAACAACTACCTGACCCGGGCCCTGACCTGGAACGAGGGCGGCGTGCTTGATGGTGCGCGGCACCTGACCATTGCCGGCCGTTTCTTTTACATCGCCACGCCGCGCGGCGTGGTGGTGCTCGATATGGACGATCCACTGAAACCAAAAGTGCTGGCGAACATCGCGTTGCCGGATGCCCGTGCCACGGCGCTGCAGTTCCGTTACTTGTTCGTTGCCGATGGCGGCGGCTTGTCGGTGGTTGATGTCACCAATCCGTCTCAGCCACGCGTCGTTCCGGGGGCAAAGATTACCTTACAAGATGCCCGGCGCGTCTATCTTGCGCGGACCTTCGCCTACGTCGCCGCAGGGGCGCAGGGCTTGGCCATAGTCGATATTGAGCAGCCGGAGCAGCCAAAGCTCTATCAGCTCTACAATGCTGATGGTAAAATCGCTGACGCCTATGATGTTACCGCCGCCTCAACCAATGCCTCATTGTTTGCCTATATCGCCGATGGCGCCAATGGATTGCACGTGGTGCAGTTGACCGCGCCCGACACACAGCCGCGGTTCTATGGCTTCAGCCCGGATCCGAAACCGGAATTGATTGCCACGCGGCGTACCGACTGGCCGGCCCTATCCCTCTCCAAGGGGTTGGACCGCGACCGTGGCGTCGACGAGACGGGCAACCAGATCGCCATATTCGGCCGTATAGGTTCGCGACCATTCAATATGAAAGAAATGCAGCGCCTCTACCTCGACAAGGGCAAGCCTTGGTACGTTGACGACAAGCCCCACATGCAGAACATGCTCCCGGCGCAGCCACGCCGCTCCTCCGGCGCCGCCGCGAAGACGCAAACCAACTAAGCGGTCCTAGTTTACGCCCAATATCCAAGCGTAACCTTATCTCCCTCGCCATGGCGCTTTGGCAAGGAAAGCGGTCATTCGGAGACGCTTAAGGCAAGCCTGTCCGAGGCGCACCTCGCGCGGGATGCGGTAGCAAGCCGCCACCCTTAAGGGATAAGCCGGTTGAAGGCCTGCAGGGTGGCGACGAACTGTTTCGCGTCGTAATTGTCGTCGTTTTCAACCGCCTTGTAGCAGGCATCCAGCGCCTTTTGCAGCGCCGCACGCTGTTCCTTGTCCAAGGCACCGGCATTACCCATTGACGTTACAATGGTGCCCAGCGCCATGGTCGCTTGTTCCGCGCCGGAATAGTCGGTGTATTGGTTATCAAGGCCATATTTCACCGCGCCCTTGAGCAGTGCCGTCATGTCGGCCTTGCTGAATTTGTGCGATGAAAAGCGCTTGATCAATTTTTCAGAGATCATGCGCAGAGCCGTTGCTTCCTTGGTCAAATTGTCCTGACCCTGGCGGCTTGCCATGTGCAGGGCGATACCCCGTTGGCGCAATTCATTGCCCAGTTGCGGTTCAATATGGTTGGTGATGACCTGCAGCATCAGTAAATTGGAATCCTGCAGGCGTGGTATGCCTGGCCCGAGACCGACCGTGTCGCGCGGTTGCCAGCGCTGTTTATTCAGGCTGCGGTGACAACTGTGACAGTCGAACAGTACCAACTCGGGGAAAACGCCATCGCGGCCGAGTTTCGGGTCCAGCAGGGCATCCAGCATTGTCTTCAATGCCATGGCCTGGCCAATGGCCCAGACCTGTACGCCGCTCCAACTGCCCTTGCGTTTGCGGTAATCGGCGTCCGCCTGATAGTGCGCCGGCTGCAGCGCCGTGAAGGTGTCAAGTTCGAAGCTCATGCGCGGATGGCCCGCGCCCATGATGCGGTGGCTGACAAAACGCAGCTGGTCGCCGAAATGGCAGGACAGGCAAAGGCGTGCCCGCTCAACCGGCTTGGACGTGGAATAAAGGCCGTTGGCGATATTGTTTTCGTGCGAGGCATTGGCCGAGATATGGGTGCCGATCCAGCGTCCGGCCCCACCATGGCAAGCTTCGCAGGTGACGCCATCGGTCATCTGGAATGTGCGGAAGCGCTGCTTCTTTGGCACATTGTCCGCGTGACAATCGAGACAAATGTCGGCGGTATGGGCATTCGGCAGACCTAGGTTCGCGGCGATCCGTTTCGAACGTTCGTTTAGCAGTACTTCGTAGGCTTTGGCATGCTTATCCTTGCTCTGCCAGGTCACGAATTCGTTCTGCAGGATTGGCGAATTAGGCCAGCTTTTGATCGCCCCGTGGCAGGTCGTGCCCGCGCATGAGGCAACGCCCATGTGATAATCCTTGTCCGCAAGCGGTAAAGCAGGCTCCGCCGCCAGGACACCGAAACTCATCAAAGCGCCGCTAAACATAACAAGCGCGCTTAGTAGGATGATTGAACGCCGCACCAATACCCCCCCCCCCTGTATCGTTCGGGCCATAGTCTCTGCGCATGGCCGGGTTGCCTGTTTGGCGGCAACCCATGTTCTTCCATCGGCGCAGAGTTTCTTGGCACCAAATCCTTCGGCCAAACACCGCGATATTGACACCGCGTTGGCGTTGACCCTCCGACTATTCCGCAATTATGGCATGGCCAAGACGGCAATGCCACCATCAAGCATACCCTAATGTCCAGCCAGCAAATTCATATTTGCTTTACCGGGTTGCTACCGCTGCGGCATAGTAGCGCCCGGAATACGAGCTGAAAGCCGCAATATGACTTGGGATTTATACACCGCCGTCGTGCTGGTGCTCGGCGCACCCTTCGCGGGGCGATTTCTTGCCATGCACGTGCTGCGGTATCCCAATTGGCGCGGCGCCTGGTTGGCCCGTTCTGTTTACAGTTGTTGCGGCGCCGCGCCGTCGGTGCGTGCGCAACTACCTTTCCTTGGCCGGTTTCTTGAAGGTGGGCGCTGCGCTGCATGCGGTCATCGAATCAACGGTCTGGTGCCTTTGTTCGAATTTGCCGCGCTTGTCATCGCTGTATGGTCGCTTGGCGTATTCGACGGTGCTGCAGCGGTTTCCGCCGCCATGCTGGGCTGGCTCCTTCTCGTCGCCGGGACGATTGATCAACGTACGATGCTGCTGCCCGACAGCGTGAGCGCCGCCGCCCTGCTACTGGGACTGGCGGTGGCTGCCGCAAGTGGCACCGATGCGCTGGTGAGCGCTCTTGCCGGTGCCGCCACCGGATTTGCGGCCTTTGCCCTTATCGGCGCGTCGTTCAAGCGTTTGCGCGGTTATGATGGCCTGGGCCTGGGGGATGCAAAATTGCTGGCGGCGGCGGGCGCCTGGGTTGGCTGGCAGTTGTTGCCTTCGCTGGTGTTGATTGCCGCCAGCACGGCCATTCTGTTGCTTGTACTGTCACGGTTGGTGCAAGGCGGTGCCCTGCGCCGGCGCTTGCCATTTGGACCGCATCTGGCGCTGGCCGCCTGGTTCACCTTGCTCTACCAGCCAATGCTATGAGGAGGCGCTGTTGACGGCCACGGCGGTAAGACAGCTGATCGAAAGCGGTTTGCTCGCGGAGAGTGACCTGGAGCGCGCCCGCGCCGCCGCCGAAGCGATGGCGACGCCGGTACATAGCGCGCTTGTCCGGCTTGGTCTGGTTGCCGAGGATGCCATGGCCCGTACCTTGGCTGATAGCCTGTCGCTGCCTCTGGCCGTTGACCATGACTATCCGGACGAGACTGTGTTGCCGGATTTGCTGACTGAATCCTTTCTGCGCAACTGTCAACTATTGCCGCTGTCGGCGGATGAACATACGGTCACGGTGGCTCTGGCTGATCCGTTAGAGCGGGAAACCATCCGGGCGCTGGAGATGCGCCTTGACCGTACCGTACGGCTTGCCGTTGCCACGCCATCACAATTGCGGCACCATTTTGACCGGCTTTATGGCGAGGCCGCCGGCATCCGGAGCATAGACTCGGGCAAGGAGAACCAAACCGATATCGAGCAGTTGCAGGATCAGGCCAACGACGCCCCGATCATGCAACTCGCCAACCGACTGATCGAACAAGCTGTGACGCAGAATGCCTCGGATATACATCTGGAACCGGACGGTGGCGATTTGCGAGTACGGTTTCGGATTGATGGCCTGCTGCGTGAAGTCCGCCGCCTGCCGTTGAGCGAGCACGCGCCGCTGATCAGCCGCATCAAGATCATGTCCGGTCTTGACATCGTCGAACGGCGGCTGCCTCAGGATGGCCGTACGCAACAGGTGGTGGAAGGCCGGCGCATTGACATGCGGGTCTCCTGCCTGCCGATGATGCATGGTGAAGGCGCGGTGATCCGGTTATTGGACCAGAACAGGGCGCCGCTGGAGTTGACGGAGTTGGGACTGGATGAGGCGTTGCAGGAACGCCTGGCGGCGGCCCTGGATCGCCGCAATGGCATTGTTTTGGCCACGGGGCCGACCGGCAGCGGCAAGACCACGACGCTTTATGCCGCCTTGCAGCGGTTTAACGATCCGCAATGCAAGATCATAACCGTCGAGGACCCGGTGGAATTCCAACTGCCCGGTATCAGCCAGATTCAGGTCCGCCCTGAAATCGAACTCGGCTTCGGCCGCATCCTGCGCTCGGTGCTGCGCCATGACCCGGATACGCTGATGATCGGCGAGATCCGCGACCTGGAAACAGCCGAGATCGCCGTGCAGGCGGCGCTTTCCGGTCATTTGGTGCTGTCGACGCTGCACACTAACAGCGCGGCCGGTGCACTGACCCGGCTGGCTGATATGGGTTTGGAACCCTACCGCATTGCTGCTTCCGTCACGGCGGTGGTGGCGCAGCGGCTGGTTCGTACCTTGTGTGCACATTGCCGGACGCCGGCCACGGGCAGTGTCGGCGGCGGCGCGAAGGCCTTTGCTGCGGTTGGTTGTGAACGTTGCGGCGGCACCGGCTATAGGGGCCGCACCTTGATTGCCGAAGTCATGATCGTGGACGAGCCCATGCGGGTGCGTATCATGCAGGGCATGGAGCCGCAGGCGATCGAAAAGGCGGCACGCGACGGGGGACTACTGCCGATGCGCCGGAATGGCATGGACAAGGCGGCGCAGGGCATAACAAGTGCCACTGAAGTTCTACGCGTTTTGGGAAGCGGCTGAGCCATGCCAAGGTTCCAATACCGGGCTGTTGATGCGGGGGATCATGTAGTCGAGGCCTCAATCGAGGCCGATGACCGCGAAACGGCGTTGACCCACTTGCGCGGCGAGGGCTTGCTGCCGCTGCGCTTGGACCCGGTTGGCGATGTGGGGGGCAGTTTTTGGCGCATGCGGCTTCGAGGCTGGCTCAATCAGCTCGACCCCGAAGCTGGCCGTCTGCCGCCGGCCGCGATTACCGCCTTCGTGCGGGAGTTAAGCATGTTGCTCAATGCCGGGATCGTCGCCGACCGCGCCCTGCTGATCGTTGCCCGCTCGGCAGAGCGGCCCGTGCTGGCACAGCTCGCCACTGATTTGCGACAGCGGGTCCGTGCCGGTGCCAGCCTGGCGGACGCGCTTGACCAGGACCAGGACCATTTCGATGCGGTTTTCCGCGCCACGGTGCGCGCGGGTGAAGAGAGCAGTGCGCTGACCGACGCTCTTTCGAGCCTTGCCGACTGGCGGGAACAGCGCGAGCGCATGCTGACCGCGGTCAAGTCAGCATTGATCTATCCTTGTTTCCTGATTGCGGCGGCCCTTTTGTCGTTTCTGGTCTTGCTGTTGTTCGTGGTGCCCCAGTTCGAAGCCCTGTTTCGTCAGACTAATGTCGAGGTATCGTTGCTGACCAGCATCTTGCTTGCCGTTTCTGATTTTTTGCGCAGCTATCTTCCAGCGATCGTCGTACTGGGGTTGGCGCTTTGGCTGCTGGCACGCCGGCGCCGCCCGCGGTGGAGCCGCCTTGCGCTGCGTCTGCCTTTGATACGCGGCTTTACGCGCAAGATGGGAATTGAACGCGCGTTGAGTATCATGGCGATCCTCTATGCCAGCCGCATGCCGCTACCGGCGGCATTGCAATTGACCGCGGAGGCCGCGCTTGATCCAAGTCTGGCTTCGTCCCTGCGTCAGGCGGCGGTGCGGGTCCGTGAGGGCGCCCGGCTAAGCGACAGCCTGCGCCGGAGCGGCCATCTGCCGGAATTGGTGATCGAGATGATCTCGGTCGGCGAGGACGCCGGATCTCTTCAGGAGATCCTGGAGCGTCTGAGCGAGCGGCTGCGGACCGATGTTGAACAAGGTTTGCGGCGGCTGATCGCGGTGATCGAGCCGATGTTGATCATTTTGACCGGCATCCTCGTTGCTTCTATCATCCTGACCTTATTATCCACCATCGCGAGCGTACATGCCCTTGTATTCTGAAACTGACGCGGATCCACCACGAAGAGCGCGAGGCCAGCAAGGCTTTACGCTGATCGAGCTTTTGGTCGTACTGGTTATTCTCGGGTTGCTCATCGGCCTGGTGACGCCGACGGTGATCGGGTACCTCGGCCGGGCCAAGGTGGATGTCGCCCGCATTCAATTGGACAGCCTGAGCACGGCGCTGGACCTCTATATGCTCGACGTTGGCCATTATCCACGGCAGGCGGAAGGCCTGGCGGCACTTGTCAAACGCCCGGCCGGCGAGGAACGCTGGCACGGTCCCTATTTGAAGGGCGAGGTGCCGCTTGATCCCTGGCAGCAGCCCTACCTTTACAAGCGGCCGGACAATGCCGCCAACAGATACAGCTTGCAAAGCCTGGGTGCCGACGGCAAGGCCGGCGGCGAGGATGAGGATGCCGACGTCGCCGCCCAATCGTCAGCACGATGACGCGCCAGGCCGGGCAGGGGGGCTTTACGCTGATCGAGTTGGTCGTGGTGATCGCGCTGCTGGCGCTGGTCGCCGCTATCGCCGTACCGGCCGCTGGTCGGCTTTTTGATCTGTCCTCGTCGGCTGGCGATGCCGAACGCCTGGCGGCGGCACTGCGCCAGGTACGCATGGCGGCGATCAGCGAAAGGCGACCAAAACATGTCTATATCGATCTGGTTCGGCGTGAATGGCGCCACGGCGAAGAGGTCGGAACATTTGATGGTGGCCCGTCGGTTGCCGCCTTCGTGCCGCCGGGCGGGCGGGGTCTGAACCAGGCGCCGGCCATTGTCTTTCTGCCCGATGGCAGCGCCACCGGCGGGCGCATTGTACTGGGCGACGGCCATCGCCAGCGCAACGTCACGGTGGATTGGCTGACGGGTTATGTCTCGATTGCCGGCCCGTAGGCAAGCCGGCTTCAGCCTGCTGGAGGTCCTGGTCGCCCTGGTCGTGGTGGCGTTGACGGTCGGTACCGCCATTCGCGTCTACGGCCAAGCCGCCGACAGCGCCGCCCGCGGCGAACGAGCCCTGCAGGCGTTGATGGCCGCACAGTCCCTGCTGTCCGCTCATGGCGCAACCATTCCGCTGAAGAGCGGTGCCAGCCAGGGGCGGATGGAGCCCGGGTTGCGCTGGCGCAGCGTTGTTTCACCCTATGACGGCCTGGGCCGGGAACGGACGCGCCGCCTGCCAGTGAAGCCCTTTACCGTTGCCGTGACTGTTTCCTGGGGTGATGCGAAGGCCCAATCGTTGACGTTACAGGCGCTGAAGATCGCGGAGCCGGCGGATGTCCGATAGACGAGGACAAGCTGGGTTTACGCTGCTGGAATTGGTGGTCGGTATTGCCATTTTGGCTCTGATCACAGCGCTGTTGGTCAATGTCCTTGGCACCGGCATTTCCGCCACCAGGCAGGTGGACCGGCGCACCGAACGGATTGAGCGCGCCTACCACGTGCATCGGTTGTTACGGGAACGGCTGGAAACGGCACGGCCTCTGGGTTGGGGCGAAGGGGCACGGCAAGAACCGATATTCGCAGGCCAGGCCGACAACATGCGGTTTGTTGCCAGCGCGCCGCCGTGGCCGGCCCTAGGCGGCCTGGTGCTTGATTGGTTGTACTTGAATAATGGCGAACTTGTGCTGGCTGAACGTTCTTTTGCCGGCGCCTTTGACGCCGGGACAAACAGTACGACAGCCAAGGCCAGGACGTTGGCGCGCGGCATCGGGACGCTACGTATCGATTATTTCGGCCAGGCGGGCCGAAAACGGGCGGCTTGGCACGGGCAATGGAATGAAAAAGGCCTGCCGCACTTGGTCCGGCTGCGGATTGCCTGGCGTGATGGTGAAAGGTGGCCGGACTTGATGATCCATCCCCGGCTTTCGCCACAACCACGTTGATGATGGGGCGATATTGGATGGTCAGCATGCGTGGTAACCGGCAGAGGCAAGGCAGCGTGCTTTTGGTGGTGCTTTGGCTGCTGGTGATGCTGGCGCTTATCGCTCAAGGCGTCGCGCAGCGGACACGTAGCCATCTTGTATTGGCCCGTGCTCAGATCGATCTGGCGCAGGAACGTTTGACGGCCCAGGCCGGCGTGCTGCACGGGGCGTTGTTGCTTCTGGATCCGGCCCAGCCGCTGCCACCGCGCCTTAATCTGACCGGCGCGGATGCACCTGTCGTATTCGGCAGCCCGGTCGATATCGAGATCGTTGACGAATGCGGCCGGGTTGACCTGAATACTGGACGCTCCGATATGATCACGGCGCTATTTAGCGGCCTGGGTCAATCTGAAACGGCCCGGCGGCAGGCAAAGGCTGTCCTGGACTGGCGCGATCCCGGCAATCGGCCACGTCCGCAGGGGGCCGAGCGTGACGCCTACCGCGCCGCCGGACGCCAGGTGGGACCGCGCAATGGCCCGTTCGAGACCATTGACGAACTGTACCAAGTGCTGGGCCTTGATGCGGAAACGGTGGCGCGGCTGGCGCCGTCTTTTACGGTTGATTGCCTCAATGCCGGTGTCGATCCGTTATCGGCGGATGCGCGGTTGCTCCGGCTATTGCCCTCGCAGGCGGCACCCGACGCATTACAGAGCTTTCTGCACAAACGGGATAAGATGATCCGCGATGGCGGTCGCGAGATGCTTTGGCCGCCGGGCCTTGAAACGTACGTGACAGCCTCTGACGGACACGCTTACGGCATCAAAGCGACGACGCGTGGGGAGAAACCGGCCGCCAGTTGGTTCGCAGTGGTGTGGCCGGGCGGCGGTGCCAGGCAATCACTAACGTTCCGTACCTGGAGACCGGACAGGTGGTTTATTCATGCGGCGGGCGATGACAATGAAAATGACGATGGCATGGCACAGCGGAGGCTTCATTCCGGCGGCAATTCACGGTAGGATAAGTGAACTTTGGACTTACGTGCATGGGGAATTATGGGATGTTCGCGACGTGCCGGATTCTGACACTTGGAATCCTTCTAGGGACACTCTCCGGGTGCGCCGCGCTCGATGTTGCCGCTTGGCTTGGCGGCGATGCCGAGGATGCTTCGGCCGCGCCGGCGCAGGCGCAACGGTCCGCCGCCGCGCCGGCAGCGCCATCGGGCTGGATCGCGGATGCGGTGAGCAGGTGCGCAACCAGCAATCCGCTGCCGACCGAAGGTGAGAGCATTCGCTGGTACGGCGATTGCGACAACGGCAAACTTACTGGTCACGGCACTTTGATATGGTACCAGGGCAGCCGTGAGGTCGAGCGTAACGAGGGCGGATTTCGCGGCGGTGAACTGCATGGCGAAGTGGTGTCAACATTCGATGACGGCGGCTATATCGTCGGCGAGTATATTGACGGGCAGCGCAACGGCAACTTCATGATACGCCGGTCCGACGGCTCGCATCTGCATGCCAACTACGAGGACGGGAAATTGACGGCCAGGCGTATCGCCAGCGCCGTGGAGGTCGATGCCTGGCTCATGGCCCGCGCCAAACAAGTCGCCAGTGCGGCCGAGGCCGCCGGGCGCGGTGAGACGGTGAGGGAAGAGTTGGCGCAGGCAGCCACCAGCCCGAAAATGGCTCAAGCGACGGGGAGTAGCCTTCAGCCGGCGGCGAAGAGCGCCGAAACGAAAATGGCGCCAACGCCGGCTGCTGCCAACGCATCCGATACCGCCGTGCCAATGCCCCGCGCGGCGGCGCCAACACGGATGATGGTGGCTCATACGCCAACGACTGCGCCGGCTACGAACGGGAGCTACGGTGGCACCGTCGTGGTGTCTTCCGATTCGGTGACGAACGAACGCAGCTATGCGGGGCGTGCCCTGTCATCACGAAATGCGCGGCAACAGGCCTTTGCGGCGGTTTATCGACCCGCAGCCTATAATCCGTCCATGGCTAGTCCGCTGGATAGCGTCAGCCGGACGGCCAGGACATTTGCCAACCGGGACGGACCATGGGTAATCGATTCTCGATCGGGCAGTGCGCCAATGGGCACTGGCGGCACGATCGTTATATCCGCTGCCACGGCGTCGAACGGAGGCGTATATCAGGGTGGCACCGTGCGGCGGGCCTACAGTGCACCGCGGCAGGCTGTTGCTGCCGCTTACCAACCAAACGTCCAGCCGCCGCGCGCCGCGAGCAGGTTCGACAAAGCAAGCCAACCTGTCTCGACAAACGACGGTGGCAATCGCCCCTGGAGCAATATCCCGCAAGCCGCCAGCGGCAGTCAGCATGGGCAACCGGTCGTCGCGGTGCCGGCGGCATCGCCTGACACGCTTTTCAGCCAGGGCTATCAGCTTGAATTGGCTGGCCAGCAGCAGGCGGCGGTACGGGCCTATGACGAGCTTTTGCTGCGGCATCCTTCGGCGCCCTCTGCCTTATTGGCCAATGCCCGTCTGGTGCAGTTGCGCCAGCAGCACCGAAGCAGCGCCCCGGTGGTCGCCGGCAATCCGCCGGCGCTGGGCGTCTCACCGCGTTCAGCATCACTGGCGCCGTCTCAAGATTCGTCATCCCAGGCGCTGCATCGTCAGGTATGCAGCCGCGACGGCCTCTACGAAAGCAATACCGGTTGGTGCGGCACCGTGACCAGTGAACGGGGCCAGTATTACTGGATCCGCGTCGATGATGTACATCTGCGTGGCTTCGCCACCATTGGCATTACCCGTTCGGCCTGTACCGGTAATAGTTTCCTGACCTGGTTTTCGCTTGGAATATCGGTCAAGGTGCCGAAACAATGCATGACATTTAAGGTGGGTTGACGGGAAATGATCCGCATATTTCCATTGCCGAAGATGAACCCCTGGGCCGGATCCGGGATTTTGGCAGCTGTGATGTTCGCTGCCTTGTTTCCTCTGCCCACAAATGCGCAGATGTCCCAGACCGACTACGAGGCCTCGGTCTCCGCGGTCGTCGATCGTGTCATAGCCTCGGCGGCTGGTGCGGCTGGCGGTGATAGAGCGGCCACCTTCTTTGATCTGAACGGTGATGCAGGCGCGGCGGCCAACGGCGATGCCGTGATTATTGGCGCCAAGCGCCTCTATGATATTTACCGTGCCCTTGGCGGCCAGCAGCTCGACCAGCACGGCTACTACGAGCGCAAGGATGGCCGCATTTATATTGGCCTTGACGGCGAAGGTGGCCGCTGGGTTGACGGCGGTGTGCAGGCCTTGGAGGTTTTCCGCAAACAACTTGTGGAAAAGGCGAAGGCGCGGCAGAGCACGGCCTTGGCCGGCCAACCCGCCTGCATAGGTTTCGGTTGTCTGCTCAAGACCGGATACAGGGGGGATGCACCGGTGGCCGGCTTCGTGTCGCGTGGCCAGACAGGGGTATTAACGCTGCATGGCAGCGGTTTCAGTAATGCGGGCGGTTCGCCGGTGATATTGACCCCGGCGGCGCTTTATGTCGACGGCACGGTCTTTGACAATGCCGAGAAAATCCAGGTGACCCTTTCGGCTGATGAAGGTGCTGCGCTGGGCGCCAAGAGCCTGCTTGTATTTAACCAGGGCCAGGCGTTCCGCAGCGCCGGGCGTTACCTGGTTCATGTCGTCGCCAGCGTCGCGGAGCTGGAGGCGATTGCGTCTGGTTCCCGGCTGCCAAAGACCACCGCACCCGCCGTTGCCGGCGCATTGTTCCTGGGTGGTGTCGGGCCGGACGATGATTACGCCAACGATACTGCGGCGGCGGCCGATGTTACCGATGGGTTAGCCGGCCGGTTGGAGCGGCCCGGTGATCTGGATGTTTTCCGCCTCGTGGTGCCGCAGAACGCGAGGGTTGATATTGCCTCAACCGGGCCGGCGGATTTGGCGGCGGAATTACGCGGTGCCGACGAAACACTGATTGCCACCGATGATGACGGCGGCGAGCGCTACAATTTCCACATTTCGCATCAATTGGCCGCTGGAACCTATTTCCTTACTGTCAGCCATTGCTGCGGTGGCACCGGCCGTTACCAACTTTCGACTTCGCTGACGCCGCAATAGCGGTACGGCCTTTCCGTCTGAACTGGAAATTCGAACTAATGCATGCGACGCGGTTGCCGAATGCCAACGCGTTCCCGCTGCATCAAGGTTAGGAACTTATCCTTCAGCGTCGCCGTCACCACCCGCGCATCATCGGAGCTGCCGATGATGATCGGACGTATCAGCACGACCAATTCAGTGCGCCGCGTGGTTTTGGCGGTACTTCCGAACAGGGAACCGAGTACCGGCAGTTCATGAAGCAGCGGTAGTCCGCTCTTGCCATCGGAGGCCGATTCCCGGATCAGGCCGCCGAGCATAACCGTTTCACCACTCTCGATCGTTACGGTACTGAGCAGGCTGCGGTTTTGGATCGTAGGTGAATCGATGGTCGACGTGGTTGTCGGCGTGACATCGCTGACTTCTTGGACGATGTCCATGGAAACCATGCCGGAGGCGTTGATGCGCGGCTTCACTTCCAGGCTGACGCCCGTTTGACGGTACTCAACCGTATTGACGATCAAGGGCGTGTCGGTCACGGCGCTTGTCGTGTTCTGGATGATGATCGGTACTTCATCACCGACATTCAGGCGCGCCGTTTTATTGTTGACCACCAGGATGTTCGGCGAGGAAATGATGTTTACCTCGGTCAGTTCGGACAAGGCATCGATTACCAGCTTGGTGCGGGTGACGCTGTTCAGGATGAAGTTGAAGCCGGGCACGACCGGCGCTGCCAGCGGATTGATGATAGAGCCGGTGCCGGCCGCCGTCTGCGTGCCGCGGGTCAGCGCAAACAGACCATCGTCCGTGACGTTCAGGCCGCCGTTCGAAAGCGCATACTGAATGCCGAAGCGCAACTGGTCGCGCAAGGTCACCTCGAACACGCTGGTCTCTATCATCACCTGCAAGGGCGGGATATCGATTTGGGTCAGGACATCTTCGATCATGCGGAACTGATCCGGTGCCGCAGAGACCATCAGGGCATTACGCTCGGCATCCACGGCGATGGTCAGTTTGCCATCGTCTGGCGGTGGCGGCGCTTGGGCGCTATCGCCCTCGGCGGCGGTATTGCCGGCGCGGCCGCCACCGGGGCTGTTGGTACGGACCATGTTACCGACGATCTCGCGCAGGGCCGTGGCTATGTTCTGCGCCTCGCCATACTGAACGTAGTAAACGAACAGCCGCCGTTCGGTCGGGCTCAGATTGCGGTCGAGGCGATAGATCCAATTCCGCGCTTCTTCGATATGGGCAAGATTACGCGACAGCACCATGACGGCGTTGATCCGGTCGATGGGCACGAATTCGGTGGCGATGCGGGCCCCCGGCGTACGTCCCGAGGCACCAAAGATGGAGCCGAGTTCCTTGACCACGACACGCGCATCCGCGCTTTGCAGACCCAACAGCAGCACGTGCTTGCCGGCCATCTGATTAACATCAAATATCTCGACCGTGTCGCGGGCAAGTTGCAGGGTCGGCCCATCGCCGGCAACCAAGATCACATTGCGTTCCGTGTCGCTGTAGGCGATTGCACGCTCGGGCAGCAGGGGCGCGAGAATTTTCGCCATTTCGCCGGCGGCGACGAACTGCATGGGAAAGGCAACGAACGAGGGGGCGCCATCGCTGTCGCCGGCTATTGCCACACTGCCACCGAGACGGCCGGGGACACCGGTATCACGGGAAACCCGGTAAACGCCCTGGTACATGACCAGCCGCGCACCGATAGACTTCAACGCGGCCTCGAACACGGGTAGAACATCGGCGCGGCGGAGCGGCCGGTTGGTCGACAAGGTGACGGTACCGGCAACGCCCGGATCGACAAAGAAGTTCTGTTTTAGCACCTCGCCGATGACGAAGCGGGTGACTTCACGCACCTCGGCATCGCGGAAGTTCAGAGTAATATCCGCCGGCCCGCCCCTTTGTTGCCGCCGTTCCGCCGGCGCTGTCTTGGCCTTATAGATCTCGTCGATGCGCGTTGGTCGTTCCAGCGTTGGCCGTGTGCGCTCGGGCCGCTGCACCGGGCTCGCCACCGGTGATGCCGGCGCCGGTATAATCGAGGCCTGTGCGGCGATGGCAGCCGCTGGCGCGGCGCTATCGGGCGGAAGCTGCGACGGCTCCTTAATGGGCCGGGCAGTACAGCACGTCAGGCCGATTGCGATCAGCAGCGCCAAAAGTCTTGTGATCACGCGGGTCTTCCATCGATATTCGCTAGGGTCGTAATGCAGTCTAGGGGCTATCGTGGCGGTGATCAATGAGCAAAGGGACCTAGTTACCGGTGCCCACGCGCTTCGTATTCGGCACCAGATCGTGTTCCAGCCGCTCTCCGGCTTTCGACAGCAGCAGACGCCGTGGCGAGATGGAGAGCATGCGCCAGCCGTCCAGATCGCCGCCCTCCTCAACCTTGATATGCCGTCCCTTGGGATCGACCAGCAAGGCGAGGCGCCGCTCCGGGGTGACGACAACGCCGCTCAACCGGTAACGGCCCAACAGCATGCGTTCATGGCCAGCCGACGCCGGTGTGCTGGATGGCGCGCGCCGGCTGGCATTGAACAGCGGACGCTGGGTCATCGCGGCGAAAGTCTGAAGCGGCGGTGGCGAATTTAATCGGCGCAACGGCCCAGCAATAGCAATATCCTGCTGCCGCGCCGCCAGCGGCCGTTCCGGCAACCAGCGGTCCAGGGGTAGCAGCCACGGTCCAGCCGCCACGAGGATGAGTACAGCCGTCGTGGCCATCACTACGGAATTGTTGGCGCGGACCATCATGGGCCTGGCGGCTCCTGAAGCGCGACGATGTGGAGGTCGACGGACAGCCGACGGTCGGTGCCGATGGCCCGGGGGCCCGCCGCCCGAACACGCAGGCGCTCAATCGTGGCCAGCGGCAATCCGAACTCGAGATCGTGGAGCAGCTTCCGTAAACCGCTCAAATCGACGGTGAAGTCGGCACGAAGCGAAATGCGCCGGTAGCCGTCCGCGGTGCCGGCCGGCAGCACCTCCAGGCTGGCGATTTCGGCCGAGGCGGCACCTAAGGCGGCGGTCAAATGACGTTGCAGGCCGGCCTGGGCCTCGCCTTCGTTGCCGGTGGCAAGAATGATGGGGCCGGCGCCGGGACGGCGCAACAACGCGGCCAGATGCTGGCGCCGCTCGACCTGCAGCGCTACCGCCCGGTGGGCCTGTAGCCGTTGGGCGCGCG
Source organism: uncultured Rhodospirillaceae bacterium (assembly GCA_964462145.1). GTDB lineage: Bacteria > Pseudomonadota > Alphaproteobacteria. Next base: position 21,800 of record CAYWYB010000030.1, read on the forward strand.
CATCCTCTAAAGCGGCGAAGCCGTCCCGGTATGCCATGATGAGGACCACGGCGCCCAGGAACAGTGCGATCGCCGATCCGGCGTACCAGCCCAGCCGCACGAGGCCAGCCTTTCTTTCCACCATTTGTGCCGTACCCACCACGCCTCCGCGCCGCCGCTAGCGGCTCACCCTGGTTAGATTGAAGACGAAGCGTTCGTTGTCATCCTGTTGGTTGCGCACCACGGGCGCGGCATAGGTCACGGCGGTGAAGCCGGGCGAGGCCTCCAACAGTTGAACCAGACGCACGTTGTCGTCGCTGATGCCCTCGATCACCACGTCACCGCCGTTGATGGACAGGGTGGTAAGCCAGGTGCCGTCGGGCAATATCGCCGACAGTTGGTTCAGCGTTTCAATGGTTTCCGGATGCCGGCGTAGGTTGGCAACGGCATCAAACAGTTTCCCTTCCACTGTCGGCGTGCCAGTGGCCGCCCCGGTCCGTAGCTGGTCCCGCAGGCCGTGCGCCTCGCTGGTGATCTGTCCCGCGCGGTGCTGCAACCATAGGGGCGGCGAAATCAATGCCGCCGCGAGGCCCAGCAACAAGACCGCCTGGCGCCACCGGCGTCGTCGGCGCCGTGGCGCCACCGCGTCATCCGGTACCTCCAGGATGATCTCGTTTCCGGCCGCTTCCACCGTCAGCCGCACGGCGATGAGGTTGTGCGCCCGCAGGTTGGAGATAATTTGTTGCAAGGGGCGGCGTTGTGCCATCGCGACATGGGCGGTCATGAGCCTGGTATCGCCGGGCACGTCCTCGAGATGCCAGCCGTAGGTAACGTCCTGGGCTCGAAATGGCGTGTGGCGCTCGATTTCAAAGCCAATGGCGCCCCTAAGGTCCGATGGCGGTGTGGTCCGCGGCAGCCTGAAAGCCCTTTGCAGCAGGCGGTCGCCGCCCAGATGGAGGGCCACGGGCACGGCCTCGCGATCCGTCAGCGCGGCAAGGGCCTCCTGTCCCTCAACGATCCGTGCGCCGCCGCTGGCGTCAAGTCGCAGGCGGGCCAGTGGCGCCGTTTGCCGCAGCTCGCGCACCACCATGTCATCGCCGTGCAGATCGACCTGGATGCGTGGTGGCGAAAGGGCATCGAGATCGTTCAACAGGCCGTCAAAGCGGCGTTGCCAACTGTTCCTGCCCTGCGGATGAGAGGGTGTCGATACCACCAAAGTGCCCTTCAGCATTGTGCGGCAATGCCACCAATACGGCGGGCCGCGTCCCCTGATTAACTTAGGCTACATCGTCCAGCCGGCGCAAGACAGCGCGATGGTAAGCAGCGGTCCAACCGGCAGTACAGCAGACCATACCTTGGGGCCCGGGCGATTCTTACCAGGACATTGACCCGGTGCAAGAGGCCATCGGTAGCTCCAGCTCTTCCAACGGTGTTGGAACCGTCTGGCCGCCAACGACCTCTCTCGTACTGAACATGGAAACCCACAGGCGATGGGGCGAGCAATGGAACAACCACTATGTCGACGCGACGGTTACATCATCAAGTGGATTCAAGCGGCACCCGAAAGCGCAAGCAGATCCCGAATTGCATATTGTTTCAACTTCGCACCGGCGCCCATCACAGCGGGCGTCCTCATCCTTCGCTGCCTTCCCGACCGAGGGGCGCGCGTGTGGTCGACGTACTCGGTCATGGCGTTCAAAGGCGCCAGGACATTCAGCTTGCGTCGTCGATCAAAATTCTGCCAGCGTTGATCTGTACCCTGAACGTCTGATGGCTTCGCCTGATGCCGCCGCTCGGGGCGATTGCCATCGATGGGCGGCAGAGGCCATGCACAACTTCGGGCTTACAAAATCATCCTTTCCGATGGCGAATATCCGCTAGAACCTCAGTTCTTTAAGGGGATTGGAATTGCCATGGCGATCTAATGGTCGGCATGTTCTCGCATAACCCCAGAAATGTATTCATAGAAAGAGTACCAAGATTCTTGAACGTCGGGGGTGAAAGCCGTGTTCAGAAACTTTTCGATGGTCCACATCAGCACCTCGCCAAAAGCTTGGTAGTCCTTCGACCGAACGCCATAACTTATATGCCTGCGACCAAGGCTCTGGAGATCGGGCTTGATGTCATCTAAACGATCCAGGGCATTAACGATCGTGTTTAGCATGCCAGCCAAATTTCGCTCTCGTTCTTTCTGGTCGCCGCGATACATGTGTTGAATATCCGGACTTAACTCAAACAACTGCATGTAAAAGACTTCGGCAAAATGCTCCAAATCATCTCGTATCAACGCGAATGATTCTTGAACCAACCGTACTTGTTCGTGAGTCATGATTTGCTTCTACGTGCTTGTTTGACACTCATGCCTGACCCAACAGAACGAGCGCCGTCCAGCGAGCCGACACGTTGCATGCTTGAATTCAGACAAGCAAAAAAGGGAAGCGTTACATCAGCGCACTTTACCAAACAATGATCTACGGCAATTAACAGAATTCCGTCATGTTGTAGGGTTCTCCGGGAACCATACGATAAGCCAAGCAGAATTGTTGAACGGTGGCATGGAAAAGCCTGTATTCATTTCGGCGGCGGCATTTGTCATTACAGCCCTGATCTTGGCCGTGATTTGGCAGTTCATTGCAAATGACGAGTTGCGGGGTATTCGGCAAGATACAGCGATTGCAGCAGCGCAAGCAGCAGAGCAATTGGAGAACGCGGTCAAAATGCGGTCGGCCGTTGTCCATAAATCGCTGATGGCGTGGCGGACGCGCGCGGTCGATACGAAGACTGGGTTCACGAGGGTCGCTTCGGCTCTTAACAATATGGTTCCTGGTATTTTGAGCATAAGCCGGATCGACAAGGCCGGAACCATCGTTTGGACGGTGTCTAATGCGCCCAATCACCTGCAGCGCGGCGAAACCGTCAGTAACCGCCCCTTCGCCAGCCCGGACTTTGAAAAATCCCAACGCAGCGGTGAAGCCCGAGCTTCATCGATAGTGAGAGAAGAATACGGTGCAATGGGTCTTGTCGTCTTTTTTCCAGCTCCTGCTTCCAGTCGTATTGGCGGCACAGTTGCGGTCACCTTTCTGGTTGATGAAATCATTGAGAATAGTCTCGGCTCGAGATTTAAGGAGAACTATTCTTTCGCCGTCTTCGACGCCCGCGAAGAGATTTTCCGATCTGGCAATATTCCGACCGATCGACGGCTCTCGGCATCGCACACGGCACAAATTTTGTCGCGAAAGTGGAATTTGCAGCTGCACCCCACGGAAGCAAGAATAGGCCCCGAAAAATTCCAATCCCTATTGACCCTTTTGGGGTTCGCCGTTCTGCTGTCGGCGGGGGTGGCTTTGTCCTTGTATCTTTGTCTGCTTCGCCAGAACGCATTGCGGCACAGTGAAAAGCGGTTTCGGGATGTCGCAGAAATTTCTCCGGATTGGTTCTGGGAGATAGACGATAAACTGCGTTTCATTTACGGCTCAGAGCGGTTTTTTCAGTTTACCGGCTTCAGGCCCAATTGTCTGACGTCAGCGCCCCTGGGACATATTGAGGGGTTTTCATAAGGGAGGAT
>CAYWYB010000031.1:0-24168 GCA_964462145.1 uncultured Rhodospirillaceae bacterium
GGCCTGGTTTATGTCGGCGCCATGCAATTGCACGGACAGGCCCAGACCCGGCAGGGGGCGCGAATTCAACGTCGCCCGCACGCCGACCTCGCCCTTGAACAGCCGGCCGGTCAGCTGCTCGACCCGCAGAACGCCATCTTTGACGCTCACGTGCAGTTTTGGCTCCTCAAAAGGATAGTGTTGAAAGACCAGGCGTCTGGCGGCCAGCCTGATATCCGCGTCCGCCGCCTGTAGGGCGTCGAGTTTGATGGCCTCGCGCGACCAGCGTTCGTCACCGCGCCCATGCCCGGGGCTGCTTTGCCCCTGTCCGCCGCGGGGCTTGCCGGCTGCGGCCTGTTTGCCGGCACCTAAAAAGTGATCCAGCACCACATCATCGGCCTGTAGGTTGGCCGTGATCCTGGGACGGGGACCATCCAGGCCAATACCGGCCTTGCCCGATAGCGTGATGGGGCCAAATTTGCCGCTCAATTCATTCAACTCGAAAGCATCGCCGCCGCCTTTGATTTTACCATTCAGACTTACGCCGCCGGGGGACTTCTGATCGGGTGGATATCGGCTGCCCAGGGCGGCGAGCAAGGACACCAGATCCTTATGATCGGCGGCGGTGCTTAGATTAAGTTGCGGTGTTTTATCCAGGGCATCGGCTGTGCCCTTGAGTTGCAGTTGTCCGCCTGCTACCTGTGCGGTTAGATCCACGGCCAGGGCAGCCGCGTCACCTTTGGCCGTGCCCTGCACGGATATCGGCGTATCGGCACGGGCCAGCGGTTTCAGGCCCAGATCAAAAGTCCTCGACAGGGCCGCCAGGCTGCCATGGCGCAAGTCCAGCTTCAGCTCCGCCTTTGCTTTTCCCGGCAGGTCGGCCGCCTTGCCGCTGACCTTGCCGCTCAGCCCGGATAGGGTCGTCGTGATGTCGAAATCCAGGCCCTTGGCATCGCCATTGATCACGCCATCCAGGGTTAGGCCTTGCAGGCGTTTTGGCGGTATCGGCAACTCAACCCCCGCCAACCGCGCCAGGCCGTCGATATATTTGGCCCGCAGCCGTATCTTTGCCGCGCCCTTGGGGGTGCCGGAAAAATCCTGGCCCGTGCCGCTAAGCGTGAAATTCGCCCCGGCCAGATCCCGCACGGCGGCTTTTCTGAGTGTCAACTTGCCGCCCGCCAGGCCAAGCTCAACGGACAAATTTCTTATGGGTACGGCATTGTATGATAATTCGCCGATGTTCAGGATAAGATTGCTGTCGAACCGTTCCAGCACGGCCAATTGGTTGTCAGTGGCTTTTGCGGTGGCGGCTGCCTCGGCCTTAGTGGTGCCCTTGCTTAGTGCTGAACTATTGTTTTGCGCTGATTTGGCCGGCAGATAGCCATCAAGGTTGATGCGGTCGATATTCAGCGCCAGACCAAAGGACGGACGGGCCTGCAGCAGAACCGTCGCGGCGCCCTCGACCGTGGTGCTGTCCAGGCGCAGATTCATATTGCTGACCTCGGCCTGCTGGCGGTTGACATTGAAATCGGATGTCAGGCTCATGTTGGCCAATCGTCCGGCTGGAACCGCGCTGGGATTGGCGTCCAGCCAGCTCAACAAACCGCGCAAATTATTTGATGCCAGTTCGACCTTGCCATCGAAACGCGGGCCGTTGGCAAGTTTCTTCGTCTGACCCGACAGGCGCAGGTCGGAGCCGCCCGGCAACAGCGCCGAAAGTCGGTCCAGCCGCAGCACGCCGTCGTCGGCGCTGGCGTCCAGCTGCACCTGGCTAAGTACGCCGCCACGGTATTTCAAGCCTTCAACCGTGATCACCACGCTGCCCCGCAAGGTGGCCGGAATTTCCGGCAATAGGGCGTCTGTTTCGGCCCCAGCCTCTTTTTTACCTTGGCCCGTTGCTGACGCCGATGATGACGCGGAAGCTTTGACCGTACCCTGCAACAGTCGATCCAAATCAAGACGCCCAATCGACAAAGCCAGATCATAGCTTGGCTCCTCGCCCAGGCTGGCGCTGATGGCGCCGCTGGCCTGCAGGGGGCCGAAGGTCAAATCAATGTCGTTCAGGGTGGCGGCCTTGGCCGATGCTTCGACTGCGGCCTTCATCTGCAATGGTTGGCTTAGGATCTGTGCTGGAGCGCTGCCTTTCCGTGCCGCCGCCTGCACGGCGGACAGGTCCGTTGCCGACAATGTCAGCTGCCCGCTTAGTCGCGGTTCCGTTGCCAGTGCTTCTATGCGGCCTGAAAAAGCAGCCGCCGCATCATCACCCTCATCGCCGCTTAGTTTCAGGTCGAGCCGTACGCCGATTGGTTTGCCGCTCTCTAGGTTGTCGACGGACAGATCGAAGGCCAGGGGTAAATTCCGCGCCGTTGCCCGGCCGGTGAAATGAAACGGCCCCTGCAGTGATGCGGCGGAGCCTTCCAGGTCCAGGGCTTCCACCTGTTCCTCGATACCCGCGCGGCTATCACGATAGATCACGACGGCGTCTTCAACAGCCAGTTTATCGAGGGAAAACGCAGTGTCGCCTGCCGTGCTGGGACCCGCTGCCGCCATCGGTGTCGTCGTGGCCGCCGCCGCCTGGCCCGGCGCTTCGAACTGCCAATTGGCCCGTCCATCCGGCAGAACTTCGAGGATCAATAACGGTTCGATCAGGCGCACGGATGTAACCTGGATCTCGCCCGATATGAGCGGCGCGAGGGCGACCCGCACGTCCAGCGCCTTCAGGGTCAGCATATCCGCGGTCCCTGTATCCGTGGTATTTGGCAGGCCGGCCAGTCTGACGTCCCGAACCGAGAGTGCCGGGGCAGGTAGGATCTTCAGGCCAATATCACCGTCGATCGTCAATTCCCGCCCGGTCGCGTCGCGAACCGCCGTGATGATCTCGGCCTTATGATCATTCCAATTGACAAAACTCGGGCCGATCAGGACGATGGCGATTAACACCACGATCAAGACGACGAAGCCGACGAGCAATTTTTTCAAGGTAAACTCCTACCCGGCGGAAATTGGAAGCGATTTGAGCCAAGATCAAGATCTTTGATATAATCTAATCCATTAAGCGGGATGGCGGTGGAAAATTGTTTGGCGTATTGTCTGGTGCTGGACATTTGTACTGCGGTGAATTGGCGCGCAAAGACAGAGGGGGCGAAGGCATGGCCGAGATCATCAATCTCAACCACTTTCGCAAAGCTAAATCGAAGGCGGAAAAAGATACTCAGGCGGCCCATAACCGAGCACGTCATGGCCGCCGCAGAGGCGACAGAGAGCGTCAGGAGGCGGATGAACACCGCCGGCGGCGGGATCTGGACGGCCGCCGCTTCGAGCGGCGCGACCTTGATGATGGTGACGAGCCGGCTTGAATTTAGCGGCAAGCTTTATCTCTGGCTGTCGTCGTGTTCCTCTGCCTGGGCTTGCAGCAAGGCGCGGTTATAAGCGCGCAGAACGTCGCTATGATGCACTATGCCAAGGACGCTGCGGTCATCGGGGCTGGTAATGACCGCCAGATGCTCCTCGCCAGATACATCCATCACCGCCAGCACTTCCTCCAAGGTATCGTCCATCAATGGTGCCGGGGCATGCGAGTGGGCCACATCACGGGCATTGATCAAACTGTCCAGGCTGGGGTCAAAGGCGATGTGCTTTAGGTCCGCGAAAGAGATCGTGCCGACCAGTTTATCGGCGCCATCAACCACGACAAAGGTGCCATGAGGCAGCCGGCTGAACATGCTTTTGATTTCGGCGATCGTGGTGCGTTCGGGGATTTTGTCGAAATCCTTGGCCAATACGTCCTTTACCGTCAAGGTTTGCAGTAAATGGCGGGCCCGGCCGCCACGCAGGTTTAAGCCACGGTTTTCCAGTTGCCAATGGAAGAAGCTGCGGCCCTGAATTTGTTGCACGATCACCGTGGCGATTGATGTCGCCACCATCACGGCGACGGTGATTTGATAGTCACCGGTCAACTCGAACACGATCAATATTGTCGAAATCGGCGCACCCAATACGGCCGCCGCCACGGCGGACATGCCGACGATGGCGTAGGCTCCGTGCGAGGCGGCAAGATGAGGGAAGACCCCGGCGGCCATCAGGCCAAAGGCGCCGCCGGTCATGGCCCCGATATAGAGGGACGGTGAAAATACACCGCCGCCAAAGCGGCAGCCGATACTGATCGCCGTCGCCGCCGTCTTCAACGGGATCAGCATCAATAGCAGCCATAGGGGCAATAATTCATTCAGGGCGGCGTCGGTGGCTTCGTAGCCGACGCCCAGTACATGCGGAAATTCCACCGCGATGGCGCCGACGGCCAGACCGCCGGCGGCGGGCTTCAGCCAATCGGGTACCCGCAGACTTTCGACCACCCGCTCGGCATAGAAAATCGACCACATGAAAATCATCGCCACGACCGCGCAGACCGCGCCCAGCACCATGAAGGCGGGAAATTCCCATAGGGAATTGACGCCGAACTGGGGCAGCAGAAAAGCCGGTTGTTCTCCCAGATGCGCCCGGCAGATAACCGTACCGGCCACCGAGGCGATAACCACCGGCGCGAAAGCGGACAGGGCGTAATGGCCAACGATGACTTCAAGCGCGAAGAAGACGCCGGCGATCGGGGCATTGAATGAAGCCGCGACGGCGGCCGCGACGCCGCAGCCCAACAATGTTCGGGCCAGATGGGGCGAGAGGCCAAGGCGCCGGGTCGCCGCACCGGCAATAGTGGCGCCCAAATGCACCACGGGGCCCTCCCGTCCGGCCGAGGCGCCGACGCCCAGGGAGACGGCGCTGACAAAGGCGGCAGCCAGGCCATCGCGTAACCGCATACGGCCATTGCGCAGGGCCATAGCCTCGATCACATGGGAAACCGCCATGGGGCGCCCGCCCGGCATGATGAATTTCAGGAAAAGGCCCACCACCAAGCCGCCGGCGGTTGGCACCAGCAAAACCTGCCAGATCGGTAATTCCGCCACTCGGCCGATCAGTTTTTCCGCGTATATTCCGTAGGATAGCCATTGCACGCCGCCGATGCTCAAACGAAAGGCAATGGCGGCATTGGCGACCAGCACGCCGACCGCCGCCGCCACCACCGCCATCAATGCCTGATCATTTCGCAACAGGCTGCGGGCTCGGGCGAAGTGGCCGGCTAAATTCATTTCCGGCTCAACGTTGCGGCTGGGTCCGACGCCGGATGCCGATGGAGCGGCCGACGCCATCTGGTTGAGGCAGACCCGCATGGGCCGCCAGTATGTTATCTATTCGTTGCTTCATTGGCTCGGGAAAGGGGGCAGAGCTGCGGGCGGCAAGATTCACATGCAGGGCGATCTGCTCGGAAGTCGCGGCCAAAAAATTTCGCGTGGCGTGAAACATCTCGAAATAGTAATGCAGCCGCTTTTCATCCGCGTCGATTAGCTGAAAGGTAAAGCGCAGAGAATCGTCCAATGCCACTTCCTGTAGATAGGTGACATGGGTTTCCAATACGAAGGCGGAATGATTGCGCCGCTCTACGTAGTCGCGCCCAAGATCAATCAAATCGAAAAAACGGTCGGTGGCATTGTCGAACAACAGGACGTAATAGGCCATGTTCAGATGGCCATTATAGTCGATCCATTCCGGCAATACGGTCGCTTGATGGATATTCAGTGGCGCCGTGGGTACGGTATCCAGCTTGGGCCTGAGAGGAATATGCAAGCCGTGCACCGATTGATCGTCGGTTTCCGCAGCTGCAGTGCCGCCGTGTACTTGGTTCTGGCTGCTATTTCGAGTCATGGGCCGAAGGACCAAGTTTGCCAGGTGCCGAGGCAAGGAATGCTGCACAAAACAGCCGTTGTCTTGTCCCGGGAGTTCTTTGAATTAGCCGTAAAGCTGGAATGCCTAAGTGATTGCTCGTAAATCTTCCTAGGTCAGGCAATTGCTCAATATCAGACAAGCATGTCATTCAAACAGCAAAAAGCAGCCCACCGATTGGCGGGCTGCTCATTACAAGAAATATTCCAGCGTCGATTAGTTAGTAGCGGTCGAAGTGCTACTCGACGCATCCGTGGTGCTCACGGAATCGCTATCGCTTGCCGCAGCGGAAACAGCAATGGCAATCGCGGCGGCAACGGCAACACCCGCGGCAACCGCGCCCGCGCTCAAGCCCGCCAATGCGGCTCCTTCGCTTTGACCGGCAGTAACGCCAGTTGTCGTTCCACTACCAGTTTTTGCAGCTTGCGACTGCGCGTAAGCATAAGTCGGCGCTGCCGCCAGAGCCAATGCCAAACCAAATGCAGTCAGTGTCTTTTTAACGACCATTGCCGAGGACCTCCTATTGTAAACACGTCGAAATCTTAGCGACTTTACTACAGCCAGGCAACTCCATTTCAAGAGCTCTTAGCATAAATTCTAGCTCCGAAACGAATCTTACAGCCTGGCACCCAAAAAACGATAACTCAGTCTTGCACTCGAAACAGTAAGTGAAAGATTGAATTTAGTCACAAACAAATAAATTCTACTTTCAACAAACAGGCGCAACGTACGGGTTTTCCTGTACCTTCGCAAGGGCATTTCCATCATTGCAGCAAGAAAATCACATATTGTGGCAACAATGCAACAAAACAAACGCTCAAGCGATGATGGAAAAGCCACCCGCATTGTTCATCTAATATGTAAAGGTTAATAATCTTGCTCACAAGTATGATTTTGTTTATCGATAGGCTGCGATTCCTCAATCAGCGATGTTTCAGGATGCTTCGCCTTTGCCAAGACAAATTTATGGTTAATTGGCCAATCAAGCTCGCCCTATTGCTTACTTGCTTGGTTCTGCCGGGCCTGGCTGCCAGCGAATCGATGCCGCAACAGCGTATTGAGTTGGCCTATGATGTATATCTCGGCGGATTCCTTGCAGGCTCGGTTGATCTGACAGCTGAAAGCGCCAATGGCCGCTACCTTGTTGCGACAACATCCCGCAGCCACGGACTCCTGGACTTTCTGATAGAGTTGCGCCGCCGGAACAAGAGCCAGGGGCTGTTCATTGACCGTCAGGCCAAGCCGTCACGCTATATCACCACAGGTTCTTGGGCAGGCCAGGCACGCTCGGTCGAGATCGAGTATGGCGCTGGCGGCGAGGTGCGCTTTACAACAAGCCCTAGCGCCGAAGAGGATGAGCGCGAAGCTGTGCCGCCGCATCATTTGCCCGGCACGATGGATCCCTTAAGCGCACTATACCAGGCAATTTTACAACTGGACAAAGGCACCGGCTGCACGGGACGAAGCAAGGTTTTCGATGGCCGGCGGCGCTATGACTTCCAATTCGAGGCCCTGGACGGTGGGCGAACGGACGGGCCGTTTTACGCCGGCCCGGCAAGTATTTGCCGGTTGCGCCATATCCCGATCTCTGGGTTCTCGCGGCGGACTTGGTTGCCCCGTCTGACACGGCCGGAATGGACCGATATCTGGCTGGCCAAGCTGCGTGATGACCTGCCGCCCGTGCCTGTTCGGTTGCAGGCGGATGCCGGCCTTGGCGCCATGGTGGCGCATCTGGTCGCTATTGGCGGACGCAAACAGCCGCCAGGTGGCACGTTGCTATCTGAAAATGCGTCACGGCCGGAATAGACAGCGGTCGTTGCCTTGGCCCCGTCGTAGCAAGTTCTATTGCCTGCGCAGAAAGTCCAGCGCCGCCCGCATGGTACCGGGGTGGCCCCATACATCGTGCGCCGCGCCGCCGTCGATGACAAGTGAGCGGGAGCGCTCCGGTGTCTTGAAGAAGGCGCTGCAGTCGCCGAGCTGTCCTTCGGTCCGGCCCGGTTGGTACCAGGGATCGTCGCTTCGTACGATGGCCAGAACGGCCTCGCCTTCCGGTGCCGCCAAACCGCGTATGAATGGCGCGCCATGGCAGGTCCATTGGGCAATGATCCGGGCCCGGAATTCTTCTCCCCGATACAATGCTGCCGCGACACCACCCTCGGATGTGCCGACCAGAAACAGGCGGTCGTTGTTGATCCATGGCAGTCGAGCCATGCGTTGCAGGGCGTAAGAGACCTCCACCAACCGGAAATCAAAAACGAAGATGTTCTGCCCGCCGGTCTGCTTGGACGGGCTGCATTGCATTGGGCGGTAGCGGCGGGCGAAGCTGTTGGGGGCGATGACGGCGAAGCCCGCCCTGGCGAAGGCCTGCAAGGTATCCATGCCGCCCTGGCCGGTACAGCCATGCATATAAAGGATCGTTGGGTAACGCCATGTCGTGGGTAGTTTCGATAAATGATCGCGGATCGGTTTGCTCGACAATTTCCCCATTACCGGTTCCTGGCCCTTTTGCCGGGGCAGCACGACGGTCGCCCAGTCAAAGGTTCTGGCGATGTCGCTATCGTCTTCTGTCAGTGCTGCTGGGTTGAGCAACTCGCTGCGGTTCAACGTCTCACCGTCGCAAGCGGTGAGAAATAACGCTGACAGCAGCAAAATCAAAAGGCGTGAACTTTTGCGCCAAGCCCCGCTCCAGACACCGCGGGCAATACGCTCCGTCATTATTCAAATCCTTCCGTGGCGCCGACGACGGCGCTGGCCCGTACCCACCAATCCGTTCGTTTCCCTGCCAATATATTTGCGGCCGCTTCGGCTTTCGCCAGATTGTCGAATAAGCCGAAACATGTTGCGCCCGAACCTGACATTCGCGCCAGACGACAGCCGGGTAGGTTTTCCAAGCTTTTTATGACATTGCCGACGACGGGTGCAAGGTGGCGGGCCGCCGGTTGCAAGTCATTGCGCCGGCGCGCCAGAGACTGAATTTGATCCGGCGCCCGCTGCCAGGGTTGACTGGCCCTGAAGGGTTGCTCCACCTCGCTGAATACGGCGGCTGTCGAAAGCGCTTGCATGGGATTAACCAGGACCAGGGCGAACGGCGGCAATGGCGGCGCGGGCACGATGTCATGGCCGATGCCGCTGATCAGGCTGGGCCGGGTGCCCAGGCACATGGGCACGTCGGCGCCAAGACCGGCCGCCAAATCATGCAGCGTGTCGTCGTCCATGGGTAGCCGCCACAACGCCCGCAGTGCCAACAGTGCCGCCGCCGCATCCGCCGAGCCGCCGCCCAGACCCGCCGCGACCGGCAGTAATTTATGCAGTCTTATACGGGCTCGCGCCGGAATCCCGGCCGCCATGCTCAAGGCCGCCGCGGCCTGCCACACCAGGTTCGTTGCATCCGCCGGCAGTCCCGGGGCAAAGGGGCCATCGATGTCGAGACGCAACTCGTCACAGGCCTCGACTTCGATTTCATCGCCGATGTCGGCGAAGACCACAAGACTATCCAGGCAATGATAGCCGTCGGCTCGCCGTCCGGTGATATGGAGGTATAGGTTTATCTTGGCGCGCGCCCGCCATGGCCCGGCTTTTGCCGCTACTGTACTTGGTTCAGCCACCATTTCCGCTTTTGCCGCCGGCATTTTTGCGAACCGGATCTGGCGGGCCAAGTCCGTCGCGCAGTTTGGCTTGTATGATGGGGATCAGTTTTTCCTCGGCGCCAAGGTCGATGGCATGGCTCCATTGAAAGCGAGCTTCCAATTTTCGTCCGGCCCGCCAATAGGCATCGCCCAGATGATCATTGATGATCGGGTCCTGGGGCCGCAATTCCACCGCCCGTTCCAGGTGCTGTACGGCCTTGTCGTATTCGCCGAGGCGAAAAAAGGCCCAGCCCAGACTATCAACCACATAGCCGTCATTGGGCCGTTTCGAAACAGCCCTTTCGATCATCTCGCGGGCCCGGTCCAGGTTGATGCCCTGATCGATCCAGGAATAGCCGAGATAATTCAGAACGCTGGCTTCCTCGGGCCGGAAATCCAAAGCCTGCAGGAAATCGGCTTCCGCCGCTTTCCATTGTTTCGAACGTTCCAGCGCGATGCCACGTTCATACAGCAGGCTCCAATGCCGGTCCTCCACGGCGCCCAGCCGGTCCAGAACCTCGCCATAGGCCGCGACGGCTTCGTCGAAACGCTCCTGAGAGCGCAGAATGCGGGCAGCGGTAATCAGGGCCGAGGTATCCTTGGGCCGCTCCTTGGCCATGCCGCGCAGCAAGCCGACGGTTTCTTCGATGCGATCCAGGCTGTTCATGTTGGCGGCGGTGCGGATGCGGGCATTCCAATGAAACGGCGATGACGGGGGGACCTGTTTATAGACGGCGATGGCTTCTTCAAAACGCTCCACGCTTTCCAGAACCTCGGCCAGCAGCATTCGTGCCGAGATCAGATCCGGGCGCAGAAACAAAGCCAGATGGGCATAGATCCGAGCCGTTTCGCCGCCCCGGGCCCCCGCAATCGCGAAGCCGGCCGACAAAAAGGCCTCGGCCACGCCGTCCGCCACCGACGTCATGGGCGGCCAGAGTACTTCGCCCTGTTGCAATTTTTCCCGTGCCCGGCCGATCACCGGGTTTGACGGCAGCCGCTTCAGAAATCCATCGAACAAGGCCAGCGCCTCGTCCCGGCGGCCGCTACGGCTCAAGAACCCGCCGTAATTCAGGGTTACCCGCGTGACGCGGCGGGCTTCGCTTTTCAAGGTCTCCTTGAACGCGGCGGCGGCCGCCGCTTCGTGGCCCGCGAAGTCGCTGATCAGGGCGGTGTGATAGCTGCGAAACGGTGTGAATGCGGCACGGCTGTGCAGCTTTCCAATGGTCTCGATCGCACTGTCGTATTGATTGTCGCCGGCGTCGACCCAGGCCAGCAACATTGGCTGCAACAGCGCCATATAGCTTTTACGGGACGATTTTTTCAAATGCCGCCGGGCCGCATCCAAATCGCCTGATTGAATGGCGTTTACCGCCAGGATCAGGCGCGCCATGGCGGCATCGTCTTTTTTCGCGATCCTGCGTTCCGCCAGTTCCAAGGCCCTTTGAATTCGCCCTTCGGCCAGCATCAAAACCATTGTCCGATGCAACAAGACCTGGTTGTCGGGCGAGGCGGCCAGTGCGATGTCAAAAAAGTCCGCTGCCCGGCTTGCATCCATCTGATCGCTGGCCACACGGGCCGACAGATAATGTCCCAACGGCGATGGTCTCGGTGTTGCCGCCATGCCCGCGGCCTTGCCAGCCGTATTATTCTCGGGTGTCGCTCCGGCACAGCTGGCAAGCATCGGCAGCGCCGCCGCCGTTAGCAAGGCGGCCGGTTTCATGGCGCGTGCGAGTAGGCGAAAAATTCGGCTACATATTTGGATAGTTCGGTCCACCCGTTCCCTCCGGCACCGTCCAGGTTATATTCTGCGTCGGGTCCTTGATATCGCAGGTTTTGCAATGCAGGCAATTCTGGGCACTGATTGTCAGGCGCGGATTGCCGCCATCGTCGTCGGTCACGATCTCGTAAACGCCGGCGGGGCAAAAGCGCTGCTCGGGCGCGTCATAAAGCGCCAGATTATGTTCCACCGGTACATTCGGATCGCTCAATTGCAGGTGAACCGGCTGATCCTCTTCATGATTCGTGTTGGAAATGAAGACAGAGGATAGTTTGTCGAAACTGTAGATCCCATCCGGTTTCGGATAATCGATCGCCTTGCATTGCTCTTTCGGCTTCAGGCTTTTGTGGTCCTCGTGCGGATGATCAAAGGTCCAGGGCACATGGCCGCCAAAAAATTGGTCAACCCCAGCATACAAGGTGCCGCCGATCAGGCCCCATTTGGCGAAAGCTGGTCGGAAATTCCGGGCCGCGGTCAATTCCTTCCAGACCCAGGACTCGCGCACCGCGACCGGATAATCCTCCAACAACGCCGCCGGCATTTCCTCGCCAGCCGTATTGGCCGCCTGGATCGCTTCGAAGGCAGCCTCGGCCGCCAGCATGCCGGTCTTGATGGCGTTGTGGCTGCCTTTGATCTTGGGCACGTTCAGGAAGCCGGCGCTGCAGCCGATCAGGGCGCCGCCGGGAAAGACCAGGCCGGGGACGGATTGCAGGCCGCCTTCGTTCAGGGCGCGGGCGCCATAGGCGATGCGTTTGCCGCCTTCCAGATGCTTGGCGATTTCGGGGTGCGTTTTATAACGCTGGAATTCATCGAATGGCGATAGATAAGGATTTTGGTAGTCCAGGCCGATGACGAAGCCAATGGCCACCTGGTTGTTTTCCAGGTGATACAGGAACGAGCCGCCATAGGTGGCATTGTCCATGGGCCAGCCGGCGGAATGCAGCACCAGGCCTTCCTGGTGCACTTCGTCGGGCACTTCCCATAGCTCCTTCAGGCCGATGCCATAGGTCTGGGGCTGACAATCCTTGGTCAGGTCAAAGCGTTTCAGCAATTGTTGCGACAACGAGCCCCGGCAGCCTTCGCCCATCAAGGTGTATTTGGCATGCAGCTCCATGCCTGCCTCGAAAGCCGGCTTTTGTTCGCCCTGGGCATCGATGCCCATGACCCCGGTGACCACGCCCTTGACCCGGCCATCGTCATGGAACAGCAGCTCGGAGGCGGCGAAGCCCGGAAAAATCTCAACCCCCATGGCCTCCGCCTGCTCCGCCATCCAGCGCGCGACATTACCAAGGGAGACGATGTAGTTGCCTTCGTTGTGGGTTGCCTTGGGCAACATGAAATTCGGCAACGGGATCGAATTGACCTCCGTCAGAAACATGAACTTTTCATTCGTTACCGGCGTATTCAGAGGCGCGCCGCGTTCGGCCCAGTCCGGGATCAACTCGTCCAGCCCGATCGGTTCCATGACCGCGCCGGAAAGAATATGCGCGCCGACCTCCGAACCTTTTTCAAGCACACAAACCGCAAGCTCGCTGCCGGCCGCCTCGGCCATCTGCATCAATCGAATCGCCGCCGATAATCCGGCCGGACCAGCGCCAATGATCAGCACATCCACTTCCATTGATTCGCGTTCCATGGCGCCTATCCTTACCTAGAATGTTACTTACCAAGACCTATTGTACTAATTGTTCCGTTATGCCGCCGAACCAACGCCTGGGTCAATGCCTGCCCCCGATTCTCCTGTGGGTTTCCCGCAAGCTTGATGCTGTTTTGCCGCCCCAAGGCGTGCTAATTTAGCCTCATGGAGCATACAGCCAATCATCTGGCCGCACTGAACTTCTATATTGATGCCGGCGTGGACGAGGTTATCGGCGGCGAACCCGTCGACCGCTTTGCCGAAAGCAAGGCCGCGTCAGCCGAACCAGCGCGGGCGCCCGCTTTGCCGCCTGGCCGCACGTCCGCATCGTCCCAGCCTTCCTCCGTGTCGTCCTCCAGGCCATCCGGGCAGGCCCAAACGGAAGCGGAAGCCTCGGCCCGCGGCCTGGCCGCCGGCGCCTCGGATCTGGCGGCGCTGCGTGCGGTGATGGAGGGTTTTGATCTCTGCCCCCTGAAAAAGACCGCCGCCAACACGGTCTTTGGCGTCGGCAATCCGGCCGCCGAGGTGATGTTGATTGGCGAGGCCCCCGGTGCCGACGAGGACCGCCAGGGGCAACCGTTCGTCGGTGTTTCCGGTCAATTGCTTGACCGCATGCTGGCCTCTATCGGGCTGGACAGGAACAGCGTCTATATCACCAACATGCTGGCCTGGCGGCCGCCGGGCAACCGCAAGCCGACCCTGGAAGAGACCACCATGTGCCTGCCCTTCATTCGCCGGCATATTGAATTGGTGGGGCCGAAAATTCTGGTCTTCGTGGGCGGCACCTCGGCCACCACCTTGTTGGAGCGCCGCGACGGCATTACCCGTCTGCGCGGGCGTTGGTACGCATATCCGCCAAATAATGAGGATGCCGATGACGCATCGGCCATCGCCGCCATGCCAATTTTTCACCCTGCCTATCTGCTGCGTAACCCCGGCCTGAAACGACAAGCGTGGATTGACCTGCTGGCGATCAAGGCGCGGCTACAAGATATAGCTTGACTGGTACATTTAGTGGTTAGTTTTGTCTTAACTACTAAATATGGTGGGCGCCTTACTTGCCGGGCCGGGTTCGATGGTCTATTTAGACAGTCTATGTCGGAGAGTGATTATCATAACGGTCGGCGCGCATTTCGCCGTCTGGCGGGATACCTGGGGCTGCCGAGGCGGTGCCGGATTTTGGCTACGGGATTCGTGGCCATGAGCTTCTGCCTAGCCGGGCCGGCGGCGGTCCGGGCCAATCAAACCAGCCCTGGGACTGCGCCGGAACCAGTGGCGGTCGTGGCCTCGCAAAGCGCGGCGGATGTGAGGGAGTTGTCGGCCTCGGCCCGTGACGTGGAGCTGCCGAAAATCCTGGGCACGGCGGATATCACGCGCTATCAGCGCATCTTTGTCTTGCAGGAGAGCGGCAAGTGGAAGGCGGCGGACCGTCTGATTAAGACCTTGGACGACGATTTGCTGATGGGTCATGTGCTGTTTCAGCGTTACATGCACCCGAAGAAATACCGTTCGCGCTATTCCGAATTGAAGGGCTGGCTGGCCCATTACGCTGATCATCCGGGCGCGGCCCGTGTGCATAAACTGGCCCTGCGCCGGCGGCCCAAGAATTATCGGGCGCCGCGTTCGCCAGTCGGGCCACGGCGCGGCCATGGCTATGCCGATTGGCGGCCCGAGCCGCATTACCGTTCGCCGCGCAAGCGCAACGCTGCCCAGCGCCGACAGGTGCGCCGGATAACGTCCAAGATCCGCCATAATGTGCGGCGGGAATATCTTACCGTGTCGCAGCGGTATCTGGCCCGCAAGGACGTGATCAAGGTGCTGGATACGGTGGAGCGGGATGCCCTGCTGAGCCGCGTCGCGGCCGGTTGGTTCTATCGCGGCAATGCCAAAAAGGCGCTAGCCCTGGCCGGACCGGCGGCTGAACGTTCGCGGCGCCATATCTCCAATGCCGACTGGATCGCCGGCCTTTCCGCCTGGCGTTTGAAGCAACCTGACCTGGCGGCCCGGCATTTCGAGGCACTGGCGCATTCCACCGCCGCTGACGAATGGAACCGGGCCGCCGGCGCCTTCTGGGCGGCGCGCGCCTACCTGATGACCCGTCAGCCGGAGCGGGTCAATCCCATGCTGCGAATGGCGGCGAAGTATCCGCGCACCTTTCATGGCCTGATCGCGGCCCGGCAATTGGGCGTCGAGCTGAATTTGCAATGGGCGCCGCCGCTGCTGACGCAGCAAGGTCTCGTGCAAGTTGACGGCATCCCCGGCGCCCGCCGCGCCATTGCCCTGGTCCAGGTGGGCCAGGTGCGCCGGGCGGAGCGGGAGCTGCGCCGCTGCTACCTGACCAGTGGCCAGACCGACGGACCGGCGCTGTTGGCCCTGGCCCACAAGCTGAACCTGCCCGCCATGCAGCTGCGCATGGCCCACGGCGTACGCGGCAGCGACGACCGGCCCTATGATCAGGCGCTGTTCCCCATGCCGCCCTGGGAGCCCAGCAAAGGCTTCGCCATCGACCGAGCGATTTTGTTTGCCTTCATGCGCCAGGAATCCGGTTTTAACGTCCGCGCCAAAAGCCCCGTTGGCGCGCGCGGCTTGATGCAATTGATGCCGCGGACCGCCTCGTTCGTGGCTGGTGACCGCAGTTTGCGCAGGCGCAATAAAGCGAAACTGTTTGATCCGGAATTCAATCTGGATCTGGGGCAGAAATATCTTGGCTTTTTGCTCAACGATGATCTGGTCAAGGGCGATATGTTCCGCCTGGCCGTGGCCTACAACGCCGGCCCGGGCAATTTGCGCAAATGGCTGCGCAAGGCCAAGTTCGATGGCGATCCGCTGCTGTTCGTGGAAAGTATCCCCTGGCGGGAAAGCCGGCTGTTCGTGGAACGGGTGCTGACTAATTTCTGGATCTACCGTGAACGCTTCTCCCAGGACAGTCCTTCCCTGGACGCGGTGGCGACCGGCCATTGGCCGATCTATTTCAACCTAGACAATGCAGCAAAGGCAGTCGCACGTAATGTCCGGAATTGACGAGAAAATTACCTTTCGCCCCCTGAATATCGCCATCCTGACGGTTTCCGACAGCCGCACCATGGCGGACGACAAATCGGGCGACATACTTGTGGGCCGCCTGACCGATGCCGGCCATAACCTGGTGGACCGGGCCATCGTCAAGGACGACATCCCCTCGATTACCGCGCAGCTGCAAACCTGGATCGCGGACGAGGCGGTGGAAACGGTGATTTCAACCGGCGGCACCGGGGTTACCGGGCGGGACGTCACACCGGAAGCCTTCGCCGGGGTCTACGAAAAAGAGATCGCCGGCTTTGGCGAGATATTCCGCCAGATCAGCCTTGGCATCATCGGAACCTCGGCTATTCAGTCCCGCGCCACGGCCGGGGTGGCGGGCGGCACCTATCTGTTTGCCTTGCCCGGCTCGCCAGGCGCCTGCAAGGACGGCTGGGACCATATCCTCAAGGATCAGCTGGATATCCGCTTCCGGCCCTGTAATTTCGCCGAGATGATGCCCCGCCTGCAGGAGCATGTGAAGGCGGACGCCTGAGGTAGGCGCGGTAGTCCGCTTCCGTATCCACATCCGATAACGTCTCCAGCAGCGCCACCCGTGCGCTCGCGGGCAGGTTGGCCAGGGTATCGCTCAACGTCTGAGGGCTGGACCAGCGCACGCCGCGAAACAGCCGCGCCGCCCATTGGCCGCGGCGCAGGCCGACCAGCCAGAAACCGCCATCATCCGCCGGTCCGAACACCGCATCGGCGTGTTTCAATGCCTGTAAGGCCTGTTCGATATGCCGGGCCGAGAGATCGGGGATGTCGCCGCCGACCAGAACCACCGGGCCGTCCCCGGCCATCATGGAGCGGGCCATGCGCTGGCCCAGATCGCCCCGCCCCTGAGGCCGCCGCGCCAGGGCAGGGGGCCATCGTGCAGCGCCCAGGTCCGGGCTGACTGCAAGCACGGTATGCCAGCGGCGGTCGTCAGTGAACTGCCTCCATAGTCGCCGCAGCATCGCATTGTAAAAGCGCCAGGCGGCCAGGGCGCCGATGCTGGCGCCCAGGCGTGTTTTGACCGCGCCCAGGCGCGGCGCCTTGACGAACAGGATCAGGCGGGCCTCGTTTCTCCTTAAAGCTTTCATCCGTACAGCCTTGCCAACAGGCGGGGCGGCAGACCGAGGAAATACAGGCTCAAACAGAATAGATTGCGGGCCGGGCGGCGTATATAGCCGCCCTGTCTGTAACGCCGGGCCGAGGTCGTTGCGGCAACGGGGAGGATATGAATGCGCCGTTTGCCGATCCGGCGTGCCATATCCACGTCCTCCATCAAGGGCATGTCCTTGAAACCGCCCACCCGGCCGTAGAAACGCCGGGACAGCAACAAACCCTGATCGCCATAGGGCAGGCCGAATTTGGCGCAGCGCCAGGCCACGATCGCCTCCAGCCGCCGGGCGCTGGGGCCGGCGTCATCCAGGGTAAAGCGAAATGCCGCCGCCCGGCCCGCGTTGTCGTCGTTGGCGATAAATGCCTCAGCCGCGAACAGCCATTCCGCTGCCAAAACGGTATCGCCGTGCAGAAACAGCAGCCATTCGCCGCTTGCCGCCACGGCGCCACGTTGCAATTGTCCGCCACGTCCAGGGGCTCCTTGCAATACCTGGGCGCCGGCCTCCGCCGCGATCTCCATCGTGCCGTCGGTGGAGCCGCCGTCGCTGATGATGACTTCTTCAATCATGCCCGATTCCCGGCCTGATTGCATCGCCGCCAGCGTGGCGGGCAGGCCGGGTGCGGCGTTGAGGGTGGGAATGACGACGGAAATCATGGCCGCCATCATAGCGTATTTTTATAAATATAAATGTTCTTGCTTTGTTCCTTAAAATACATAGAGTCCATCGGCTATGTCAGACAACAGCACCTACCGCATGCACCCTGTTGGTCGTCGGGGCCGGGGCGCTATTTCCAACCAATCGGGCCGCTACGAGGTGCACGAGCGAGAGTGGTGCGACGATGGCTGGGGCAGCCTGGATGATGCGCCGCCGGCTCTGAGCACAAGCCTGAGCAAGGACAGCAGCCGCAAGGTAATCAGCTACAACAACTCGCCCGATATTGGCTTTGACCGTTCCATCAATCCTTATCGGGGCTGCGAACATGGCTGCATCTATTGTTTCGCCCGGCCCACCCATGCCTGGCTGGGCCTGTCGCCGGGCCTGGATTTCGAAAGCAAACTTTCCTTCAAGCCTGATGCCCCGGCGGTGCTGGAGCGGGAGTTGTTGCGCAAGGGTTATAAATGCCGATCCATCGCCTTTGGCACCAATACCGATCCCTATCAGCCGGTGGAGCGGCGCTTGGCCGTGACGCGGGAATTGTTGAAGGTGCTGGAACGCTTCAATCATCCGGTCTCCATCGTCACCAAATCCAATCTGGTCTGCCGCGACATCGATATTCTGCAGACAATGGCGGCGCGGCGGCTGGTCAAGGTGGCCTTGTCCGTCACCACCCTGGACCGGCATCTGGCCCGGCGCATGGAACCCCGCGCCGCCACGCCGGAGCGGCGCCTGGGCGCCATCGCCGCGCTGGCCAAGGCGGGTATTCCCACCGCCGTCATGGTGGCGCCGATGATTCCGGCCCTGACGGATATGGAGATGGAGGCGATTTTGGCGCGGGCGGCGGCGGCCGGGGCCCAGGGTGCGGGCTATATCCTGCTGCGCCTGCCGCTGGAGATAAAGGCCCTGTGGCGGGATTGGCTGGCCGAGCATTACCCCGACCGGGCCGAACGCATCATGCGCCATATCCGCGAGGCCCGTGGCGGCAAGGATTATGACAGTCAATTCCACCAGCGCATGGTGGGGTCGGGGCCATACGCGGATTTGATCGCGCGGCGTTTCGAGCTGGCCTGCCGCCGCCTGGAACTGAGCCCCGATGCCCGCGGCGGCTGGGAGAAGAAGCAGTTGGATTGCAGCCAATTCCAACCGCCCCTGGACCGGAACGACCAGATGTCGCTACTGTGATGACTTAAAGCCGTCGTAGGAGTCGTAGGAGGAGAAATGCCATGCTTACCGTCGAGACACCGCAGGACCTGAAGCAGCACGTGGGCGAGGAAATGGGGGTCAGCGAATGGGTTTTGGTGGACCAGGCGCGGATCGACAAGTTCGCCGAGGCCACGGGCGACCACCAGTGGATCCATACGGATCCGGAACGGGCCGCGCGCGAGCTGCCCATTGGCAGCACCATTGCGCATGGCTATCTGACCTTGTCGTTGGTTTCGGAACTATCGACGCAGAATTTGCATATTGTGAAAAAGCGCACCGGCCTGAATTACGGTTCCAACAAAGTGCGTTTCACGGGCATGGTGCCGGCGGGCAGCCGGGTGCGCCTGCGTTCGGTGCTGAAGGCGGCGGAAGACGTCAAGGACAACGGCGTCCGCGTTATTTCCACGGTCACAATGGAGCGTGAAGGTGAGGAGCGCCCGGTGATGGTCGCCGAAACAATATCGATCGCCTATGCCTAGGAAGCGCCTTTAAACGTTGAAGCGGAACAGCAGCACGTCGCCGTCCTGGACCTGGTAGTCGCGGCCTTCCGAGCGCATGCGCCCGGCGTCCTTGGCGCCCTGTTCGCCGTTGCATGACAGAAAATCGTCATAGGCGATGGTCTCGGCCCGGATGAAGCCGCGCTCGAAATCGCCATGGATGACGCCCGCGGCACCCGGTGCCAGGGTGCCGTCGGTGATGGTCCAGGCGCGGACCTCCTCGGGCCCGGCGGTGAAATAGGTCAACAGGCCCAGCAATTGGTAGCCGGCCCGGATCACCTGATCCAAACCCGCCTCGGCCAGGCCAAGGTCTTCCAGGAACGCGCTCTTTTCCTCGCCGTCATCCAATTGCGCGATTTCCGCCTCGATATTGGCGGAGATCACAACCACGCCGGCCTTTTGCCGGGCTGCCATTTCCTCGACCTGCCGGCTGTATTCGTTGCCGGTGCCGGCGGACTCTTCTTCAACGTTGCAGACATAGAGGACCGGTTTCGAGGTCAGCAATTGCAGTTGCTGAAAAATTCTGGTCTCGTCCTTGGATATCTCCACGTCGCGGGCGGGCCGGCCATCCTGCAGCGCCTTGATGATACGCTCCATCAGATCCAGCTGCGCCGTGGCCTCCTTGTCGCCGCCGCGTTGGCGCTTGATCGCGCCCTGGGTGCGTTTTTCCAGGCTTTCCAGGTCGGACAGCATCAATTCCGTGTCCACGGTCTCGGCATCGCCGATGGGATCGATGCGGCCGTCCACGTGGGTAACGTTCTCGTCCTCGAAACAGCGCAGCACATGCAGAATGGCGTCGACCTCGCGGATATTACCCAGAAACTGGTTGCCCAGGCCCTCGCCCTTCGAGGCGCCACGCACCAGACCGGCGATATCGACAAAGGCCAACAGGGTGGGAACGATCTTTTTCGGCTGTGCGATATCGGCGATCAGTTGCAGGCGCGGGTCCGGCACGGGAACCTGGCCCACGTTGGGTTCGATGGTGCAAAAGGGATAGTTCTCAGCCGCCGCGGCGGCAGTCTTGGTCAAGGCATTGAACAGGGTCGACTTGCCCACATTGGGCAGCCCGACGATACCGCATTTGAAACCCATTCCATGCTCCGCTTACTACGCTTGCGCCCGTGCGGGCGATAATTATGGGGGAGGGCGGGGCATACCGCCCAGGCCGCGATTTGTCCAGTCCTGCTTGCGAAGGTAGGGTGAGGAGGAGCAAAGCCGATTCGTTGCAGATCATTGCTGTGAGCCCGTATGCTGCCGCTTTATGCCGCGACCCTGGGTCTGGGCGCCTTGTTGCTGTTCTGGGTGCAGCCCATGTTTTCCAAGATGGTGCTGCCCCTGCTGGGCGGTTCGCCGGCGGTGTGGAATATCGCCATGGTGTTTTTCCAGGCGGCCCTGCTGGCGGGATATCTATACGCCCATCTGGGACAGCGGTATTTGCGGCCCAAACGGCAGGCGGCGGTGCATCTGATCTTGCTGGCCCTGGCGTTTGCCGCCCTGCCCATTGCCGTGGCCGCCGATCTGCAACCGCCCAGGGACGGCCAGCCGGCCTTATGGCTGCTGATCCTGTTGACGCTGTCCGTGGGTTTGCCGTTTTTCGCCCTGGCGGCGACGGCGCCCATGCTGCAAAGCTGGTTTGCCCATACAGGGCACCGGGACGCGGCCAATCCCTACATTCTGTACGCGGTCAGCAATTTTGGTTCGATCCTGGCCCTGCTGGCCTACCCCGTGTTGTTGGAACCGGTGCTGACCCTGGGACAGCAAAGCCTGACCTGGGCCCTGGGCTTCACTCTGCTGGCGCTGTTGATCGGAGCCTGCGCCTGGTTCCTGGTGCGCCATTATCAGGACGGCGGCGCCGACCAAAGAGCGCTGGACGAGATCGGCCTGTCGGATCAGGTGGATTGGCCCAGGCGGCTGCATTGGCTGGCCCTGGCGTTCGTGCCATCCGCTTTGTTGCTGGGCGTGACCCAGCATATCAGTACCGATATTGCTTCCGCGCCGTTGCTGTGGGTGATCCCGCTGGTCCTGTATCTGGGTACCTATGTCATTGTCTTCGCCCGCCGGCCGGTAATCTCCCATTCCGTCGCGCTGTTCATCCAGGTGCCCATGGTAATGATCCTGGCGCTGTTGTTTTATTGGCAGATCCGGTACCTGCGCGTGATCCTGCCCTTGCACCTGACAGTGTTCTTCTTCGTCGCCCTGGTCTGCCATGGCGAGCTGGCCAAGCGGCGCCCGGCGCCCAGCCGCCTGACCGAGTTTTATCTGTGGATGTCCCTTGGCGGCGTGCTGGGCGGCGCCTTTACCGCTCTGTTGGCGCCAAACATCTTTGATACGGTGATGGAATATCCCTTGGCCCTGGTCGCCGCCTGTTTCCTGCGCCCGCGCCTGGAGCAGGCCCCCATGACGGCGCTAAAGGCCCTGCCGCTGGTCATTCTTGTCGTTCTGTTGGCCGCACCCCGCCTGACCGGTTACGATCCGGGAAAATCTTCCCTGCCTTGGCTGTTGCCGTATTTGATCCCCATGGCCCTGCTGGCCTATGGCTGCCGCCGCCGGCCGCTTTTGTTTGGCCTGGCGATCGCGGCGATCCTGCTTGCCGGCGCCTACGATGATCGCTCGGACGAGATCGCCATCTCGCGCGGTTTCTTTGGCGTCAACCGTGTGCTGGCGCGGGGGGTTGGCGACAACAGCGTATTCGTCTTCAAGCACGGCACCACCAAGCACGGGGTGCAGTACACCGATCCGGCGCGCCGGCGCATGCCGCTGGCCTACTATCATCCGAAAGGTCCTTTGGGGCAGGTTTTCCGGGCTCTGGACAGCCGTCTGGATCATGTGGCGGGCGTTGGCCTGGGCATTGGCACGGCGGCCTGTTACGAGCGGCCCGGAAGGCGATGGACGTTCTATGAAATCGATCCCCTGGTGGTCGCCATGGCCAGGGATCAGGGCTATTTCCATTATTTGAGCGATTGCGCCCCCCAAGCCCGCATTGTCATCGGCGATGGCCGTTTGTCGTTGGCCGGCGAGATCGCGGTGAACAAGGATGCGCCCTTGTTCGATATGTTGATCATGGATGCTTTTTCCTCGGACGCCATTCCCCTGCATTTGGTTACTCGCGAGGCCATGGCTGTCTATCTCTCCCGCCTGGCGCCCGGCGGCGTGATGATGTTTCATATCTCCAACCAGCATGTGGACTTGCGCCCGGTGCTGGCCGATCTGGCCGCCGACGCGGGGATCCTTGCCCATGTTCAGCGCAACCATCCCAAAGGCCGGGACAAACAACACTATGGCTCTTCCTGGGTTGCCATGGCGCGGGCGGCAAAGGATCTGGCGCCGGTCCTGCAATCAGCACCGAAAGCCAGCCCCTGGCGCCCGCTCAAAGCCAAGCAGGGCCGGCGGGTCTGGACCGATGATTACGGCAATCTGATCACCATCACCCGCACCTGGCGCCGCTGGCAGGGAGACTAGTCGGTGGATTGAGGTTCTGTATCGGGGGCGGGTTTATGCACCGGCGGTTTCAGGATCAGCGCCACCTTGGAGGCGAAGGCGGCGTCATCCTTGCCGCAAAGCAGCGGCGCGGCCTCGGCCATGGCATCCAACAAGGGGTCCAGCCATTTGTCGTCGGCCTTGGGAAAGTCGCGCAGGACATAGCCCATGACCTTGTTCTTGTCGCCGGGATGGCCGATGCCCAGGCGTACCCGGCGAAAGTCCTTGCCGATGTGCGCCGCCATGCTCTTCAGGCCGTTGTGTCCGGCCAGGCCACCGCCCTTCTTGACGCGCAGCTTGCCGGGCTCCAGATCCAGCTCGTCGTGAAAGACAATGATCTGCTCCGGCTCGATCTTGAAAAAACGTGCGGCCTCGCCGACGCTGCGTCCGGACTCGTTCATGAAGGTCTGCGGCTTTAGCGTCAGGACCTTTTTTCCGGCCAGGGTGCCTTCGCTGACCAGACCCTGAAAACGGCGGCGTTCGGGGGAAAAGCCATGGCGGCGGACGATTTCGTCCACCGCCATGAAGCCGATATTGTGCCGGTTGTCGGCATACTTGTTTCCGGGATTGCCCAACCCCACCAACAACAGCATGGTGTTCGCTCCCAGAGTTTGTGGCGTGAAGCCGGCGGCTTATTCTTCCTCGCCGCCCTCCGCGGAGTCTTCCGCGCCCTCTTCGCCTTCGACGCCTTCGACGCCTTCTTCGCCTTCCTCGCCTTCCTCAAGTTCTTCCTCGACCGCCTGAATGGTCGGCGCGGCCAGGGTGACGATGGTGAAGTCACGGTCGGTAATGGTCGGTACCACGCCCGAGGGCAGCGGAACGGCGGAGATATGAATGGAATCACCGATTTCCGTACCGGTCAAATCCACCTCGATCGAGGCCGGAATGGCCGAGGCCAAACAACGCACTTCGATCTGATGGCGCACGATATTGAGGACGGCGCCTTGGCGCAGGGCCTCGGATTCTTCCTCATTCACGAACGCCACGGGGATCGAGATGGTAATCTCCGTCGTGTCCGAGAGGCGCAGGAAATCAACATGCAAGGGCACGTCGGTGACCACATCCAGCTGCACATCGCGGGGCAACACCTGTTGCTTGCGATCGCCGGCATGCAATTCGAACAGGGTGTTGAACAGCCCAGGGTTCTGCAGCAGCCTGTCCATCTGTTTGCGGTCGACCGTAATCGGCTGGGGCGGCTTTTTGTCACCATAGACCACGCCGGGCACCACACCCGCACGCCTTGCCGCCCGGGCGGCCCCCTTGCCGACCCGGTCACGTAGTTCAACTGTAATAGTGTTCTCAGACATTTCGTATGCTCCAGTCAGTAACGGCGCCGGTCCGGGCTACGAACCGCCGGTGCGGGCTGCTGGCCTCCAGGGGT
>CAYWYB010000031.1:24178-25149 GCA_964462145.1 uncultured Rhodospirillaceae bacterium
ATTTCTATTCGCTCCGATAAAAAACGGCCTCCACTTAACGGTGTTCAGCTTCGGAACAGAATTCGCAGCCTCCAGGGGTGCTGCGTAAAACTCATCAAAAATCCGGAGCCAACGCCGTGCGTGCCGTTGGAAGCCGCCCATATACGCGGATTAATGTGAAAACTCAAACTCTTTGACGCCCTGGGGCGACAGATTATTCAAAAAGGGATGAGACCGAGGTTTCCTCGCTGATCCGCCGGATCGCTTCGCCCAACAGCGGCGCGATGGCGATGGAGCGGATATTGCGGGCATGGTGCATGGCATCGGTGGCGGCAATGGAATCGGTTACCGAAAGATGCTCCAGCGCCGACGAGGTTACCCGCGCCACGGCGCCGCCTGATAGCACACCGTGGGTGACGTAGGCCGATACCTTTTTTGCGCCGACATTCATCAAGGCTTCCGCCGCATTACACAAGGTACCGGCGGAATCGACAATATCATCCACCAATACACAACTGCGCCCGTCCACATCGCCGATAATATTCATCACTTCGGACATGCCGGCTTTTTCGCGCCGTTTATCGACGATCGCCAGATCCGCGTTCAGCCGTTTGGCCAAGGCCCGCGTGCGGACCACGCCGCCCACGTCCGGAGAGACCATGACCAGTTTCTCGCCGCCGCTTTCCGCCGCGATTTCCCGCGTGAAAACCGGCCCGGCGAATAGATTGTCGGTCGGGATATCGAAAAAGCCCTGAATCTGGCCGGCATGCAGATCCATGGTCAAAACCCGGTTGGCACCGGCGGTGGCGATCAGATTGGCCACCAATTTGGCTGAAATCGGCGTCCTGGGTCCTGGCTTGCGGTCCTGCCGGGCATAGCCGAAATAGGGCAAGACGGCCGTGATGCGCCGGGCCGAGGCGCGGCGCAGGGCATCGATGCAGACCAGCAGCTCCATCAGATTGTCATTTGCCGGTGACGATGTGGACTGGATG
>CAYWYB010000032.1:0-24910 GCA_964462145.1 uncultured Rhodospirillaceae bacterium
CATGTCCCAACCGTGCGCACACCTCTAACCGGGTTCTCAACCGCCCAGAACAGGAGCGGGTCCGACCCGGGCCGAACGCAGGTCACTTTTGTCAATGATTACCGGCGACTATACCACAAAAACAGGGGGCCGAACAGCCCCCGCTACGCCGCACACAAGGCTGTAACGTCAATGCCTCTCCCGCCTCAGCGCTTCGCCGGCTCGGGGCTGAAATATTTCTCGTATTTGCCGGACTTGCCCTTCCAGTCGTCGGCGTCAGGTGGAGGGGAAATCATGCGGGTGATATTGGGCCAGAGTTCCGCGTATTTGTGATTCTGCTCGACCCATTTTTCGGTGCCGGGTTCGCTGTCGGGGAAAATGGCCTCGGCCGGGCATTCCGGCTCACAAACGCCGCAATCGATGCATTCGTCGGGGTGGATGACGAGCATGTTCTCGCCCTCGTAGAAACAGTCCACGGGGCATACTTCGACACAATCGGTGTATTTGCATTTGACACAAAGGTCGTTGACGATATAGGTCATTTTTTTCTCTTCAAACTTCCGGGGCCATGTCCGGTCTTGAAACAGGGCCGGGGCGTACACAACCCATAAAATTCGGCTTCGGGCTTGGGATTTCAAGCGCTGTTTTAATCGGAAACGGGCGGCCTCCGTAGCCGCCCCCCTGACGAATGGCACTGCCTATCACACCCGGCATGTGGCCGCAACCACAAGGCAATTATGGGCTTATGCCCAGAGGTATGGCGGGTCCGTCCGGAGTATCCATTTCTGGCGGCCAGATGCCGCCCAAAGCACGTCACCACAGAAGACGGGGGATAGTGGCGGGCTGGAAGCGCGACTTTCCTCAGGCCCCTTCCCGCAAATCGGGAAACTTTTCCTTGCCGGACACCCCCCCTTTCCGTAGGTTTTTGTGTTGCACCCACGGAATATCCGCCCCGATCGGAAGGCACTCCTTGTCCAAAAATAATTCAAACTCCCTGGAAGGCGTCTCGCTTGTGAAGGGGATCAAAAAATCCCAGCGAGCGGCCCTGGAAAAACGCTGTTCCTGGCGCACCTTTGGCGAGGGCGAACAGATCATCGACCGCCATGATGAAAACCGGGATGTTTATTTCCTCGTCGAGGGACAGGTGCGTATTGTGAATTACTCTCTGTCGGGGCGCGAAATCGCCTTTGACGACCTCGGGCCGGGGGACTATTTCGGCGAGTTGGCAGCCATTGATGACGGACCCCGCTCCGCAAATGTGGTCGCCCAGACCCAAGCCACGGTGGCCGTTCTAGGGCCCACCGCCTTTGCCGAATTCCTGCACGACCATCCTATGGCGGCGCTTAGAGTGATGAAGCGGCTGACCTATATGGTGCGCCAGGCCAGCGAACGCATCATGGATCTCAGCACACTAGGCGCTAACAACCGCATCCACGCGGAACTCCTGCGCCAGGCCATGACCAGCCTGAAGCCCGACAACAGCGCCGAAATCCGCCCCATCCCCCACCACAGCGAGATCGCCAGCCGAGTCAGCACCACCCGCGAAACCGTGGCCCGTGTGTTGAGCGATCTGGCCCGGGATAATGTGGTCAAGCGTGGACGAAACTCTCTGGTTATCCCGGATATTCATCGTCTCGCCGATATGGTGGAGGAAGTGCGCGGCGACTAGCCGCGGCAGATATCCGGGCAGGAAACCTCACGGCGCTCAGTTATGCAGTTTTATCCAGGCGGCTCCCAGTATCGGGCCGGCGCGCCCCGTCTGCAGGATCACGGCGCAACCGTCACGTTCCCCGGAAGCATTCAGCTCCGCCGCGCTGACGGTGATTGTCTCCGCCTCGCCTTTCCAGTCGCCGATGGACCGGATACTCCTGACCACGTTCACATGGGCCAGGGTGCGCCCGGCGTTTTCCCCGTTGCGAATTTTCGTTTCATGACGGCCGTCGAATTCCATGAGCCACACGGTAGCGTTCTTCGTGATTTTCCTCCCTTTTTCATCGGAGGCTATTTCCGCCCTCAGATCGCCTGAGGGGGTGAGGGCGAGCGAAACCTTCACGCGCCCGTGTTCCGGGTCTTGCGCGCGGTATTCAAGGAATTTCATGACCTGCGAACGGCGCGATCCCACTTCCTGGAACTTGCCGTCGATCACCATCTGCGGCGTATAGACGGAACGTTGCCTCATGGTGCGCGCATAGGAACGCTGCCGGTCCGTGGATTGGGGGCTGGCAAAGGGGTCCCGCCAACCGATGTAGTCCCAGTAATCTACGTGGAGCGAGAGGGCGAGAACACCGTCGCGGCGGCTCAGTTCCTGAAGAAAACTGTCGGCGGGGGGGCAGGACGAACAGCCCTGGGAGGTGAAAAGCTCCACCACCACCGGGGTCTCACCCGAAGAAGCGTTGTTCCGGGAAAGCGCATCTGTCGTGGCGGCGGAGAAAGCTGTCCAGGCCGTTACAAACAAAGCCAAGCGCAGGGGGGGCGTCTGAAAAGTCCACATGGGCTGAATTTAGTGTGCCAATACCCTCACAGGCCAATCACTTCTGGGTGATGGCGGGCAGCCCGTATTCCGCCCCCTACAGAGAGAGATGATTTAATGGGGAGGGTTTAATAAAGGCTGGCGCGGGTTTTCGTCTTTTGCGGCTGCCACCCGTTCTGCCATAGCGAGAGAGGCAGGATCACCGGCGCCCTGCCGTTATCGAAGAACCAGGAATCCACGGCATAGGCGCGGCCGCTCTCCCGCTCGGCGATGGCCGCCGTGGTATGGGGCCAGCCCCTGAAAAGAAACCCCCTCGATGCGGGACCGCGCAGATCATGGAAGCGCAACAGGCCGTCCTGTTTCATCATGGCCAGATAGGCGGTGGTGTTGAGGGATTCATCCACACAGTCGAGCTGATACCTATCCTTCAGGGGAAATCCCGTCCTCGCCTTGTCGGTGAGGGTTCCCGCCTGTTCCCCAGCCATGTTCTCCAACAGGGCCACGGCGCGGGCGATACGGGTGCGTTCCGCCTTAGCATCCGTGGCTATGTCCATGAAAATCGCCCTCACTTCCGTCCATTGGGCATCGCTCAGCTGTACCGCAGCCGAATGCTTGCAGCCATGGCCGAAACATAAGTTAAAGGCATGGCTCTTAGGCGCCTCGAGTCCATAGCGAGCGCGGAACTGGTCGGCATGTTCGGGGCGCTGTGCCGCGCAGGCGGAAACGGACACCGCGGCGATAAGCAAAACCAGAAAACGCGAGACAACCCCCATGGCTTAGCTCTCCCCCGCGCCATCAAGAAGAGAGCGCAGCACATAGGGCAGAATCCCGCCATGGCGGTAATATTCCACCTCGTCCAGGGTATCGATGCGGCACAACAGGGAAACCGTCTCCTCATTGCCATCGGCCCCGGTAATGGTGGCGGCAACATCCATTTGCGGAGTAACCCCCCCGGCGATACCGGAAAGGGTGATGGATTCGGAGCCGTCCAGTCCCAGAGTCTTGCGGTCCATGCCCTCCTTGAACTGCAAGGGCAGGATGCCCATACCGATCAGGTTGGAACGGTGGATACGCTCGAAGCTTTCGGCGATGGCGGCGCGCACCCCCAGCAACATGGGTCCCTTGGCCGCCCAATCCCGCGACGAACCGGTGCCGTATTCCTTTCCCGCCACCACGATCAGGGACACCTTTTCCTCCGCGTAGCGCGCGGCGGCGTCGAAGATGGCCATTTGCTCGCCCGAGGGCATGTGCCGGGTGACACCGCCCGTAGTGCCGGGGGCCATTTCGTTGGCGAGCCGGATATTGGCGAAGGTGCCGCGCATCATGATCTCGTGATTGCCGCGCCGCGCCCCGAAGGAATTGTAGTCCTTCGCCGCCACACCGCGCTCGGTGAGATAGGCGCCGGCCGGACCGTCCTCGGGGATGCTGCCCGCCGGTGAAATATGATCGGTGGTCACGGAATCGCCCAACAGAGCAAGAATACGGGCGTTTTCGATATCCCCCACCTCGCCCGCCTGTTTCGTCATGGCGGAGAAATAGGGCGGGTTTTTCACATAGGTGCTGGCGTCATCCCAGGTGAAGGTCTGGCCCGACGCCGTCTCCACCGCCTGCCATTCGGACGTGCCCTCGAACACATCGCCATAGCGGCTGCGGAACATATCGGGCGTCAACGCCGATTCCAGGGCCTCGCTGATCTCCCCATTGCTGGGCCAGATATCCTTGAGGAAAACCGCCTCGCCGTCGCTGCCCTTACCCAGGGGTTCATTCAAAAGGTCGCGGGTCAGGGTTCCGGCCAGGGCATAGGCCACCACCAAGGGCGGCGAGGCCAGGTAGTTGGCCTTTACATGGGGCGAGATGCGGCCCTCGAAATTGCGGTTACCCGACAGCACCGAACAGACCGCCAGATTGCCTTCGCCGATGGCCTTGGTGATGGGTTCGGCCAGGGGCCCGGAATTGCCGATACAGGTGGTGCAGCCGATTCCGACAATATTGAACCCCAGCGCGTCGAGATCATCCTGGACCCCAGCGGCCTCCAAGTAATCCCCCACCACGCGGCTTCCCGGCGCCAGCGAGGCCTTGACCCAGGGCTTGGTCTTCAGTCCCTTGGCCACAGCATTGCGGGCCAGCAAACCAGCGGCGAGCATGACGCCGGGGTTGGAGGTGTTGGTGCAGCTGGTGATGGCGGCAATAACCACATCACCGTCGCGCAGACCGTGGCCGCTGTCGCTCAGGGCAACCTCGCGCGGCGCGGGGACGCTCTGAAGCTCGGCCAGCGTCTCCTTGAAAGAAGAAGCGGCCGCCGAGAGAGCCACCCGGTCCTGGGGCCGTTTCGGCCCGGCGAGACTGGGTTCGATATCCCCCATGTCCAGTTCCAGCGTGGTGGTGAAGACCGGGTCGGGCGTGTCCGCGTCGCGCCACAGGCCTTGCGCCCTGGCGTAGGCCTCCACCAGTTCCACCCGCCCGGCATCGCGGCCGGTAAAGGCGAGGAAGCGCACGGTCTCGGCATCAATGGGGAAGAAGCCACAGGTGGCGCCGTATTCCGGCGCCATATTGGCGATGGTGGCGCGGTCGGTCAGGGGAAGATTGTCCAGGCCGGGGCCATAGAATTCGACGAACTTGCCGACAACGCCCTGGGCGCGCAGCATTTCCGTGACGGTCAGGACCAGATCGGTGGCGGTGGTGCCGGCCGGCAGCTTGCCGGTCAGTTTCATGCCGATAACTTCGGGGATCAGCATAGACACCGGCTGACCCAGCATGGCCGCCTCGGCCTCGATACCGCCAACGCCCCAGCCCAGGACGGCCAGGCCGTTGACCATGGTGGTGTGGCTGTCTGTGCCAACCAAAGTATCGGGATAGGCTATGGTTTTGCCGCCATTCTCGGAGGTCCAAGTGACTTGCGCCAGATATTCCACATTGACCTGATGGCAGATGCCGGTCCCTGGCGGGACCACGCGGAAATTATCGAAAGCGCCCTGGCCCCAGCGCAGGAAGGCATAGCGTTCGCCGTTGCGGTCAAACTCCAGCTCGATATTCTTGGCCAGGGCATCGGCTGTTCCCGCATGGTCAACCATGACCGAGTGATCGATCACCAGATCGACGGGAGACAGCGGATTGATCTTTTTCGGATCACCGCCCATGGCGACTACGGCCTCGCGCATGGCGGCCAGATCGACCACCGCCGGGACGCCGGTGAAATCCTGCATCAGCACACGGGCCGGGCGATAGGCGATTTCCTGATCGGACCGTTGATCCTGCAACCAGGCGGCCACCGCCTTGACGTCATCGGTGGTGACGCTGCGGCCGTCTTCGTGGCGCAGCAGATTTTCCAGCAGAACCTTGAGGGAATAGGGCAGGCGGGAAAGATCGCCCAGGCCGCCTTCGGAGGCGGCGGGCAGCGAGAAATAGTCATAGTCGGTCCCGTCCACGTTCAGCGTGCGGCGGGTATTCAGGGAATCATTGCCAATGGAAGTCATGGGCAGTCTCCTCTTGCTATATGATATCAATTCGGCCGCCAAAGTGCCTTGGGGCCGCGAAACGGTTACGAAATGGCAGCGTCTAGAGGTGGCGCGCGGCGCGGTGTGCCGGCGGCGCGACCTAGTCTCATGCCGCTGTTGTGTCCAACAAGGCGCTTCATAGACCCTTTTGCTTGAGAAATCAGCCCCTAGAAGGGGATATTTTACGATCTCCTCTGGCCGAAGTCCGCCGGAGGACCTAGGCTGGCTCAACAGTTTCAGGGGAGGATTACAATGGATCTCGAAATAGCGGGCAAAACCGCGCTGGTCACCGGCGCGTCCAAGGGCATTGGCCTGGCCGTGGCCAAGGGCCTGGCGGCGGAAGGCTGTAACGTGCATTTGACCTCGCGCACGGCGGCGGACCTGGAAACCGCAAAGGGTATCATCGAACAGGCTCACGATGTGGCGGTCTCCACCCATGCCATCGATCTTTCCGTGCAGGGTAATGTGGCGAAACTGGCCGAGGCGGTGGGCGAGGTCGATATTCTGATCAACAACGCCGGCGCCATTCCGGGCGGCGACGTGGCCGCGATCGAGGAAGCGCAATGGCGCGAAGCCTGGGATCTGAAAGTGTTCGGCTATATCAATATGACACGGCACTATCTGGCCCAGATGACCGCGCGGGGAAATGGCGTCATCGTCAATGTCATTGGCCTGGCCGGCGAAAAGCCCGCCGCCAACTATGTCGCCGGTTCCGCCGGCAATGCCTCGTTGATGGCTTTTACCCGCGCCATCGGCGGCGCCTCGCTCGATAATGGCGTACGGGTGCTGGCGGTAAATCCTGGTCCGGTGGAAACCGACCGTATCACCACATTGTTGAAGTCGCGGGCCGAAGCGGAGTTCGGCGATGTCTCGCGCTGGCGGGAATTGACCAAGATCTGGCCCATGGGACGGGCCGCGAAAGCGGAGGAATGCGCCGATTTGGTGGTCTTCGCGGCATCGGCGCGGGCCAGTTATATATCCGGCGTCGTGCTGACTATTGATGGCGGCATCGGCGCCCGCGGTTAGAGCAATTCTCAATTAATATGTGTCGCCCAGGACGCATTTGGCGCGACCTAGGAGATTGGTTCAATTGCTCGATTCTTAAGAGTCTGAGCGCATTTTCTTCAAATGCGCTCTAGGCCAAGTACATCGGGACGCAAGAGTCAAGCGCAATGGGGCACTTGACCAAGCCGCCTTCAGCCGCTTTAGTACTTGCGACATTATGCATAGTCGAACCGGATAAGCTGAAAATCTGCACTAAGTTTGACGGATGCCGTGCCGCGGCTGGCGGCACATAGGGAGTGAGAAGCGTTAGTAACAGGGCCGAGCGGTGTGGAATTCCCAATACTGAAGACCGATTTCTTGCCTGGACGGCAGCGGTGTGTGGCTGCCGGAGGCTTGAATCATGACGAGCAGATGAAAATAGTCGATCCAGCACCCTGGTTCAGGGCGGTGTTGGAGCGAATACGCCTGTATGAAATTGTAAGGTGACGGCAGCATGAATGAAACGGCTGGCTCCGGCGGGGGCATAAAACTCACGATCGACGGCGTGTCGAAGAATTTCGGTGGCGTGCGCGCCGTCGTTGATGTCGGCGCGGAAGTTAAGGAAGGCGAAATTTTCGCCATTATCGGCCCAAACGGCGCCGGTAAAACGACCATGTTGAACATGATCTCCGGCTTCTATCACCCGGATGAAGGCAGCATCAATTTCGAAGGCACGAATATTACCGAGACCAATCCTTCGGAAATCGCCGCCCTGGGTATTGCCCGGACCTTTCAGAACATCGCGCTGTTCCGCGGTCTGAGCGTGCTGGACAATTTGATGTTGGGCCGCAACGTCTTGATGAAAACCGGCTTGCTGTCGGCCTTTATGTATTGGGGTCCGGCCCAGCGCGAAGAGGTTGAGCATCGGGAAAGGTGCGAGGAAATTATCGATTTCCTGAAATTGAACGACCTGCGCAAGACGCCCGCCGGCGCCCTGGCCTACGGCCTGCAAAAGCGGGTCGAGCTGGGCCGCGCCCTGGCGGCGGAACCGCGCCTGCTGCTGCTCGACGAGCCCATGGCCGGTATGAACCAGGAAGAAAAAGAGGACATGGTCCGCTACGTCCTGGATGTGAACCAGGAATGGGGCACGACCATCGCCCTGATCGAACATGACATGGGCGTGGTGATGGATATCTCGGACCATGTCATGGTGATGGACATGGGCGAGAAGATTTCACAAGGCACGCCCGACGAAGTCCGCGCCGATCCCAAGGTGATCGAGGCTTATCTGGGCACGACGGATCACAAGGAGGTCGCCTAACACCATGGCGGAGCAAGCAACATTACCGGAGTATATGCTCCAAAATGCCCGGACCATGGCCGATCAACCTGCCATGCGGGTTAAGGAATTGGGCATTTGGAAAACCTATACCTGGTCCGAATATGCCGATCAGGTCCGCGCCTTTTCCCTTGGCCTGGCCTCGTTGGGTTTTGGCCGCGAGGACAAACTGGGGATTATCGGCAGCAACATACCCAACCTCTATTGGGCCCAGGTCGCGGCGCAGTGCCTGGGCGGTATGCCGGTGCCGGTCTATCAGGATTCCATCGCCAAGGAACTGGCCTTTGTGCTGCATCATTCCGAAGCCAAGGTGATCGTGGCCCAGGATCAGGAGCAGGTCGACAAGATCATCTCGATCAAGGACCAGTTGCCGAACCTGCAATGGCTGATTTATTGCTGGCCGCGCGGCATGAACGATTATGACGAGGATTACCTGAAATCCTTTGACGAGGTACAGGCCTCCGGGCGTGACTTCGATAGCGCCAACAGCGGCTATTTCGATGCCGAGGTCGGCAAGGGCAAGGCCGATGATATCGCGTTGATGTGCTATACTTCTGGCACTACGGGTGATCCCAAGGGGGTCATGCTGAGCCACGAGAATCTGTTGTCCTGTGGCAGGATCTTCGCCGCCAATGAAGACGTCCGGGCCGACGACGATTATCTGTCCTATCTGCCCATGGCCTGGGTTGGCGACACGGTCTATGGCCTGGTCATCAGCCTGCTCGTGGGCGCCACCAACAATTGCCCCGAGGGGCCATCGACGGTGATGCGCGATCTGCGTGAACTGGGTCCCACCGGTATCATCGCGCCACCGGCGGTCTGGGAAGGCATGCTTTCGAGCCTGCAATTGAGGGGCGCCGACGCAACGCCCTTAAAGCGCAAGATTTTTGCCTACTTCAATGACGTCGCCAAACGTATCGAAGACTTGAAGTTCGACGGCAAGCCCGTCCCCGGCGGTCTGGCGCTGGCGGGCAAGATTGGCGAGTTCATGGTCTTTGGCCCGGTCCGCGACCAGCTTGGCTTGCGGCGCACGCGCTGGGCTTATACGGGCGGCGCGCCTATGGGCCCCGATACTTTCCGCTTTTTCCGCGGTTTCGGTGTGAATTTGAAGCAGGTCTACGGCATGACGGAAGTCGCCGGCCTGGTCTCTCTGCAGCCCGACGATCAGGCCAGTCCCGATACCGTTGGCCTGCCCTGTTCCGGCATCGAGGTGCGGATCGCTGAAAATAGCGAAGTCCAGATTAAGGGGCCCGGCGTTTTCGCGGGCTATTTCCGGCAGGACGAAAAAACCGCAGAGGCCATGTCCGAAGACGGTTGGTTCCGTACAGGTGACGCCGGCCTGCTGGACGAGCGTGGCCATCTGGTGATCATCGACCGGGCCAAGGACGTGGGCGCCTTGGGCGATGGCACGCCCTATGCGCCGCAGTTCATTGAATTGAAGCTGAAATTCAGCCCCTTCATCAATGAAGTGGTCTCTTTCGGCGACGGGCACCCGTTCATATCGGCCATGGTGGCGATTGACTTCGAGACCGTGGGCAAATGGGCCGAAAGCAAGGCTCTGCCCTACACCAACTATATGGACCTGAGCCAGAAGCCGGAAGTTCTGGACTTGATCGCGGAGGAAGTCCGTAAGGTCAATCAGGGTCTGCCGGCGGTATCGCAGATCAAACGCTTTTTGCTCTTGAGCAAGGATCTGGATGCCGACGACAACGAAATCACCCGCACCCGGAAATTGCGGCGCAACTTTATCGCCGAGAAATACGGCCCCGTGATCGAGGCCTTTTATGGCGACAAGAAAGAGGTTGAGCTGAGTTTGGCGGTGACCTTTGAAGATGGCAGTGAAGCGCATGTGGACGCCCACATGACGATTCTGGATGCGGCCTAGGAGAGAGTTTAGGTTATGGAATGGCAGTTTCTATTTGAATTGACGGTCAACGGCCTGCTGACGGGCATGATGTATGCCCGGATCGCCGTCGGCTTCGTCCTGATCTACAAATCCACTGACGCGATCAACTTCGCGCAGGGTGAATTCGTTATGATCGCGGCCATCGTGGTGG
The DNA here is from genome assembly GCA_964462145.1 of uncultured Rhodospirillaceae bacterium. Lineage (GTDB taxonomy): Bacteria > Pseudomonadota > Alphaproteobacteria. The sequence continues at coordinate 10,324 of CAYWYB010000032.1, forward strand.
CGGGCATGGCGGCCAACTACGGCTTTCCCATAGTGGCGGCGATCGCCACCGGGCTGCTGTTCATGATCGTTTTCAATTTCGCATTGGAACGAATCGTGCTGCGCCCGATGATTGGCCGGCCCATCGTCTCGATCATCATGGCGACCATCGGTCTCGCCCTGATCTTGCGCGGCGCTGGACCGCTGGTGTTTGGCGCCGAAACCAGGCCGCTGGATATTGGCGTGCCTGACGAGCCGCTGATATGGGGACCATTGTTCATGACGCCGATTGATGTGGTCGGCGCCGGTATCTCCATCATGTTCCTGGCCGCTTTCGGCTGGTTTTTCATGAAAAGCCGCAAGGGCGTGGCCATGCGGGCCGTGGCGGACAGTCACATGACCTCCATGGCCATGGGCATCAACGTGGAACGCTATTTCGCTCTGGCCTGGATTCTGGCCGGCGTGGTGGCGTTGTTGGGCGGCCTGGTCTGGGGCAGTGCCATCGGCGTCGATACGCAGATGGCCGCGCTGGGCCTGAAAGTGTTTCCCGTGGTGATACTGGGCGGTTTGGACTCGATTATCGGTGTTGTCGTTGGCGGCCTGATCATTGGTGTTTGCGAAGCCCTGGCCGCAGGCTATGTCGACCCGTATGTGGGCGGTGGGACCAAGGACTTTACCCCTTATGTGCTGATGATCCTGGTGCTGATGTTCCGGCCGTATGGAATTTTTGGCAAACCGATCATCGAGAGGATCTGAGCCTATGTTCCACCGGGAAAGCGGTTATTTCAAAACCACCTATCAGGCCGATATGGGCCTGTATCCCCTGCCCATTGCGCGCTACACCATTATCGCGATCGCGGCGATTTTCTTCATCCTTCTACCGGCTGTATTGGACGGCTACTATCTTTCCATCATCAACCTAGTCGCGATCGCCGTCGTCGGCGCCCTGGGCCTGAATATCCTGGTCGGCTATACCAATCAGATCTCCATTGGTCATGCCGCGTTTATGTCGGTCGGTGCCTATACGGCGGCCAACCTGGCCACCAAGCTGGATCTGCCGTTCTGGCTGACCGTGCCCGCGGGCGGCGCCATGGCCGCCTTTATCGGCATTTTGGTCGGCATTCCATCCTTGCGTATCAAGGGTCTGTACCTGGCCATCGCCACCCTGGCGGCGCAGTTCATCATTGAATGGATCATCAATCATACGCCGTCGATTAGTGGCGGTGTCGCCGCCTCCATTGAAATGCCCCGGCCAACTGTTTTCGGCAAGGAGCTGGCCACCCAGGCGGAACTTTATTACTTCCTCATTGTGATCGCGGTGATTGCCATTGTGGGTGCGATGAATTTGATACGCAGCCGCATCGGACGCTCATTCATCGCTATCCGCGATCAGGAAATCGCGGCGGAAATCATCGGCATCAATGTTTTCAAGACCAAGCTGATCGCCTTTGGCATCTCGTCGTTTTACGCTGGCGTCTGCGGTGTGATGTACACCTACTATCTGGGTGTCGCCAACTACGAGAATTTCCAGCTGATCACCTCGATCGATTATCTGGCCATGGTCATCATCGGCGGCCTGGGTTCGATCCTGGGATCAATTTTCGGCGCCATCTTTATTACAATGCTGCCTATCGTCATCCGGCTGTTGATGGAGAGTTTTGGTTCAATCTTCATTGATGACGCCGCGTTGGCACAAGTGATTGCCCAGTTCCGCCTAATTATTTTTGGCGGGTTGATTATCGTGTTTCTTATCGTGGAACCTGATGGTTTGGCCAAACTGTGGCAAAATATCCGGAATTATTTCCGGACCTGGCCATTTTCCTATTGAGTTATTGTTTGGGGAGAAGGCACTCTTTAGTCTGAAGTCGTTTTGATCCAACCAGGGAGGTAACGGATGAAACATCTAAAAACAGGCCTGATTACGGCCGCTTTGGCTTTAAGCGCCGCCACGATGGCGACGACGGCCATGGCCAAGGATCTGGTCGTCGGTATGGCGTGCGACCGCACGGGGCCGACCCAAACGGTGGGCGTCTTTCTATGCCCCGCCTATCATGACTATGTGAAGCTGATCAATTCCAAGGGCGGCATCATGGGCAACAAGGTACGGGTGATCGAGATCGACACCGAGTACAAGGTTCCCCAATCCGTTGAAGCCTATCAGCGCTTTAAGAAAGAGGGCGCGGTTGTTGTCGCACTTTGGGGCACGCCGATGACCCAGGCGATCACGCCGAACCTGAATGCTGACCACATCCCGGGCACCAGCCCCGGTTTCGGTACGGCGGCGGCGGCCAATGGCGAAAAATATCCCTATCTCTTCCCCATGGCGGCTTCCTACTGGTCCCAGGCCGGCGCGGCGGTGACTTTCGCCAAGGCCGAATTGGGCGGCACCATCAAGGGCAAGAAGATCGCCTATATCTTCTACGATAACCCGGCGGGCCGTGAACCGATCCCGGTTCTCGACAAATTGGCGAAAATAGAAGGCTTTGAGCTGAAGAAATTCGCCATTCCCCCACCAGGCGTGGAAATGAAGATCCAGGTGCAGGATATCACCCGTCGCTATCGTGCGGATTTCGTGATCAGCCATCTGTTCGGCAAGGGTCCGGCTGTGCACATCAAGGAATTCAAGCGCATGGGCTATCCGCTGAAAAAGCTTGTCTCACTAGTTTGGGGCGCGGGTGAAGCCGACATCAATGGTGCCGGCGGCTGGGCCAAGGCCCAGGGCTACAACGCCTTGAACTTTGCTGGCGTGGGCTCGAACTATCCCGTCCTGGACGAGATCAAGGCCCTCTACAAGAAAGAAGGCAAGGAAGGTCCCAAGCAGATGGCCTCCACGGTGTATTACAACCGGGGCATTCTGGCCGCGGCCGTGCATCTGAAAGCCATGGAAAACGCCGTCAAGGCCAAGGGCAGCGGCGACATCACGGGCGAGGACGTGCAAAAGGGCTTCCTGGCCATCAAGGATTTCAAGCTTGGCGGTATCCTGCCTCCCTTGAACTTCACCAACCTCGATCATGAAGGCGGCGGCTGGGCCCGTGTCTTCCGGGTCGAAGGGGACAATTTCGTTCCCGCCAGTGACTGGATCCGCGGCTATCGCGACGTCGTTATCCAGATGCTGAAAGAAGACCACTAGGACTTGTTATTCGGTGGCCGGTTCCGCTTGAGCCGGCCACCGAACTTTTTGCAATTTTCTTTTCTCTCTTATTTTCATGATTGAGTTTCCGCATGCTGGTTCTGAATAATATTGAAGTCGTCTTCGATAACGTCATTCTGGTTCTCAAGGGTATTTCCATCGAGGCCAAGGAAGGCGCCATCACCACTATCCTGGGCGCCAACGGTGCCGGCAAGACGACCACGTTGAAGGGTATTTCCGGCCTGCTGCGGCCGGAGCGCGGCGATGTCACCCGCGGCAATATCGAATTCAACGGCGAACGGATTGACCGCCTGACAGCCCATGAAATCGTCCATAAAGGCATTGTTCAGGTGTTTGAAGGACGCCAGGTGTTCGAGCATCTGACGGCGGAAGAAAACCTGATTGCCGGCGGCCACATCGTTTCCAAGGCGGTGATGCGCCGGAACCTGGAAAAGGTTTACGAGTATTTCCCCCGCGTTTACGAACGGCGCGAGGTTCAGGCCGGCTATCTTTCGGGCGGTGAACAGCAGATGCTGGCCATTGGCCGGGCCTTGATGTCCGATCCGTCGGTGGTGCTGTTCGACGAGCCGTCACTTGGTTTGGCGCCGATGATCATCGAGGAAATTTTCGGCATCATCAAACGCCTGAACGAGCAGGAAAACCTGACCGTCCTGTTGGTGGAACAGAATGCCACCCTGGCGCTCGACATCGCCGAATACGGCTATGTCATGGAGAACGGCTCCATCGTGCTGGAAGGTCCGGCGGAAGCGTTGCGCGAGAATGCCGATATTAAGGAATTTTATCTGGGCATTTCCAGTGGCGAAAAGAAAAGCTTCCGCGACGTTAAACATTACCGCCGGCGCAAACGCTGGCTCGGCTGATCCGGACCGGCTAAACGTTACCGGAGTACTGGCCGGGGTGCTGGATGGTCAATAAACGAGGTAACCATGAGTAACGCCGACGAATTTTACGACGATCTGGAAACGCGCGATCCCCAGCAGCGGGAAGAGCAACTGATGGCGCAGCTATCGGCGCAGTTGGCCCATGCCAAGGCCAACGCACCGCATTATGCGGAGGTTTTCGCCGATCTTGATCCTGGTTCGATCAACAGCCGCGAAGCGTTGGCCACACTGCCCGTCACGCGCAAGTCCGATCTGGCCGCCCTGCAAAAGAAGACCCCGCCCCTTGGCGGCATCAATACGGTGCCCCTTTCCGAGCTGTCGCATATCTTTGCCTCGCCCGGCGGTTTGTACGAGCCGGATGCGGATCGCAAGGATTACTGGCGCTATGCCCGCGCCCTGTGGGCCGCCGGCGTACGGCCAGGCAATATCGTCCATAACACCTTTTCCTATCATCTGACGCCGGCCGCCATGCTGGTGGAAAACGGCTGCCGGGCCATTGGCTGTCCGGTGGTGCCGGGCGGCGTGGGCAACACGGAAATTCAGATACAGTTGATGGCCGACCTGAAACCGGATTTCTTTATCGGCACGCCGTCTTTCCTGCGTATCGTTCTGAACAAGTCCAAGGAACTGGGCCACGATCTGTCCAACCTGAAACACGGCCTGGTCGGCGCCGAGGCCTTGCCTCCCAGCCTGCGTCAGGAACTGGCCGACCTGGGTGTCTCTGTTCTGCAGGGCTATGGCACTGCTGATCTGGGTAACGTGGCCTATGAGTCCAAGGCTATCGACGGCATGATCATCGATGAAGGCGTGATCGTCGAAATCGTCGAGCCCGGCAGCGGCACTCCCGTGGCGGAGGGCGAGGTTGGCGAGGTTGTCGTCACCACTCTGAACCCCACATATCCCCTGACCCGTTTCGCCACTGGCGATTTGTCCGCCCTGTTGCCGGGTATCAGTCCCTGCGGCCGTACCAACATGCGCATCCGCGGCTGGATGGGCCGCGCGGATCAATCGACCAAGTTCAAGGGCATGTTCGTGCATCCCTCCGCCATCATGCAGATCGCCGGCCGCCATCCGGAAATCACCAAGGCGCGCTTGGTCATCACCTCGGAAAACAACAACGATTCCATGACCCTGAAATTCGCCGCGCCCGGCGCCGATGCGGCCATGACCGGCGCGGTCGAGGAATCCATCCGCGCGATTCTGAAATTGGGCGGCAGCGCCGAATTGGTGGAGGCCGATAGCCTGCCCGATGACGGCCTGGTGATCGAGGACGCCCGCAGCTACGAATAAAACCGTAGGAACAGACCCAGGGGGAGGGGAGAATGGATGATCTTGTCCTGGCGCGGGTCGTTCATGTGCTGGGCGTGGTGCTGTGGATTGGCGGCGTTGCCTTCGTAACTACCGTGCTGCTTCCGGGCATGAAAAAGCTTGCCACCCCTGACGAGCGGGTAGCCCTGTTCGAACGCATGGAAAGCGGCTTCGCCTGGCAGGCCAGGCTGACCACTGTCGTAACCGGCGCCTCGGGCTTCTACATGCTGCATGTCCTTGATGCCTGGGAACGCTTTAGTGACCCTAGCTATTGGTGGCTGCATGCCATGTCCGCCATCTGGCTGATCTTCACCGTGATGCTGTTCGTGTTGGAGCCCCTGGTGCTGCACAAACTGTTCGAGCGGCGGGCCCGTGCGAACCCCGAGGGCACCTTGGCCATGATCCAACGCCTGCATTGGGTTTTGCTGACGGCCAGTCTGATTACGGTGGCCGGCGCCGTCGCCGGGGTGCATGGAGGTTAGGGACGCCGGGAACATAGGGGACGTCGGGGAAATTGGGGTTGGGCCATGCCATTGGTCGTGGTGGAAAAATCAATGCATTGCGAGGCGTCGCTGGCACGCCTGTGGCCGCTTCTTTCTGACAGCAGCCTCCTGTCCGAATTGAGCGGCCAGATGCCTTATGTGGCGGTGGATGAATTGCAGCCCGACGGTAGCGTTCGCCGGCGGGCCAAGGGACATTTCGCCGTGCCCATCGCCTCGGAATGGACCGAAGATCTCGGTGAATGGGTCGAACAACGCTATGTCCGTCAGCTGCGCACCTTCACTAAGGGCGCCTTCTATTCTGTGGACTTTGTTGTGCGCATGCAGCCCGCGGCAACTGGTTTCGATTTGCATCTGCGTATCGCCATGGAGACCGCCGGATTTTTCATGGGCGTTGGCGCCCGGCTTGGTCTTATCGACCAGGGGGCCCGGAAATTCGTAACCGCTTTGGAAGCCATGATCGAGACCGAACTGGCGCAGCCCACGCCGCGCGACGATGAAGCCGCGCCGCAAACTGCCTCATTCGCGCTCCCGCCCCTGGCGCCGGATGTCCAATCACGCCTGGACCAGGCCCTGGCGGTAATCGGACGGGAGCAGGGCAATCCGGAGACCGTGGCCCATTTGCGGGACTATCTCAGCCAGACACCGGAATCCTGGCTGCAGCGTATCCGCCCTTTGGCCTTGGCCCGGCGCTGGGGATTGGACGCGATGCATGTCGCCGGCTTGTTTCTGGCCGCCCACCACCAAGGTCTGCTGCGCCTGCGCTGGGAGGTCCTATGCCCCCGATGCCGCAACGCCCAAGACGTACCCGACAATCTCGCCGACCTGCCCCATGCGGTGCATTGCACGACCTGCAATGTGGATTTCGAACAGGATTTTTCCGCCAACGTGGAGCTGACTTTCCAGCCCGAGCCCTGGCTGCGCCCCCTGCCCGAAGGTGCCTTTTGCATGATGGGTGCACCGTCGGTGCCCCATATCAAGGTGCAGCGCCACGTCGGCCCTGGCGAGCGCTTGGAGATTGATCCGCCACTCAAGGCCGGCAGCTACCGGCTGCGTACAACACAGGCCGGCGACCAGACGGATGTGGATTGGGACGGCGAGGGCGGCTTTCCGTCTCTATTGGCCGAAAACGGCCGCATCAGCGCCGGGCCGCCGTCGGCGCAAGGCAAGATCCTGCTGGACAATCGGACAGAGCGGCAGCTGACCTTTGTGATCGAAGAGCTGGCCTGGCGTCAGGATGCCCTGAGGGGTGACCGGGTTATTACCATGCCGGCCTTTCAGCAATATTGCCCCGGGCAGCTATTGCGCCCCGGCGACGATGTGGCTATCGCCAATGTGGTCCTGCTGTTCACCGATCTGAAAGGCTCGACCTCGCTGTACGAGGCCCTGGGCGATGGCGCCGCCTATAATCTGGTGCGCGATCATTTTGACTATCTGACTGGATTGATCGAAGAGCATGGCGGTGTCCTGGTCAAAACCATTGGCGATGCGGTGATGGCGGCCTTCGCGGCCCCCGAGAATGGCGCAAGGGCGGCATTGGCGGCGCAGCTGGGTATCGCGGATTTCAACCGGGACCGCGCCGATGGCGGCGTCATTCTGAAAATCGGTCTGCATCAGGGCCCCTGTATCGCGGTCACCACGGAGCAGCATCTGGATTATTTCGGTTCCACGGTCAATGTCGCGGCCCGCTTGCAGGGGGAAAGCCGGGGCCAGGACATCGTGCTCTCCGATACGCTCATGCAGGCGCCTGGGGTCGGGGATGTTTTCGTGGCGGATGGTTGTGCCGCCCCAGTGCGCGAAACGGCAAGCCTGCGTGGTGTTGAAAAATCTGTTCAGCTATGGCGCATCCCGATGGATTAGCGTTTATAGTGGCGCCTCATGTCACCAGTACCGTCGTCGCAGTTAGCTAATCCATCCGATCCGCATTCGGAGCCGTCATCCGGCGTATTCCGCTGGTTGATGCTGTTCGGGGTCTGGTTTCTGTATTTCGCCTTTGGCTTGACACAGGTTGCCATGGCGCCCCTGGTTGGTGTGATGCGGGACGATCTGGGCATCAGCGACAGCGCCATGGGACTGATCCTGGGCGCCTGGCCGCTGGTCTATATCGCCTCGGCCATGCCGTGCGGTGCCTTTCTGGACCGCGCCGGGCCGCGCCGGGCGCTGTTCGCCGCTGCCGCGATCATCGCCCTATCGGCGGTGGCGCGGGGCATGGCGATCGGCCCCATCTCGCTTTTTCTGGCGGTTGCCCTGTTTGGCGTCGGCGGGCCGCTGATTTCCATCGGCGCGCCAAAGCTGGTCAGCCAGTGGTTCGAGGGGCCGGACCGCGGCCTGGCCATGGGCATCTATATCACCGGCCCGGCCCTGGGCGGGATCTGCGCCCTGGCCCTGACCAACAGTGTCTTCATGCCGTTGATGGAGCAGAACTGGCGCCATGTCCTGTTTATCTATGCCGGGGCCTGTCTGGCCATTGGCTTGATCTGGTTGGCGATCACCCAGCATACCGAGGCCCGGAGCATGGAACGCCGGGCCGTGGCCGAGGCGGCACAGGGGCAATGGGCGGTATTTCGCACCCTGTTGGGCCTGCCGGCGGTGCGTGCCATTCTGATCATGGCGGTCGGCGCATTCTTCTATAATCATGGCCTGAACAACTGGCTGCCGGAAATCCTGCGCCGGGGCGGCATGACGCCGGAACAGGCTGGTTATTGGTCGGCCATCCCCACGGCGGTGGGTGTCCTGGGCTCATTATTGATTCCGCGCATGGCGGTCCCGGCACGGCGGCAAAAGATCCTGTTTGCCGTGATCATGATGGCGGGCCTGTCGACGATCCTGTTGCACGGCGGGGGCGGCAGCCTGCCGCTCAGCCTTGGTCTGATCCTGCAGGGCCTGGCCAAGGGTTCGTTGATGACGATTTTGATGTTGTCCCTGGTGGAGACCCAGGGCGTGGGCAGCCGTTATGCCGGTGCCGCCGGCGGCTTGTTCTTCTCCGCCGCCGAGGTTGGCGGCGTGCTCGGTCCGCTGACCCTTGGCGCCCTGTCGGACGTCACCGGCGGATTTTCCGCCGGTTTGCTCATGTTGAGCGGAATTTGCGGCCTGATGCTGCTGCTTTTGCTCAGGCTGGCACGGCTTCGTGCATAGACGGATAGACGGACGCGCCCGTACGGGCGACAATGGAAGCCTGAAATAACAACAAAGGTAAGGCGAGGAGATGACGCAGATTGATCAGTTGGACCCCGAGCTAGGGGCCTCGTTACGGGAAAAGTATGCCATCGTTGGCGTGGGCGAGACGGAATACCTGCGCGGCTCGAACACCACGACGCGGGCCATGGCGGTGACGGCGGTGCGCAATGCGATGGCGGACGCGGGCCTGGAACCGGGCCAAGTCGATGGCATGATGTCCTATTCCAGCAATGATTCAACCTTGTCCACCTTTGTCTCCGCCGACTTGGGCATCCGTCTGAATTACTACATGGACGTGATGGGCGGCGGTTCTTCCACCGAGGCCCTGGTCGGCATCGCCATGGGCGTGATCGAGGCCGGCATGTGCGAAACCGTGGTCATCTTCCGCTCCATGAACGGTCACAGCCAGAACCGCGTGGGCGGTACCGGCGTCCGCGCCGCCGCCCCGGTGGTTGGTGAGTTCCTGCATCAACGCAGTTACGGCTGGCAAAGCCCGGGCCAGATGTTCGCGCCCTGCTTCATGCGCCACATGCACGATTACGGCACCACGCCGGAACAGGTCGCCCATGTGAAGGTCGCCCATAGCCACCATGCCTCCAACAACCCCAAGGCCTATTACAAGCAACGGGTCACGGTGGAGGATGTGGTCAACTCCCGCATTATCTGCAAACCGCTGCACTTGCTGGACTGCTGCGTGGAAACGGACAATGCCACCGCGATCATCGTCACATCCGCCGAACGGGCCAGGGATTGCCGCCAGGTGCCGGCCTTGATCAGGGGCGTGGTCGGGCGGGTCTCGAAACCGCGGCTCGATATGTATTATCAGGCCGGCCCGCTTTCAACAGTGGCCGGGTATTACGCCGCGCCGCGCCTGTGGCGCAACGCCGGCGTCGGGCCCGAGGATATCGACGTCACCGGCTCCTACGACGCCTTTACCTTTACCACCATGCTGCAGCTGGAAGATTACGGCTTCTGCAAGAAGGGCGAGGGCGGCGACTATGTCTCGGACGGCACCACCTTTCTTGGCGGGCGCCGGCCCAACAATACGTCCGGCGGCCATCTTTGCGAGGGCTATACCCACGGCGTCGCCATGGTGGTGGAGAACGTCCGCCAGCTGCGTCACGAAGCCGACGACAGCTGCCCCATCGGGCCGGACGGCAAGCGCCAGCACACCTATGACTACAGCGAAGGCGGCTGCCGCCAGGTCAAGGATGTGGAGGTCAGCGCCAACCTGGGCTGGGCCACGCCAGGCGGCGGTTCGGCCCTGGTCATGCGGCGCGGCGTATAAGGGGAGTATGGACAAATGAGTGAAACAATCGTCACTGAATATCTCGGCATGACCCTGCAGGTCGACAGCCTGGACCATTCAAACCTGGCATTCTTCAAACATTGCGCGGCGCATGATTTCCATCTGCAGAAATGCGATGACTGCGGCCTGATCCGTTATCCCGTGGGCGAAGGCTGTGCCTGGTGCGGCAGCGGCAACTTCACCTGGACCCCGGTCGAGGGCAAGGGCGCGGTGCACAGCTATACCGAGGTGGCGCACGCCATCCAGCCGGCCTTTAAGCCCTATGTGCCCTACCACATTCTGCTGGTCGACCTGGACACGCAAAAAGGCGCCCCGACGGAACACGAGGCCCTGCGCGTGATCGGCAATCTGGTTACCCCCGACGGCGTTCTGGCCCCGCCCGAGATGGTCGCTTCGGTAGGTGTCGGCAGCCGGGTGCGCATGGTCTTCACGGACATCGCCGAGGGCATCGCCATGCCGCAATGGACCATCGATGAGGACGCGGAGCAGCCTGCCAGACCCTGGCGCTATCCGGAATAGGAAGAGGATAATATCAAGATGGGAAGATTGGACGGCAAGGTCGGCATCGTCACCGGCGCCGCGCCGCGTGGCGAGGGCGTCGGCAATGGCAAGGCCATGGCCATTCTGATGGCCCGTGAAGGCGCCAAGGTATTGCTGGTCAACCGCTCGGCTGAACGGGCCGAGGAACTGGCGGCGGAAATCGCGGGCGAGGGCGGCGAGGCCTCGGTCTTTGCCGCCGATGTCACCGATACGGAGCAGGTCGCGGCCATGGGCCGGGCGGTTCAGGAACGCTATGGCCGCCTGGATATTCTCTGTAACAACGTCGGCGTCGGCGCCGGCGCCGGTCCGAACCGGGTGGAGGATGTCGCTGACGAGACCTGGGACAACCTGTTTGATGTCAACATGACATCCGCCATGAAGTGCAGCCGCGTTGCCGTGCCCCTGATGCGGGACAGCGGCGGTGGCGGCTCGATCATCAATGTGTCCTCCATTGCCGGCTCCCTGGGCCTGATGGGCAGCCCGGGTGCTGCCGCCTATGCGGCGACCAAATCCGGCGTCCATGGCCTGACGCTTTCAATCGCCGCCGATTACGCCACCGAGCTGATCCGCTGCAACTGCATCATCATCGGCTCGGTCAACACGCCCATGGTGGCCCGTTTGGGTGAAGACGGCCGCGCGCGGCGCAAGAAAATGGTGCCCATGCAGACCGAAGGTACTGGTTGGGACATCGGCTGGGCGGCGGTCTATCTTGCCTCGGACGAGGCCCAATGGGTCACCGGCGTCATGCTGCCCGTGGACGGTGGCCTCAACGCGCTGAGGGCCTGGCCCAGATAGGAGCAATATCATGTCACAAGAGGTTGTCGCGGAACTTGCCCCGAACGGAGTCCTTCGTGCGGGCATCAACATGTCGAATCCTCTTCTGGTAACCGGCAAGACCGAAGCCGGTGATCCGGCGGGCGTTTCCCCCGACATGGCCCGCGCCATCGCCGAGCGCCTGGGCGTGGAGGTGAAATATGTGCAGTTTCCGTCTCCCGGCGTGCTGGCGGATGCGGTGGGCGAGGATGCCTATGATATTGGTCTGATCGCGGCGGAGCCGGCGCGGGCCGAAAGCATCGCCTTCACCTCCGCCTATGTGGAGATCGAGGCGACCTATCTGGTACCGGCGGGCTCGCCCCTGGCCGTGATCGACGATGTTGACCGTCCCGGCATTCAGATCGCGGTTTCGGACCGCAGCGCCTATGACCTCTACCTAACCCGCGCCCTCAAGCACGCGGAATTGCAGCGCGCCAGAGGCCTGGGCGGCGCCGTGGACCTGTTCACCTCGTCCAAGCTGGATGCCCTGGCGGGTTTGCGCCCGGCCCTGATCGAGGACATTAAGGCGATGCCGGGTGCCCGTATCCTTGACGGCAATTACACCACCGTTCAGCAGGCCATCGGCACACCGCCCAAGAACACCGCCGCCGCCACGTTTTTGCAGGACTTCGTGATGGAGGCCAGGGCAAGCGGCCTGGTCGCGAAACTGATCGAACGCCATGGCGTCGAGGGCCGACTGCTGGTCGCCTCGGGCATTTAGGGAGCAAGGCAATGACACTGGAAGAAGCCAACCGTATCGCACAGGGCGCCTTGGCAAAGGCGGCTGAGCTGAACATCAAGATCAACGTCGCGGTCTGTGACGGCGGCGGGCGATTGCTGGTGTTTCAACGCATGGACAATGCCATGTGGGCCGGCGCCTACGGCAGCCAGGGCAAGGCCATTGCCGCCGCCTCGTTTGGCAGGCCCAGCGGCGAGCTGACCGAACGGGCCGAGCATCCGACCTTTCGCGGCATCGTGGCGGCGGAAGGCGGCCACATGATCATGGGCCAGGGCGCGGTGCCCGTCATTCGCAATGGCGTGGTCGAAGGCGCCTGCGGCGTCGGAGGCGGCACCGGCCAGGAAGACGAAGACTGCGCCGCTGCCGGTGTCGCGCTGCTTTAGTCGCCGTTTAACGGCTTTTGGTGGGGTGTGGTGGACAGGGGACAATGGTAGATAGCGCCAGTATCGAACGGATCGATGTCGAACGGATTTATCTTGGCGGGCCGATCGTCACGGTAAACAGCCAGGACGAAGTGGCCGAGGCGCTGGCGGTCTCCGGCGAGACCATCGTGGCCGTGGGCGGGGAAGCGGAGATCCGCGCCCTGGCAAGCGATGAGACCGAGGTCATTGATCTGCAGGGCAAGGCGCTGTTGCCCGGCTTCATCGACCCGCACAGCCATTTTCCCGCCTCCGGGCGCTATGGCATCGAATTCGTCGACCTGAACAGCCCGCCCATCGGCACAATGACCTGCATGGCGGACATCATCGCGGCCCTGAAATTAGAGGCGGCGGGCAAGCCGGACGGCGTCTGGGTGATCGGGCGCGGTTACGACGATACCCTATTGGCGGAAAATCGCCACCCGGACCGCTGGGACCTGGACAAGGTATCCAGCCGTCATCCGATTTTCCTGTCCCACATTTCGGGCCATCTGGGTGCCTGTAACTCCATGGCGTTGGAGCTTGGCGGCGTCACCGGGGATACCCCGGATCCACCGGGCGGCGTTATCCGTCATCACAAACAGACAGGTGAGCCAACCGGCGTGTTCGAGGAACCGGCCGCCATGGCCCTGGTGCGCGGCAAGATTCCGCCGGGCGACCTGGAGCATGAGATCAAGGTGATCGAGGCGGCGACCCTCGATTATCTATCCAAGGGCGTGACCTCGGCCCAGAACGCGGCCACGGACCAGGACCAGATGCGGGCGCTGCAGGAAGGTTCGGCGCGGGGCCTGCTGCCCATACGCATGCTCGGCTTTCCCAACTGGGATTATGCGCTGGAGATTTCAGACGGTAGCGCCGCGTTCGACTTGGTGCCGGGCCATGACATCGGCCGGGGCGCGGCCAAGCTGTTCCAGGACGGCTCGATCCAGGGCTATACCGGTTATCTGGGCAAGCCCTACCACGTACCCTTCGAGGGCGATGAAAACTATCGCGGCTATCCGATTTTTCCCCGCGAACGGCTGTTCGAAATAGTCGCGAATTTGCATCGGCAGGGCTGGCAGGTGGCGATCCATGGCAATGGCGATGCGGCCATCGACGATATTCTGGATGCTTTCGAGGCGGCGCAGGAACAGCATCCGCGCGAGGACGCCCGTCATATTATCGTTCACAGCCAGATGGCCCGCGAGGATCAGCTGGACCGCATGGCGAAACTGGGCGCGATCCCCAGTTTCTTCAGCCTGCACTGCTATTATTGGGGCGACCGGCACCGGGACATCTTCATGGGGCCGGAGCGGGCGCGGCGGATCAGCCCGGCCCGCTCGGCCCAGGAACGGGGCCTGCACTATACTATTCACTGCGACACCCCTGTCGTCCCGATGACGCCGCTGCTATTGGCCTGGGCGGCGGTCAATCGCCAGACCGTGAACGGCGCTTCGCTGGGGCCAGAACAATGCATCACCCCGGCCCAGGCACTCCGCGCCGTCACCATCGAAGGCGCCTATCAGTCTTTCGAGGAAGATCTGAAAGGCTCGCTCGAACCGGGCAAACTGGCGGATCTGGTCATCCTCTCGGCCAACCCCCTGGACGATCCCGAGATCATCCGCGAGCTGCGCGTTGAGGAGACCATCATCGGCGGCAAGACGGTCTATCAGGCGCCGCCCGAGTAAGCCGCCGTGCCATGAATTGATATTAGGCTATTTTTGATATTCAACGAGTCGCCAAGCCACCCGCTCCCCCTTCCCGGCCACCCACAGGGTACCATTAATGGGTGG
>CAYWYB010000033.1:0-24887 GCA_964462145.1 uncultured Rhodospirillaceae bacterium
CTATCTGGTTCCATTGTGACCCGTCTGCCATCAGACCGTGTGTCTGATCGCGCGTTATCTTGAGGAACGAGGCATTGCCACCATCGTCGTGGGCACGGCCCTGGATATTGTTGAGCGCGGCAAGCCGCCCCGCGCCGTTTTCATGGATTTCCCCCTGGGCCATGGCGGCGGACCGCTGTTCGCAGCCGAGCAACAGCTCGCCATTGCACGGGAAGCTGTGGCGGCGCTGGAAAGCCTGTCCGAGCCTGGCCAGATCATCAATCTGAACCAGGCTTGGCCCGAGGGCGATGCCTGGAAATCAGCTGCCTCGGATGAAAGCGCCGACGATGTGCGCTCGCCCCGGGATCTGACGCCGCGCTATCAATTGGAGGAAGACCGCCGTCTGGCGGAAGCCGCCGCTGGCGACTAGTTCAAACCAGGTTTTTGGGGTGCAGCGTGACCCGGTCGCATTACTGCGGCTGATGGCGGTCGGTCGCTTGTGCTCGTTGACCGTACTCGCCGATTGTACTTGGGGAATTTGGGAATTATGATCGTCGCGTGTAGATGCTGCGCCCCGCGTGGCCCTGGGGAGTGCACGTGAATGACGATTGTAGATGACGGCGCGGGCCGGGTCGATTTGTCGCCCGCCGTATCGGACGAAATCAAATACACCACCTGTTACATGTGCGCCTGCCGATGCGGCATCAAGGTTCATCTGCGCGATGGCGAACTGCGCTATATCGAGGGCAACCGCAACCATCCCGTCAATCGCGGCGTGCTCTGCGCCAAGGGTTCGGCGGGGATCATGCAGCATCATTCTCCGGCCCGCCTGTCCCAGCCCCTGTTGCGGATGGGCGAGCGGGGCAGCGGTGAGTTCAAGGCCATCGGTTGGGACGAGGCTCTGGATCTGGCCACATCCTGGCTCGATCCCATTCGCAAGGATGATCCGCGCAAGCTGGCCTTTTTCACGGGCCGGGATCAAAGCCAGGCTTTGACGGGATGGTGGGCCAGTCAGTTCGGCACCCCCAATCATGCGGCCCACGGCGGCTTTTGCTCGGTCAATATGGCGGCGGCGGGGCTTTATTCCGTTGGTGGCTCGTTTTGGGAGTTTGGCGAACCTGATTGGGAGCATTGCCGCTATTTCATGATGTTCGGGGTGGCGGAGGATCATGATTCCAATCCCATCAAGACCGGCCTGGCGACCCTGAAGCAGCGCGGCGCCAAATACGTCGCCGTCAACCCGGTGCGCACGGGCTATGCCGGTATCGCGGATGAATGGCTGGCCGTGACGCCGGGCAGCGACGGTTTGCTGGTCCTGGCCCTGGTGCATGAACTGCTGCGCGCCGGCCAGGTGGATCTGGACTATCTGGCCCGCTATACCAACGCACCGTGGCTGGTGATCGAGGATCCCGGTGCCGATGATGATGGCCTGTTCGCCCGCGATAGCGACGGCAATCCACTTTGTTGGGACAGCGTCAAGAACACGGCGGTCAATGCCCTGGCCACGGATATCAATCCATCCCTGAAGGACCGGGTGACTTTGCCCGATGGCCGAACCGCAGTGCCCGTGTTCCATCTGTTGGCGGAACGATATCTGGACGCGCAATACGGCCCCGATGCCGTGGCGGCCCAGACGGGCATCTCGGCGGAAACAATTCGGCGCATCGCCTCTGAACTGGCCCATGCGGCCTTCGCCGAGGAAGTGGTGCTGGATGTGCCCTGGACCGACTGGGCCGGACGCCATCATGAACAGATGATCGGCCGTCCGGTGGCGATCCACGCCATGCGCGGCATTTCCGCTCACGCTAATGGTTTTCAGACCTGCCGCGGCCTGCACGTGTTGCAAATGCTGTTGGGCAGCATCGATGTGCCGGGCGGCTTTCGCTATAAACCGCCCTTTCCGAAACCGGCGCCACCCGGTTTGAAGCCCGCCGGCAAGCCCGGCGATGTCATACCGGGCAAACCCCTGGGCGGCCCGCCCCTTGGCTTTCCCCAAGGGCCCGACGATCTGTTGGTCGAGGCCAATGGCGCGCCGTGCCGGATTGATCACGCCTTTTCCTGGGAAGCGCCGATCTCGGCCCATGGCATGATGCATACGGTGATCGCCAACGCCCATCGCGGCGATCCGTATCCGATCGATACCCTGTTCATGTACATGGCCAACATGGCCTGGAATTCGTCCATGAACACATCGGAAACCATGGATATGCTGACGGATAAGGATCCCGACAGCGGCGAATACAAGATCCCCCATTTCATTTATGCCGACGCTTTCTATTCCGAAACCGTGGCCTATGCGGACCTGATCCTGCCCGATACCACTTATTTGGAGCGCTGGGACTGTGTCTCCATGCTGGACCGGCCGATCTCCAACGCCGACGGGCCGGCGGATGCTATCCGCCAACCGGTGCTGACACCCGACCGCGATGTGCGCCCGTTCCAGGATGTGCTGTTGGAACTGGGTGTGCGTCTGGGTCTGCCCGGCTTGGTCAACGACGAAGGCGCGGCGCGTTATCCGGGCGGCTATCCGGACTATCTGGCCAATCACGAACGCAGCCCCGGCGTCGGTTCGCTGGCCGGCTGGCGCGGCGAGGATGGTCAAAGCCAGGGTCAGGGTGCGCCGAACCCCGATCAACTGGCCCGTTATGTGGACAACGAATGTTTCTGGCATGACGAACTGGCGCCGGAACAACGCTATTTCAAACATGCCAACCGCTCCTACCTGGATTACGCGGTCAAAATGGGCTTCATCGGCCACGGCGATCCCATTGTGTTGCAGCTTTATACCGAGGCCTTGCAAAAATTCCGCCTGGCCGCGCGCGGCCATGGCGAACAACAGCCGCCCGATCAACAGCGCAGGCGGATCGAGAGGTTCTTCGATCCCTTGCCGATCTGGTATCCGCCTAGCGCGGTGGATGGTACGGCGGCGGAGGACTATCCCCTGCACGCCATTACCCAACGGCCCGCCGCCATGTACCATTCCTGGGGTTCGCAGAATGCCTGGCTGCGGCAGATCCATACCGCCAACCGCCTCTATATTTCCGAGAGCGTGGCCAGGGAACACGATATCGCCGATGATGGCTGGGTTTGTCTGGAAAGCCGCCATGGCCGGATCAAAGCCCAGGTGCGGATCATGGCCGGGGTCAACGAGCGCACGGTTTGGACCTGGAATGCCATCGGCAAACGGGCCGGTGCCTGGAACCTGGCCCCGGATGCGCCGGAGGCCGAGAAAGGCTTTCTGCTGAACCATTTGATCGAGGACTTGTTGCCGCCCGACGATGCCAATGACCCGGACGCACACCGCCAGGCCAATGCCGACCCCATTACCGGCCAGGCGGCCTGGTTTGACCTGCGCGTTCGTATCTCCAAGGCGTCGGCGGATACGGCGGCAACCGAGCCCGGCTTCAAGCCTCTGCCCTTGCCGCCCGGCGTCGGGCCGCGCCCCGCCATCCTGCGCTATGGCGTCAAAAAGGGGCGTGGCAAATCATGACATCGCTGCCGAAAACAGCGCCGGCCAAACGCCTGGGCCTGGTGATCGATCTCAATACTTGTGTCGGCTGTCATGCCTGCGCGGTGAACTGCAAGGAATGGAACACCGGTGGTCATGTGGCACCACTGCCCGATACGGAGCCTTATGGCAGGGAGGTGGACGGCGTCTGGCTGAACCGGGTGCATGGTTTCGAGGCTGAAACGGAAACTGGCGGGCGCACAGTTTATTTTCCCCGTTCCTGCCTGCATTGCGAAGAAGCGCCCTGCGTTACCGTCTGTCCCACCGGGGCATCGTATAAGCGCGGCGAGGACGGCATTGTCCTGGTAGATGAAGACAAATGCATCGGCTGCAAGCTGTGTTCCTGGGCCTGCCCCTATGGCGCCCGCGAATTCGACGGTGACGGCGGCGTGATGAAGAAATGCACCCTGTGTATCGACCGCATCTACAACGAAAACCTGGAACCGGCCGAACGTCAGCCGGCCTGCGTCAACGCCTGTCCAGCCCGGGCACGGCATTTCGGCGATTTTAATGATCCGGACTCGGATGTCTCGCAGTTAACGGCGGAACGGGGCGGTGTTGAATTGCTGGCGGAGATGAACCTGAAACCGACCAACCGTTATCTGCCGCCACGGCCCAGCGCCACGGTGGGTAGCGGCGCCAGCCTGGAAGATGCCGCGAACGCCGGCGGCTTCCTTGGTTGGATTGACCGCGTCTTGTCGCGCTAGGGGTAGGATCAGATCATGCAGCCAGCCTATTCCGTTATCTTTCTGACCACCGCCACCGGCGCCGGTTATGGCCTGCTGGCCCTGCTGGGCGTACTTCGCGCAACCGGCGACCTGCCTGACGACCGCGCTTTTGGCGTTTTTGCCCTTGCTCTGGCTATGGCCTTGATCAGTGCCGGCCTGTTGGCCTCCACCGCTCATTTGGGACGGCCCGAACGGGCCTGGCGGGCACTCAGCCAATGGCGCTCATCGTGGCTGTCCCGCGAAGGGGTGCTGGCCATCATCAGCTATGGCCCGGCGGCGCTGTTCGCCTATGGCTGGCTGGCGCTGCAACAAAATGACGGTATCTGGGCCCTGGCGGGTTGGGGCGCGGCGTTGTTGTCCGTTGCCACCGTCTACAGCACCTCGATGATTTACCGCTCCCTCGCCGCCATTCCCCGTTGGCATCATCCATTGGTGCCCTTGAATTACCTGATCCTGGCGCTCGCCACCGGGGCCTTGTGGCTGAACGCGGTGCTGGCGCCGTTCGTTAGTGGCCATGCCTTGTCGCAGGCCATTTGCTTCGCCGCGCTGGCCGCCGCCTGGTTGCTGAAGATCGCCTATTGGCGTGCCATTGACAGCGATACCGGCAGCAGCAGCATTGCCTCCGCCACCGGGCTTGAGAGCCTCGGCACCGTGCGTCCGCTGGATCCGCCCCATGTGCAGGACAATTATCTGCTCAAGGAAATGGGTTTTACCGTGGCGCGCAAACATGCCGATAAACTGCGCCGCCTGACCCATCTGTTGGCCTTTCTGGCGCCGCTGGCGCTGATCGTGCTGCAGGCCGTGCTGCCCGGCCAGGCCAGCCTGTTTGCCGCGGCCCTGGCGGCAGTGTCCGTCAGCTTCGGCGTGGTTCTGGAGCGCTGGCTGTTCTTCGCCGAGGCCCAGCACAAGGTGATGCTGTACTACGGCGCTGACCGCGTATAGGCCATTAACCGCGCAGGGCGCGCAGCTGCTCCCGGTAAGGGCTGGCATCGATCCTGATGTCGATCAGGCGTGGCCCGGATGCCTTCGCGGCGGCGCTCAAGGCCGCTACCAATTCCGCATCCTGGTTTACCTGCCAGGCTGTAAAGCCGAAACCACGCGCCACGGCGGCGAAATCCGGCGCCGTCCAGCTCAAACCCAGATCGGCCATTTGCCGGTCTTCCCGCTTAATATCGATCAATGATAACTGAGCGTCATTGAAGACAATGACCGTCAAGTTGGCTTTGGTCTCCACCGCGGTTTTCAGTTCGCCCAGGCACATCAGAAAACCGCCGTCGCCGGTCATGGCGATGGCGCCCCGATCCGGCGCGTGAAGGGCGGCGGCGATGGCCGCCGGTACTGCGAAGCCCATGGAGGCAAGGCCGTTGGAGATCAGAACATCACGCGGCGCCTTGCCGGGCCAAAAGGCGCAGGCGGAAAACATATGGGCGCCCGCATCGACGCACAACCTTGGGTGATCAACGAAGGCATCGCGCGCCGCCTTGACCACCGCCGTGGATGACAGACCGCCGCTGTCGCCGCTTTCCATGCCGCTAAAAAAGCCGTCCCGAAGTTCGGCGATTTCCGACAAGCTCCAGCCGCTGCTTTCAATCCCGCCTGCGAGGGCGGACAAGATCTGCTGTAGTGGCGCAATGACCTGTCCCACCGGCTTCATATAGTGCGGATCATAGGCGCGTTCCGCCAAGTCGAGCACGGGGGCCGAAAAGGCCCAAGGCTTGCGCAACAGCTCAACCGGGTCCAGACCAACAAGGATGATCAGGTCCGCTGCCTCCATCGCCGCCTGCTCGATGGCGCCGCCGGTAAAGATGCCGGCATAGTGTGGATCGTCGTCGGCGATGCAGCCCTTGGCCATGTATGTGCACAGCACCGGCGCGCCAAGTTTGCCGGCAAAGGCCCGTAGGCTGGCGGCCAGGTCTAGGCTGGCGGCCTCCAACCCCATGATGACCACAGGCCGCTTGCATTCGTGCAGCAGCGATCGGGCCCGTTCAAGGTCCGGTGCCGCTGACTCGGTTTGATCTACTGGCTGCCAATCGTCAGACATTTGCTGGTTGAAATCCGAGGCCGAGGGAAACATGACCGCCGGTGCCGCGCCGCTGCCTTTCAGCCAGCCTTCAACGGCGTCCTGTGCCGCCGGCAATTCCTCACCCTGGCCTTGCCGCAACAATGGTGCGACCAGCTCCGACTGCGGATAGACCTGGTGCGAGAGAAACTCCAGTTCACCGTCGGTAAAGGACTCACTCACCAACAATGCCGGCATACGGTCCAATGCGGCGGAGGCCAGGCCGTTCGTGGCATTGGCTAGTCCCGGCCCCTTGGTGCTGAACGCCAAGCCAGGCCCCTGGGCCAGCACGCCCGAAACGCCGGCCATCATGACGGCGGCGTCCTCGCGGGCAGTGATGACGGTTTCCACGCCATGGCGGCGCAGGGCTTCCATCAGGTCGAGGCTGGCGCCGCCGCCGGGTACGCCAAAGGCGCGGCCCAGCCCGGCGTTCTTCAAGCGATTGGCGAACCAATCCAGAAAGGTCGTCGTTGCGGCACTCATGACGTGGTTTCCAATATCAGGTTCAAGGCCGCATCGACGGTCAGTTGAAAGCCGGCGGGCAGAACCAGGGTAGATTCATTCTCTTCAATAATCGCCGGTCCCGTAATCTTGCTGCCGGTGCCAAAATCAGTACGCTTGAAAACAGGCGCCTCGACAAAGCCATCGTCGAACCAGACAGGCCGCGTGCTGCTGCTGGCCGGTGCCGCCACGCCTGCCACTGACCTTTGGCCCAGGGTATCGCCCAGGGTTGAACGTTCCCCCGTTACCGCCAAGCGCCAGGACAACAGTTCTGCCGGCATATCCTCGCTGCGTCCATAGCGATTGGAATAGCATTCGGAAAAATTCGCCAACAGCGCCTCGCGGTCCTGCCCCTCGATCATCTCCAGCGTGACCGGGACTTCAATCTCATAGCCTTGTCCCACATAGCGCATCATCACGGAAAAGCGCCGTGTGACGTCCGCCTCGTCAGCGCCGGCGCTGCTGACCAGGGCCGAGGCTTCTTCCGCCATTTCGCGCAACAACTCGGCGGCCTTGGCGAAATCCAGGCTCGACAGTTCGGCGGGCGCGGCGCGGCCAAGCTCGAACGATTTTGCCGCCGCCAGCATGCCGATAGCCGAGGCAACACCGGCGCCCGATGGGCAGACCAGGCGGTCGATGCCCATTTTTTGGGCCATGCTGCAGGCATGCACTGGGCCGGCGCCGC
Organism: uncultured Rhodospirillaceae bacterium; assembly: GCA_964462145.1. Lineage (GTDB taxonomy): Bacteria > Pseudomonadota > Alphaproteobacteria. The sequence goes on from CAYWYB010000033.1 coordinate 7,461, forward strand.
CGATGGGCAGCATGGCGAAGCGGGTGGCATCCAGGCCGCGTTCAATGGCATGGATGGTGGCGGCTTGGGCCATGTTGGCGGTAACAGTCTCGTGCACACCCCAGGCGGCTTCCGTTGCGCTGATGCCCAAGGGGTCCGCCAGATGGGTCTGAATGGCCTTTTCCGCCGCATCGCGATCCAGCTTCATCTTGCCGCCAAGGAACGAGTCCGCATCCAGATAGCCCAGCAGCAGATCGCAATCGGTCACAGTCGGCAGTTCATTGCCCCGGCCATAACAGGCGGGTCCGGGGTCGGCGCCGGCGCTGTCGGGGCCCACTTGCAGCAAGCCGCGTTGGTCAATCCGCGCGATGGAACCGCCGCCGGCACCGATTTCGATCATGTCGATGGCGGGGATCAGCAACGGCAGGCCGCTGCCCTCGGCAAAGCGGGTCTCGCGCGCCACTTCGAAATTGACCGTGCGTTCCGGTTCGCCGTCATGGATCAGGCAGGCCTTGGCGGTGGTGCCGCCCATGTCGAAGCACAGGATGTCCCGCTGCCGCGCCAGTTCGCCAAACAGCCGCGCCGCCTCGGCACCCGCTGCTGGTCCCGATTGAACCAGGCGGATGGGATATTTCACCGCCACATCAGCCGCGATACCACGGCCGTCCGAGAGCACCAACAGCAGTTCCCGGCTGTAGCCCAGTTTCCGCAAGGCGCCGGCCAGGCGTTCCACATAGTCGCGAAAAATAGGATGCACATAGGCGTTGGCAACGGTCGTCGAGGTGCGCTCGTATTCGCCCATTTCGGCGCTGACATCCGATGACAGCGATACCGCCAGGCCCGGCATGGCCTGGGTGATGGCGGTGCCGACGGCCTGTTCGTGGGCCGGGTTCAAATACGCATGCAACAGGCAGACCGCCACGGATTTGACATCGGCCGCGCCCAGTGCCGCGATCAAGCCGGGCATCTGTTCCAGATCGAGGGGGGTATCCACCGCGCCGGCGGCATCCAGGCGTTCATCGATTTCCAGGCACAGGCGCCGGGGCACCAGAGGCTTTGGCATTTCGATGTCGAGATTAAACAGGTCGTAGCGCCATTCCCGGCCAATCTCCAACACATCCCGGAAACCCCGCGTGGTGATCAGGGCCGTGTTAACGCCCTTGCGTTCGATCAGGGCATTCGCCACCAAGGTGGTGCCATGCACGACGGATGTCAGCTGCGCCGCACCGATCCCGGCCTCTGCCAAGGCCTCGCCGACACCGTCGAGGACGGCGCGGGAAGGATCATCCGGCGTGGTCAGCAGTTTCACCTGCACCAGGTTCTCCGAACCTTCGCGCCACAACACAACGTCGGTGAAAGTGCCGCCGATGTCGACGCCGACGCGCCAGTCGCCCTCTGTTGCGTTACTCATTATCGTAGGACTCCCGGCTACTGGCGGCTGTCGTCAGGCCGCTTTCAATATCCTGTTTGATCAATTCCGCGTCCCGCTCCGACGGAGGGAATAAACCACCGCCGCCGGGCATTTCAAAGACCACCCGGTCGCCCGTGCTCAATTCCGTACGTGATTTAGCAGGGATGACCTCACCATTCACCATGTCCACCCCGGCCCGGCCCGGCAGACCGCCCAGCAACCCGCGCGGCGGATAATGGATGCGTTCGTGCCGGATGGTCATGGTGATGGGATTGTCGCCCTTCGCCTCGAACACCAGGCGCTGGGCATTGCCGCCGCGATACTTGCCGGCGCCGCCTGAATCGGGAATGAAGCTCTTTTCCCGCACCAGCATGGGCACCTGATGTTCGAACGCCTCGATAGGCTGATTGGAGACATTGGAGGGGAAACTCAGACAGCCCGGACCATCGCCGTGCGAGCGGGCACCGTGGCCGCCGTTCATGAAGAACATCTTCACGAAGTTGCCGCGCTCATCATCATGGCGGCCGGCGAAATAAACATTCCACAGGGGCGAGCCGGATTCGGCGACGATACGGTCCCGCATGATCGGCGCCATGGCACCAAAAATCGCCGCCGGTACGTAATGGCCTGACAGATGCCGGCCCCAGACCGGCGCCGGCGGCGTGGCGTTGAACAGCGAGCCCTCGGGCGCGGTAATATGCACCGGCGCCAGCGATCCGGCATTGTTTGGCGCGTCCGGATCGACCAGGCACTTCACGGCATAGCGGGCATAGGCCTGGGTGTAGTTCAGAACGCTGTTGATGGGCCATGGCACTTGCGGGGACGTGCCGGCGAAATCGACGGTCAGCTGATCGCCCTCGATGATCACCGTGCATTCCACGCGCAGAGGCACATCGACGCCGTCAATGTCAAAGCCGTCGCTGTAGCTGCCATCGGGCAGGGCGGTGATGGCGGCGCGCATGCTCTGTTCCGAGCGCGCGATGATCTCGTCGGCCACGGGGATCAGGTCGTCCAGACCCTCTTCGTCCATCAAGGCCATCAGTTTGACATTGCAATCGCGATAGGCCGCGAACTGGGCGCGAATGTCGCCCAGGGTCTCCGCCGGCTGGCGCAGGTTCTCGGTCAGGAAGTCCAGCACCACCGGGTTGTCCTCGCCGCCCACGACGATCTTGCAAATGGGGATGCACAGGCCTTCCTCGAAGCAGTCCTTGGCGGCGGGCGACGGCGCGCCGCCGATGTCCACGGTATGGGCGGTGGAGGCCGCGAAGGCGACCAGTTCGTCGCCCCGGAAGATGGGATGCACCATGGAGATGTCGTTCAGGTGTCCGGTGCCGATCCAGGCGTTGTTGGAGATGATGACGTCGCCGGGATTGAGTTGTGAGATGGGGAATTTTTCCAACACCGCATCAAGCGTACGCGGCAAGGTGCCCATGAAGCTGGGGATCGAGCGCTTTGACTGCGTCAACTGCCGGCCCTGGGAATCGAAGACGCTGAAGGCCATGTCGTAATTGTCGCGCACCACGACGGAAAAGGCGGCGCGCAAAAAGGTCTCGGCCACCTGGTCGACAATACCGTCCAGGCGACGCCAGATCAGGCCCAGCCGGACCGCGTTCAGTTCTGTCTTGCTCATGTCAAACTCTCACTCATAGACCGGTGTCAGCCAGTCCTTATAGGCTTCATCTTTACAGCGAACGATATTGTCGTAGGCGGTTTGCAGATGCCGGGTCAGGGGGCCGGGTTCGCCATTGCCCAACGTCTTGCCGTCAACCGACAGGATCGGCACGATTTCCTGGCCGGTACCGCAATAAAAGCATTCCTCGGCCAGGTAAAGCTCTGTCCGACCCACATCGCGCTCCACCGCCACCAGATCCATGTCGTCGGCCAGATGCAGCAGCGTGCGCCGGGTAATGCTCTCCAGAATGCCCGCGGTGACCGGCGGCGTGATCAGACAGCCGTCGCGGACGATAAACAGACAGCCGCCGGGGCCTTCGCTGACCGTGCCGTCGCGGTTCAGGATGATGCCGCCGTCGGCGCCGATGCGCTTGGCCTCCAGGCCAGCCAGGCGGCTGTTGAGATAATTCGCCGCCGCCTTGATCCGTGGCGGGGAGGCATCATCGGCATTGCGCCGCCAGCTGCTCACCGCGAAATGCTTGCCGGTGGCAAAGGCATCGACGCGCGGGCGGGCCCGGCAGATCACGGAACTGCCGACCGGGCCGGTGGCGATCATCTCGCCCCAGTCATCCACATAGGCCTGCACCCTGATGTAACAGTCTTCGCGCAGCGCGTTGGCCCGCAGTCCGGCCATGACCTGGGCTGTGAATTCGTCGATCGACGGCGGATTTTCCAGCTCAATCACGCGCATGGAAAATTCCAGCCGTTCCAGATGGTCCTGTAGATGCAGCACATAAAGCTGTTCGTGATCCGGATTCCAATAGGCGCGCATGCCTTCGAAGACCAGGGCCGCGAAGGTCAGGCCCGGCGCCATGATGGAAATCTTCGCGTCGCCAAACGGCACCACCTCGCCATTAAGTACGGCGAATTCGGGGCGGTAGGACGGATCAAGTTTCTTGGCCATTTAAAATTCCCATGGATTTTCGGCTCATGCGTTCCAGCCTGACAGAATGGCGCGCAAGGCAGCCACAAAAGCAAGCGGTTGGTCCAGTATAAGATGATGATGCGCTTCGGGCATGCAAATGATCGGCTCGCCCGGCGCGAACAGGCCGCGCATATATGCAGCGATCTCGCTGGTGACCATTGAACTGTCAGCGCCGTATATCAAAGCCTTGCGGCAGGCCATGTTGCTTAGATAGTCCGCCAAGGGTTCGTCGTGGTGCGAAGCGCCCCGGGCGGCGACATCGAACTTCCAGGTCCAGCCGCCCTCGCATTCCGTTACGGAGTGCCGGGCAATGTGGTCAAGAATATAGCCGTTCTCGCAAGGCTGGGCGGGACCAAGGCGAAAGCGCCCGAGGATCGTGTCCAGATCGGGGTGCACCGGTTTTGGCCTGGTATAGGCCTGGGTCGGATTGGCCTTGGCCTCCGGCTCCGGGCGCAGGGGGGTATCAACGAAAACCATGCCTGACAGATCCGCGCTGTAACGGTTTCCGTAACACATGCCCATGAAACCGCCGAAGCTATGGCCGACGATAACCGGCTTCTCGCCCAGGGCGGCATCGGCCAGAACGGCGCCGATTTCGGGCACATGACAGGCGCTGCTGTAATCTTCCCGCCGGCCGCTGTCCCCCATGCCGGAAAAATCAATGGCCGCGACGGCGCGGTCGTCCGCCAGGAAGGGCGCGATGTGGCACCACCACCGGGCATGCGCCCCGCCGGCGTGCAGGAACAATATGCCGGGCCGTTCCGAGGCCGCCGATGCCCAACGCAGATAATGGATATCGCAATCCAGCACCGAGACCCGATGGGATGTTGGCTCATGCGCCAAGGCACGTCGAAACCAATCTGGTGCCTGCTGGCTAGTCACGGGGCGGCAAGGCCTTTTTCAAGCGCGCGATGCCGTCTTCGATCACCTCCAGGGATGTGGCGAACGAAAGCCGCAGATGATGGCGGCTGGCCGGGCCATATGATGATCCCGGCGTCAACAGGACACCGGCATTGTTCAGCAGATCGTCGGCCACGTCCTTGCTGTCGCCCCAGGCTTCGGGAATTTGCGGAAAGGCATAGAAGGTGCCTTCGGGCAGGGGGCATTCGACGCCGGCGATCTGGTTCAGTCCGTCAGCAATGGCATTGCGGCGCAGCTCGTATTCATGGCGCATTTCAGCCACATAGGATGCACTGTCGTGGAAGGCGGCGACGGCGGCGTATTGCACGATCGATGTGGCGCAGCGCGAGGCGTATTGATTGAGGCGGGCCAATAGTTCAGTCAATTCGGGTGGCGCGATGCAATAGCCCAGGCGCCAGCCGGTCATGGCGAAGGATTTCGACAGCGAAGTCGCGATCACCGTGCGCGCGGCGATATCGGCGCCCAGGGTGGCGGCGGAAACGTGAACAGCGTTGGCATAGACTAGTTCGCTGTAGACCTCGTCGGCGACCAGCCAAAGATCATGGCGTTCGGCGACTTGGGCCACGGCGGCGAGTTCCTCCGCCAACAGCACCCGGCCCGTGGGATTCCATGGCGTGTTGATGACAATCGCGCGGGTTCTGGCCGTCACGGCGGCCTCCAGACGGTCGCCATCGATGACGAAGCGGCCCTGTTTGGTGCCCATGGGCACGCCGATGGGATTTGCCCCCGTCAGCTTGACCATGGCCTTATACGGCCCCCAGCCCGGTTCGATGACCAGCACTTCGTCGTCGGGGTCAAGCAGGGCGCGGGTGATCAGAGTCAGGCCGCCGTAAGAGCCTGGTGTGACAACGATCTGGTCAGGGCTGGTTTCAAGGCCATGTTGCCCGGTTTCGAATTCCGCGATGGCTTCGCGCAGTTCGAGCAACCCGCGCGGATCGATATAATTGCCCCTGCCATCACGAATGGCTTTGATGGCGGCCTCCCGAACGGGGGGCGGTGCCTCAAAATCGGGCTCGCCAATGCCGAAATCAATAACGCGCATGCCCTTGGCTTCCAGGGCGTCAGCCTGACGGCGCATGCCGACAACCGTGGAGCCACCAACGGATTGGGCGAACTTTGAAAATGGGGGGGACATGAAGCCTACCGTGACATTAATTCGAACGGCGCCAGTATGGCCAATAAAGTGTCTATCAACAACCACTCCCGCCGTGTTTCAATGCCGCCTGAAAATCTAGTAAGGGTCGAAGTATATGTCTCAGCCATCCTGCCGCCTTGCCATTGATGTCGGCGGCACTTTTACCGACGTTGTCCTGATCGATGACGATAGCGCCAAGGTCTGGTTCGCCAAGATCCTGAGTACGCCGGAGGATCCCTCGCTTGGCTCTCTGGCCGGTGCCGGCGAAATCCTGCAGCGAACCGCCATTTCATCGGCGCTGGTGCGCGATGTGGTGCACGCCACCACCGTGGCGACCAATGCGGTGCTGGAAGGCAAGGGCGCGCGCACCGGCATGATCACCACCGTCGGCTTCCGCGATGCCCTGGAGATGGGCCGCGAGGCGCGCTACGACATCTATGATCTCGGCCTGCGCATGCCGGAACCGCTGGTGCCGCGCCAACGGCGGCTGGAAATCAATGAAAGAATTGATTTTGACGGTAATGTCCTGACACCCCTGGACGAGGCGGAGGTTGGTGCAGTTCTTACCCAACTGGTGGAGGAGGCCGGCATCGATTCCCTGGCGATCTGCCTGCTGCATGGCTATGCCCACCCCGATCACGAGGCGCGGGTTGCCGGGTTTGCGGCGCGGCTGTTCCCCAACTTGACGGTCAGCGTATCGCACCAGGTCTCGGCCGAGGTTCGGGAGTTCGAGCGGACTTCAACCACCGTGGTCGATGCCTATGTGAAACCCCTGGTGCAAACCTATGTGGGCCGTTTGAACCAGGGCTTGGCGGATTTGGGCATGCGCCAGGAAGCTTCCATGATGCTGTCCCACGGCGGCATCGGGCCGGCCTCGGATGTGGCCGATACATTTCCGGTGCGGATGATCGAGTCCGGACCCGCCGCCGGTGCCATCGCCGCCGCGCACTTTGCCCGCGAAGCCCTCGAACAGCCCGACGCGATCGCCTTCGACATGGGCGGGACGACCGCCAAGATTTCGGTCATACAGAATGGCGAGCCGGCCATTACCCATGAATTCGAAGTCGGCCATGTGCATCGTTTCAAGCGCGGCAGCGGCTTTCCCTTGCAGATTTCCGCCATTGAATTGCTTGAAATCGGTGCCGGCGGCGGTTCCATCGCGCATGTTAACGACCTGGGCCTGCTTAACGTCGGGCCGAAATCAGCCGGCGCCGACCCGGGCCCCGTCTGTTATGGCCAGGGCGGCACCCAACCCACCGTTACCGATGCGGATTTGCTCCTCGGCTATCTTGATCCGACGCATTTCCTGGGCGGTGACATGGCGCTTGATGTTGATGCGGTGAAAGCCGCCATTGAGGCCGATATCTCCGGCCGCCTGGGTATGTCGGTGGAGCAGATCGCCTGGGGCGTCCACGACGTGGTCAACGAAAGCATGGCGGCGGCAATTCGGGCCCATGCGGCGGAAAAGGGCATCGATCTGCGTAATTTCGCCATGATCGCCTTTGGCGGCGCTGGCCCGGTACATGCCTATGCCTTGGCGCGAAAGCTGGGCTTGCGCCGGCTACTGTGCCCCTTTGGTGCCGGTGTCGCCTCCGCCATCGGCTGTCTGGCGGCATTGCCGGCGGTGGAACTGGTAACCGCCCATTTTGCCCGGCTTGATGCGGTGGATTGGGGATCGGTCGGGGATCACTACCTCGACATGCGGCGCGCTGGCGAGGCGGCCCTGGCCAAATTGATCGGCGCCGACAGCACAATCGTCATGCAACGCTCCATCGATATGCGCTGTCAGGGGCAGGGTTATTCCGTAACCGTACCAATCTCCGGTGACGAGGCCGAGATATCCCTGTCGGAACTGAACGCAGGCTTTGCCGAGATCTATCAGAATGTTTACGGCCACCTACCGCCCGATGTGCCTTTGGAAGTGGTTGGCTTGCGGGCGCGGGTCCTGAACCCACGGCCCAAGCTTGAAATTGCGCCAGTGATCGAGCAGACCGGCGGCACGGCGCTGAAGGGCAAGCGCCCGGTCTATTTCGAGGCATCCGGCGGCTATGTGGAGACGGCCATTTATGACCGCTACCAACTGCCATTGGCTAACGTTTTCCAGGGCCCGGCCATAATCGAGGAACGGGAAACCTCCATTGTCACCGGCCCGGATACGACCTTTTACCTGGACCCTGCCGGCAACATCATTATCGACTTCAAGGAATAGCATCCCCCATGGACAAACTAGATGAACTGGACCCAATTACAGTCGAAGTCCTGTGGACCCGCCTGATCTCGGTGATTGATGAGGCCGCGTTGGCGCTGCACCGCACATCGTTTTCAACGGTGGTGCGTGAATCCCACGACTACACCTGCATGGTGCTGGCACCCGATGGCCAATCCGTGGCCCAGGCGACCCGTTCCATCCCCTCTTTCATTGGCACTCTGCCGATGTCCGTGCGTGCGTTCCTGGCCAAATATCCAGCCGACACCCTGCGTCCCGGCGATGTGATTATCTCCAACGATCCCTGGATCGGCACCGGACATTTACCGGATTTGACCATTGCGGCGCCGATTTTTTATGGCGATACCCTGGTAGGCTTTGCCGGCTCCATTGCCCATATGGCGGATATCGGGGGCCGGAGGCGGGCGCCCGATAACAAAGATATTTACGAAGAAGGCCTGCAAATCCCAATCCTGAAGTTGTACGAGGCTGGCCGGCGCAACGAAACCCTGTATGAGATCATTCGCCAGAATGTCCGTGTGCCGGACGAGGTCAGCGGCGATATTCATGCCATGGTCGGGGCCTGTCAGCGCATGAGCACTGGGGTTACCGATTTGTTGGCGGAATACGCCATGCCGGACATGTGGGGCCTGGCCAACCGGATCATGGATTTGACCGAGGCCGCCATGCGCCGGGCGATCGAGCAAATTCCCGATGGCAGCTACAGCTCGGTGACGAAAATAGATTCCTTCGACAGCCAGCATTCGCTGGAAATGCAGTGCCGGATCGATGTCCGGGGCAGCGAACTGGTGGCTGACTTCGCGGGCAGTTCGCCGCAGAACCCGTCGCCTCTGAATTCCGTCCTCGGCTACACCCAGGCTTATTCGACCTATGCCTTGAAATGTGTATTGCTGCCCGATGTGCCCAACAACGAGGGCAATTTTCGGCCCATCGCCATTCAAGCGCCCGAGGGCTGTTTCCTGAACCCGAAGTACCCGGCGGCGGTGGAAGCCAGGGCGACGGTCGGGCATTATTGCACCTCCGCCATCTTCAACACCCTGGCCAAGGCCTTGCCCGACCGGGTGCCGGCGGAAAGCGGCGTTCCTCTGCATGGTTTCGCCATGTCCGGCTGGAACAACGATGACCGGCCTTTCTCGACGATTTTCTTCTTTAACGGCGGTCAGGGCGCGCGGCCTGATCAGGATGGTATTTCAACGCTCAGCTTTCCCACCAATGTCTCGACCACGCCGGTGGAAGTGCTGGAACGCGGTGTGCCGGTGCGTATTCACGACAAATCGTTTCTGCCGGCCTCGGGCGGGGCCGGCAAGTTTCGCGGCGGTCTGGGCCAGCGTGTGGCGATGGAGATTACCAGTCCCCGCCCGGTCACACTGGTGGTGCTGTCGCAGCGGCTGAACTTTCCCCCCGTTGGCCGCAATGGCGGGGAAAGCGGCAGTCTCGAAAAAATCCTGCTCAATGGCGATGAAGTCGAGGGCGGCACGCCATTCCGCCTCAACAAGGGCGATGTCATCACCCTGGACCTGCCGGGCGGCGGCGGCTTTGGCATGGCCCAGGAGCGGGAGCCCAAACTGCATGCGGCGGATCTGGCGGACGGCCTCGTATAGGCAAAAATCAAAAAAAATGGGCGGCCGAAGCCGCCCATTTCCGTGTTCTGTACCGCGGTACTAGTCCAGACCAACTTTCTTGCGATGGTCGGCCCAATATTTCGGCCAGGCCTCGGAGACCTTGATCTTGTTTTTCTTCTTTTTCTCCGCCGCACGCCAGGCGTTGAAGGAATCCGTGGCGTTATCCCACTCTTCAATAACCTTGGCATGACGGGCCATGCGCTTGGCGTTCCAAGCTTCGTCCGCCGCGCTCCAGACGCCCTTTTCCTTCAGATATTTGATGGAACCAGGATGCCAGGCGACGTCAGCCGGGGTCTTGCCGGCCTTGGTGATGGCCCAGTTCTTGGTCGTGGCGTTGACGTTCTTGTATAGGTCAAACGCTTCGTCCATGGCCTTGGCGACTTCATAGACTTCCGCTTCGCTGCGGTCGGCGTAGGTCACCATCATGGGATAGCGGAAACCAATGATATTCACCGGCTTGCCTTTTTCCATGCCGGCGCCGTCATCGATGGAGAGCGGCGCATACATCGGCGCGATCTTTTGAATGCGGGCCCAGCCTTCCTTGTCGGCGGGGTCGAATTGCACCCAATCGATGCCGTCAGGCGAAGATTCCAGCTCGCGGGTGATGCCGGAATAGGGCGACATCAGGAAGCCGTCGATCTTGCCGGTCAGACGGGCGCCCTTCATGACGCCATAGCCGCCAAACCACACGGCCTTGATGTCGTTACGGGTCAATCCCGCATAAGCCAGCAGTGCATCGGTCTTGACGTTGACGGACGGATTGCCCTTCACATAGCCGATGCGGGCACCCTTGAGGTTATGGCCATCAGCAAATTTCGAACCCTTCTGCACCGTCAGGCCGGTGGCAGTTGGTGGCGCGAGGACGATGCGGATATCCTGCGGACCCCACTGGGTGACGGCGAAATCATATGTGCCTTCCGAGGCGAAGAACGTCTCGGTCGCCAGGAAGCCGTAATGCGCCTTGCGCTGGGTGACCGGCAGCATGCGGCCGATACCGGTGCCCGAGGGCACGATACGGATGCGGGTGCCGTATTTCTTTTTGAAGGCATTGGCCACGGCGGAGGCCTGGGCGAAACCGGCACTGCCGAAATCGTACGAGGTCCAAATCATGGTTTTTGGTACGCCGCCCGCCTGGGCGCCGGAGGTGGCCAGCAGAGCCGCCATCGCGGCGCCTCCCGCAAACCGCCACATGTGTTTAGTCAGTGTCATCGTGAGTTCTCCCTAGTTATTCCAATCACGGATAAGCCATGTGGTTTTTGTAGAACATACAATATCGTCCTATGCCGCCACGCGCCACCCTCTCTTATGCGCGCCAATCCGCGCAACCATATCGGGCCGGACCATGTTTTCCGTCCGATCCCGAACCTCGTTCTATGCCGTCACGCTTTTCCGCTGGAACAGCGCGATGCCATAACAAATAACAACCAGAACCGCACCGGCGATTTTGGAGACGCCCTCCGGATACAGCAGGCAGGCCGCCGCGATCAGCAGGGGTACGCGGACAGCCCAACCAACGGTGCCCGCCTTATTCAAATAACCCTCGAACGCGGCCGCCATCAACCAGACCGCGACCAGCGCTGTGCCAACCATGATGATGATTTCGTCCCACTCTCCGCGCAGAATAAGCGAGGGGTTGAGCACGAAAATGAACGGCAGAATGAAATTGATCAGGCCAAGCCGCATGGAGCGCATGCCAATCGCCATGGTGTCGGCTTTCGCGATGATAGCCGCCGCCACCGCCGCCAAGGCAACGGGCGGGGTGATGTACGACAACATACCCCAATACAGGATGAACAAATGCGAGGCGATCGGGTCGAGCCCGGCATCGATAAGGGCTGGGCCCAGGACGATGGCCAGAAAGATGTAACAGGCACTGACCGTCATGCCCATGCCAAGCAGGAACGAGGTCACCGCCCCCATGGCCAGCAACAGATAGAGATTTTCGCCGGCGATCTGCAGCAGTTCGCGGGAAAACGCACCGCCCACGCCCGTGAACGCCAGCGAGCCGACGATCATGCCGACGCCGGCCAGGATGGCGATGATGTTCGAGATGATCTTCGTTGAATCGACGATCAATTCCTTGGCCATAGCCAGGTTGAAGCGGTTTTCGGCCTTGCGGAAGACGATCGAACAAACGATCAGGATGCCAGCCGCATAATAGGGCGCATAAAGGTCCAGGCGCAGCCAGACCAGCATGTAAACCAGGGCGATCAGGCTGAAAATGTAATACCAGCCGCTTTTGAAGGTCTCCCACAGATCAGGGACATCGGCCTCGTCCATGCCTTTCAAGCCATTAACGGCGGCGTAATTGTCTACTTGCAGCAACAGGGCGATATAGAAAATTACCGCCGGTACCACGGCCGCGATCATTACCGTTGAATAGGGAACATTAAGGAATTCCGCCATCAGGAAGGCCACGGCCCCCATCACGGGCGGCATCAAGGCGCCGCCGGTCGAGGCACAGGATTCCACCGCGCCCGCATAAACCGAAGGATAGCCGACCCGCTTCATGGTCGGAATGGTCAATTTGCCGGTGGTCACCACGTTGGAAATGACGCTGCCGCTTAACGAACCGAAGAAGCCGCTTGATAGAATGGCAACCTTGGCTGGGCCGCCCCGGCTGCGTCCCATCAGGGCGGAGGCGAAATTCATGAAAAAATCACCGCCGCCCGTGACCACGAGCGCCGAGCCGAAGATCAGAAAGCCGATCAGCAGATTGCCGGCCACCCGCATGGGCACGCCGATAATGCTTTCGAAGCCCATGGCATGCGAACGCACCAGTTCCGCCGGCTCTTTTGAGAAGCCCCACAGGAAGCCCGGCGCCACATCGGCCCACAGAGGAAACAGGAAAAACATCGTGGCGATAATAAAGAGGGCGTTGCCACCGGCCCGGCGCACCGCCTCCAGGGAAAGAAAGCAAATCGCCGCCGCCGCAACGGTCGGCTCCAGCGGGGCCACGATATCCCAACCCTGCTCGACCATTTCGCCGCCGTTGTAAGACAGAAACATCGCTGCCACGAGACAGATCGTGGCCAGCGCCCAGTCATATATCGGCACATGAAAGCGATCGGCGTTGCGGGCGGGAAAAATCAGGAATGACAGCGGCAGGAAGATCGCGATCAGCAGGTAATAGTACGCATTATCGACAAGAACGTATCCGCCCACATCCCAGCTGAACGTCTGGTTCATGGCCACCAGGATGCCAAACGCGCCATAGAACAACGCAATCCAATAAACGATGCCGGATATACGATCCGATGTTGCCTCGTCCACCAGGGCTTCCAGCTTGGCGTCGTCCTCGCCGCCAAGTTCCGTCGGATTACTCATTTCACGCCTCCCCTAGGGCGGTGGCTCCGTTTTCCAAAAGCCTTGGCCGCCGCACTCTCCAGACCGATTAGTCGTCAAATTGGTGGCGATGGTACCTAAGTTTTGCCTGACTAGAAACGATTTTTCGACTTTGGTACTCAGATAACCTGGACAAGAGCCCCCCCAACGGGTCATGTATGCGCGTAACAATAAGGAGTAGTGCCGTGGAATTCGCCCCGCGTATGAGCCGTTTCAAACCATCCCCCTCTCAGATCGCCACCGCCCGCGTGCGGGATCTGCAGGCGCAGGGCCGAGATATCATTAAGCTGACCGCCGGCGAGCCGGATTTTCCCGCGCCCGAGCATGCCAAACAGGCTGTCATGGAGCTGATGGAGCGCAACGAAATCCAGTACACGCCAATCAACGGCACCCTGGCCATGCGCCAGGCGGTACAAACCAAGTTCAAGCGTGATAACGGCCTCGATTATGATCTGGACCAAATCGCCGTCGGTTCAGGCTCGAAGCAGATTCTATTCAACGCCCTGATGGCGACCGTGTCGTCCGGTGATGAAGTTATTATTCCCGGCCCCTATTGGGCCTCGTACCCGGACATGGTGAAATTGGCGGGCGGAACGCCGGTCTTTGTGCTGGCCGGACAAAACGAAAAATTTAAGATCCGCCCCGAGGAACTCGAGGCCGCGATCACGCCGCAAACCAAGTGGCTGATGTTCTGTTCTCCCTCCAACCCGACTGGCGCCACTTATTCCCATGACGAGTTGCGCGCCCTGGCCGAAGTCCTCTTGCGCCACCCGCACGTACATGTGCTGACCGATGATGTTTATGAACATTTGCTGTTCGATGACCATGAATTCGCCACTCTGGCCCAGGTCGAGCCCAAGCTGTACGACCGCACGGTTACCGCCAACAGCGTCTCCAAGGCATATTCCATGACCGGCTTTCGCTGCGGCTATGCCGGCGGGCCCAAGGATATCATTGCCAAGATGTCGAACATGCAGTCGCAAAGCACGGCTGGCGTTTCCGCCCTGGGCCAGGCTGGCGCGGTTGCCGCCTTGAACGGCCCTCAGGAGTTGCTGAAGGAGCGGGCCGCGAACTTGCAGCGCCGGCGCGATATGTTGTTCGAAAAGCTGAACGCGGCTGAAGGGCTCAGCTGCGATCTGCCGGAAGGGGCGATGTATATATTCTGCTCGTGTGCCGGCACCATCGGCAAGACGACGCCGGACGGCAAGGTCATCGAAAACGATACGGATTTCACCATGTATCTGCTGGATTCCGTCGGCGTCGCCGTGGTGCAGGGCGAGGCTTATGGCCTGGCGCCGTACTTCCGCGCCAGCTTTGTCGCACCGGAAGCGGACCTGATACGCGGCGGCGACCTGATACAACAGGCCTGCGCCGCTTTGAAATAAGCATTGCCGGCTAATCTACTCGAGTGCGTAGTCCAATGCTGTCGAACAGTGGATCAACGTGGTGTCGAATACGGGCACCTCGACATTGCCTTGATTGAGCAGCATGCCCACCTCGGTGCAGCCCAATATCAGACAATCGGCGCCTGTCTCGGCCAGGCGTTTCGCGATCGCCACGTAGGTGGCGGTGCTTTGCGTGGTCGTGATGTCCTTGCATAGTTCTTCATAGATGATGCGGTGGGTTTCCGCCCGGTCCGCCTGGTTCGGCAGGACCGGATCAAGCCCGGCGGCGCGCAGCTCGTCCGTATAAAAGGCCTGCTCCATGGTGAAAGCCGTGGCCATGAGGCCCGGTTTTTGCAACCCCCCGGCCTTGATTGCCCGCGCCGTTGCATCGCCAATGTGAATGAACGGAATGCTGACCCCGTCCATCATTTGGCCGGCCAATTTGTGCATTGTGTTGGTGGCAAGAACGATCACACCCGCGCCGCCCTGTTGCAGCGCCTTTGCCTCGTTATTGAGGATGGTTCCGGCAGCTTGCCAATCGCCTTGCACCTGAAGCGCCTCAATCGCTGCAAAATCAAGGGACCGGATCAACAGTTCGGGTGAATGCCGCCCGCCAAGGCGGGCCCGCGTCAACTTGCATAGTTCGCGATAGTAGATCAGCGTCGATGCCGCCGACATGCCGCCAAGTATGCCGATAGTTTTCATGCTTGTTCTCCCGATAACCCGCAGCGCCGCAATTGGAAAATCCGCTAAATATAGAAATCCCGCCGGTTATAGTCCCTGACCACGTCCTGGCGGGTCTGCTCGTTGCAGCGGTTTTGTTCCGTCTGTCCGGCCAGGGGTTGATAATTGTAGCGCGGTTCGTCGGGAAAGCGCTGTTGCCGGGCATCCACCGCAATTGGGATCATGCGGCAACGGGCATCGATCCAATCGCTATCGTAGGTCGCCACGGTGCCATCCAGCTTGGAGGTGGTGACGTCCTGCACCCGCCGCCGGGGGAAAAAGCCGGCGTTCAAGGTTATGCGGCGGTCGGGTGAGGAATTGGCGAAGGAACCATGCACCAGCTGGCGGTTGGTGATGAAGACATCACCGGCCTGGCACAGCATGGGAACGGCGCCATCCAGGCGTTCGGAGCCGCTATCCGCCATCAATTGCTTGATATCGACTTTGCCCAGTTTGTGACTGCCAGGCAGCACCCAGACACAGTTGCCGGCGGTGGAGGGATAAAGCTGCGCCATGGAATTATAGCCATGTGCGCCCTGGTCCCAATCGGGTGCGTCCCAATGGGTGGTGCCGTCCTGATGCCAGGCCACCGATGGTCCCAAGCCCGGTTCCTTGACGAATGTGACCTCGTTATAGGGTACGAAATCGGCGCCCATGATAGTTTCCGCCGCCGCCAACAGTCCGTGATGGCCATAAAGGTTCAAACACGACGGCATCAGTTGCAGGTTGCCTAGCAACAGCGCCACCGTCAGTTCTGGCGCGTCGCCGTCCGGTTTCGGGCCCAGCATCTTAACCGGATGGCGGCCCTTGTTCTTTGTGGTGCCGCCGTAGGGATCGCTCAGGGGTTTCTCAAATCGGAAGGACGGCAGGGCGAATTCGTTGTCGCCCGCCGGCGAGGCCGGTGCACCTGCCAGCACCCGCTCCACATCCGCACGTAATTCAGCCAGTTCCACATCGCCGATGACGTTCTCGAAAACATAAAAGCCGGTTTCCCAATAGGCCTCGACGATATCCGCCGCCAGTTTGCCATTGTCATCAAGCCGAATGGGGCCGCGGTTGCCCAGAGCGTGGGCCCGTTCGTTGCCTTCGCGGATATAGCTCTCCATCGCCTGGGCATGTTCGGCGGCGGATAGGCTGTCGGAAGCCTTTGAATCTGTCATTTGTCATCCATGCATTTGAATAATTGTTACACGCATTTTTGGCTAGCATGGCTGATTTGGCAAGCCGGTGTTGTATTTATCGCCCGGCCCCCGAATAATGCAGCTCACACCTCAATACCGGTTGCCCACCGTTCGGTGGCAACATTCAGCAAAAGGATATTAGTTGCCATGAGTGCGGGAGAACGTCTGCCTGGAACACCGGACCCAATGCATAAATGGCCGGGCGGTGACGGCGTCATGATCGCCGGCGATAGTTGGGGCGATCCCGACGGGCCCTTGGTGGTGCTGCAGCATGGCGGCGGCCAGACCCGGCATGCCTGGAAGGGCGCCGGCGAGACCCTGGGCGCATCCGGCTATCACGCGGTGGCCTATGATGCGCGCGGACACGGGGATTCGGACTGGGCGCAAGGGGGTGACTACGCCCCGGATTCCATGGTTGAGGATCTGCGTTGCGTCGCCGAGGCGCTGGGTGATCCGAACCCGATCCTGGTCGGCGCCTCCATGGGCGGCGGGGTCAGTCTGTTGTCCATCGGCACGGGCAAGATCGATGCCAAGGCGCTGGTCCTGGTCGACATGGCGCCCAAGATCGAGCCCGAGGGACAGCAAAAAATCAAGGAATTCATGAGCCAGAAGCCCGACGGCTTCGATACCCTGGAAGAAGTCGCCGAGGCCATCGCCAACTATCAGCCGCACCGGGTGCGGCCGCGAAATCTGGACGGCCTGGCCAAGAACATCCGCCTGGGCGCCAACGGCAAATATGTTTGGCATTGGGACCCGGCCCGGCGCAAGGCCCTGAACGCCGGCATGCCGGGCTATCGGGAGCGCCTGCATGAATGCGCCGACAACCTGACCCTGCCGACCCTGTTGGTGCGCGGCGGATTGTCGGATGTGTTGAGCGAAGAGGGCGCGCAAAGCTTTCTGGA
>CAYWYB010000034.1:0-24427 GCA_964462145.1 uncultured Rhodospirillaceae bacterium
GATGTCTCTATTTTTGACCGCATCCTTATCCCCAGATGATGCGGCGATGTTGAACACAAGGAATAAACGGCTTCAACCCACGGCAAAAGCGAACGCCCCTTTTTCCACATTGTAGTTTCCGCCGACATTGCCGTCTTCAGTGCAACAGGCATTATGCTATCGTTGTTGCTGAATTTGGTACGGTGGCGGTAGATGGAAGCTCAAGACACGGCAGGTGTTGAAGTCGGGGAGACATGGATCAGGAGCCATTGTCAGCAGTGTTTCAATGCCTGCGGCATCGTTGTCCAGGTAAGGGACGGCAATCCGGTCCAGATCAGAGGTGACGTTGACGACCCAAATACCCTGGGCCATCTGTGCGCGCGGGGGTTGTCCGGGGTTTCGAAGTACTACGACCCACACCGGGTAAAGACGCCGCTGATCCGCACCAACCCTGAAAAGGGCAGAAATATCGATCCGAAATGGCGCGAGGCGAGCTGGTACGAAGCGCTCGATCTGGTTGGCGGCAAATTGCGGGCGATCCGCCAGGATAATCCGAACAAATTGATCTGTTCCCTGTGGCCGTACGAGAAATATATCCAGTCCATCTCCTGGGGCGCGGCCTTTGGCACCACGAACAACGGTTTTTGTTTTAGCGGCGTCTCCAATCAATGCGCCAACCCCAATCATTTCGTCGGCATGATTACCCATGGCGCCCTGGTCGAGTTCCCCGATCTGGAATATTGCAACTATTTGATCCTGCTGGGCTCGGAATACGGCTTTGGGGCCTATCAGTCATCGGTCAGGATCGCCCGTGAACTGGCTGATGCCCGCGAACGGGGGCTAAAGGTGGTGGTCGCCGATCCCCGCCTTTCCGTGGCCGCCGGCAAGGCCGATGACTGGCTGCCTATCAAGCCGGCCACGGATCTGGCCCTGCTGTTGGCGATGATCAATCTGCTGCTGCACGAATATGAAATCTATGACGCCGCCTGGCTAAAGACGGGTACCAATGCGCCTTATCTGCTGGATCCCGATGGGAATTTCGTGACCGATCCGGCAAGCGGCAAGCCGCTGGTCTGGGACGCGGGGGCGGGCGTGGCGAAGCCTTTTGACGATGACACAATTGGCGAATACAGCCTTGAGGGCAGCTATGTCATCGATGGCGTCGACTGCGTGCCGGCATTTCAATATCTAAAGGATGAGACGACAGGCTATACGCCCGAATGGGCGGAGGGCATCTGCGATATTCCCGCCGCCACGATCCGGCGCATCACCAAGGAATTCACCGATGCCGCCTGTATCGGCCAGACCATTGTTATCGATGGCGTCGAATATCCCTACCGGCCGGTATCCATGCTGTCCTATCGCGGCCTGCAGGCGCACACCAACGGGGCCAACGCCATGCTGGCCCAGGAAACGGTTCTGATGCTGGTCGGCGCCTTGGGCGTGCCGGGCGGCCAGCTGCCCAAGAGCATGGATGCGCGGCGTTTCGGCGGTGGTCCGCGCATGCTGGCCAAGGGCGAGGACGGCATGATCCAGCCGCATTCCACCGGCTGGCACCTCTACACGCCGTTTTCCTATCCGCCGAAAAGTCTGGAATTGCGGGACTACGGCCCGCTGGCCTGCGACATGGGGCATTTGGTGCCGTGGACGACGCTAAATCCGGAGAACTTTGGCTTTGACTACGCGCCCGAGGCGCTGGTGATCTATCATTCCAATCCCTTCACCAATAGCGGTGATAACAGCGTTGTCGAAGGGGCCCTGAAAAAGCTGGATCTGGTGGTCTCCATCAACATCTACCTTGATGAAGCGACCGATTTCGCTGACGTGGTCTTGCCCGAACATACGTATTTGGAGCGCCATAATTTCATTAACTGGAGCCACGACAGGGTCGGTCTGCAAGTGTCTCAACCCGTGGTGCCGCCATTGCATGACACCATGGACGGCATGGATATTCTGATCGAGCTGGCGGAGCGGGCGGAGTTTCTGTTCGGTGCCGATGGCTTCAACGCGGCCCTGAACCGGACCCTGGGTCTGTCGCCGCCGTTCGAGCTGGAACTCGATCGCAAATACCGTCACGTGGAAGTTCTGGATATTCAGGCCAAATGCCATTCCCAGGGCAGCAAGGACCTTGCCTGGTACCAACAACACGGCAATGATTTTCAACCCCTCAGGCCGGATCAGAAATACCGCATCTACGGGGATGCCAGGCTGCCCCTGTTCTTCAATTACATCAAGACCGTGGGCGATGAGCTAAAGGAAAACCTGGCCCGCCATGAGATCGAAAAGAAACATGGCCTGAAAATCCGCACTGACGTCTACAAGGGATTGCCGTTTTGGGAGGCCAGTCCGGTGCATGAGGCGGATGCGGAGTTTGACTTCTATGTCATCTCCTACAAATCCGCCATGACCACTTATGCCGACACGGCGACCAACCCGATCCTGATGGATCTGGCAAAGCGGGACCCCCGTCTGATCAAGGTGGTGATCAATACCGCCGCAGCCAAGGCCAGATCGCTAAAAGATGGCGATGCGGTTTGGGTCGAATCTCGCCATGCCAGGGCCAAGGGCATTGTCGGCCTGAGCGAGGGCATTCATCCCGAAACAGCGGCCATCTCGGGCGGCTTTGGCCGGGGCAATCACCATCCCGTGGCCAGCGGTATCGGCATCAGCCAGAACGCCCATCTTGCCATCGATCTGACCCACACCGGCATGCTGGGTGGAACCATGGAAACGGTCGGCAAGGTGAAGATCCAGAAGGCCGCCGGGTAGGGTGTATCGCGCATGACAAAATGGAGCATGGTGTTCGATCTGAAGCGCTGCATTGGCTGCAATGCCTGCGTCGTTGCCTGCAAAATGGAAAATTCCCTGCCAGAAGACGTATTTTTTACCCGCACCTTTGTGACTGAAATCGGCGCCTTTCCCGATGTCAGGCGCGTCTATATCCCCACATTGTGTAATCACTGCGAGGATGCGCCTTGCGAGAAGGCCTGTCCTTCCGATGCCACGCATACACGGGAAGACGGCATTGTGATGGTTGATCAGGAAAAGTGCATCGGCTGTAACGCCTGCGCCGTCGCCTGCCCCTACGACAACCGCACGCAGCTAACCAAGGCCATGCTGCAAAAGAGCTATTTTGGCGCCGGCGAAAAGCAGGCTTTCGAGGCCGAGCGGGACCAGCGCTGGCAGGCCGGCACGGTGGCCAAGTGTGATTTCTGCAGCGCCCGCGTTGATCGTGGGCTGGAGCCCGCCTGCGTTGTCAGTTGCCCCACCGAAGCCCGGATCTTTGGTGACCAGAGCGACCCGGACAGCAAGGCCAGTAAACTGATCCGCCGGCGCAACGGCCGAACGCCAATGCCGGAGAAGAACACGCAACCAAGCGTCTATTACGTGGATTAAGGCCTGGCAGATGCAAAGAGCTGAAATGGTCGGCGACAACTTTCAACTGGGCTATCGGGCCCAGCGCCATTGGGGCGTGTCGATGGCGGCGGCTTTCTTTTGCGGCGAACTGGGGGCGGGGTTGTTCTTTGTTTCAATGCTTTGTGGCTTGGTGCCGGGCATGATCCTCGGCCTGCTGATCAAGGGCATCGGCAAGCCGTTCTTTCATTTGACCCACATGGGTGTGCCGGGAAAATCATGGCGCGCCATTCTGCGGCCGGACCGCTCCTGGACCAGCCGGGGTTTGATCGCGACTGTCGTCTTTATTGCTGCTGGTGCATTGCACACTATTAATGTCGTGACGGCTGGTACCATTCCTTTTGGCGGCTTGTTGCCGTGGCTGGCCGGAGCATCGGCGCTGGTCGTGATGACCTATCAAGGTTTCGCCATGTCGCAATCCAGTGCGATCGCCCTTTGGAACACGGCGATGATCCCGTTTTCCTCTCTGCTTTATGCCCTGACCGGCGGTGTTGTTCTGACATTGCCGTTGACGGGCGGCGGCTTGGCAAACCAGTTGAGTTATCTGGCGATGGGGTTGTTGCTGGCGGATTTGATGATGCTTTTCGGCCTTCTGTACGGCGCATGTCACGGCGCGCCCGGCGGCAGGCTATCAGCGGAATTGCTGGGCCGGACGCTTTACGCCAAATGGTTCCATGGCGTGGTTCTGGCCGTGGGTATCCTGCTGCCGTTCATGGCGCTGTGGTTGGGCCACGGTGCGCCAACAAGCCAGTTCCTTGCCGCGATTTGCGTACTGGCCGGCTTTTTTGCCTTCCGTGTGCTGGTCCTCAAGGCCGGCGTCTACGAGCCGGTCATGCTTTTCAGACCTTAGTCGCGATCTGCGCCTTACGCCGTGCCGCTGTGTGTCGCGATGAATTTGCGGACCCGGTTGATCGTGCGTTCCTTGAGTTCGGGTGGCGACGTCCATGGAAAGACCGTGATCTCGGCGTTCGGTGCCAGCGAGGCAACGTCGACCGAAGTCTGGTGCGGGTGCGCGGGAACGTCGTCCGGCAGTACCAGGATTGGCGTCTGGCAGTCGCGGATAAAATCGCGGGAGACACTGTAGAGAAAATCAGGATTCACCCGGTACAGGTTGTGCAGATAGGCATCAATCGTTTCCTGGCTCAGGTCGGGCCGTTGGGCAAGCAATTCCGGGGCCCATACGTCCTGGCCCGAGCGGTACATGACATCGGGGTCTTCCGGCCAATGTCCGACGCTCTGGCAGAAAACGGCGGCGACAACCCGCTCGGGCGCGCGTTCAAGAAGCTTTCCGGCGAAACAGCCGCCAATACAGTATCCCATGTAGGCGAATTCCCGGATGCCAAGGTGATCCATCAATCCCAGCTGGTCATCGGCGAAGGCGTCCCACGGGTTGTCGACGGCAACCGGCCCCGTACTCTCGCCGCCATTGGCGTTGCGCTGGTCCATCGTGATACAGCGAAAATCGTCCTTGAAGGCGTCCATGGCATTGATCACCGCGTTGGGCCAGTTATCAACACGGGAATTCAGGCCGCCGCCCGGGGTGACCAACAGGGGGAAGCCGCTACCGGCTTCCTCGTAACGGATGCGAACGTCACCCTTTTCGTAGAACGGCATAATAGATTCCTTCCCATTTTGTTGATGGCGGGCACACGGGGCTCCGTGAATTACGGCCACAGTATATAATAATCACGCTGCCGTGGATTTGTTGTTTGCAGCGCGGCAACCGGCGTCCGCATCGCCCGCGTCGCCCGCCGGCTCTTGGTCGATTGCCCTATCTTTCTGTTTCGTTTTTGGGTTCAATAGTGGATCTCAATGCGGATATGTGGAGGGTCTGAGTAATGCGGATACCATTGGTCTTCCAAACGCTGGATTTTATTGAAGATTTGGACAAGAAATCGCGCCGGGCCGGCAGGCCAAAGGGGCTGGAATACACCACGGTGGGCTTGGCGGCTGTCGTGGCGGTGATATTGCTGCTGCGATTAATCGGCGGTTAGCCGCCGACGGCCCTTTTTTCGGTTCTTAGGGACGCCGCCTAATCCTACGCTGCGAATCCCGCCTGCACCTCTTTGATTTGCGCCAACGCCTCCTCCGACAGGGGGCCTTTGTTTATGGCGTCGGCTGCCTTTTGCAATTCTTCCAGGGTCGCGATGCCGATCTCGGTGGTCGGCAGGGCCGGATTGGAAATGACATAGCGTATGGCCAGCTCCGGCAGGTTGGCGGCATGACCGGCCTCGACCAGGGGCAGGAACTGACGGGCGCGCCCTACGTCCGTGGCATAGTCGGTCTCGGACCCAATAGGATCGACCGTCGCCATGCCGAGGGGATGGCGCGCCTCGCTGCCCGATAGCGCGCCGCCGGCGAGTACCCGCACGCCGATCGCGCCGACGCCGTTGCCGGCTGCCACATCAAGCAGTTGGCGAAAGTCGTCGGATGGATAGTTGGCCGGCACTGCTTCGCCAGCGGAGGGAACAAGCAGGTTGTAGAAAACCTGAGCGCTGGAGAAAGCGCCGCATTTGACCAGGGTGTGCAGATCATCCGCCTCGCCCTTGGCGGTGAAGCCCAGGAAGCGCGTCTTGCCGGCATCTTTCAATTTTTCGAAGGCCGGAATGACATCACTCAAAACCTGGTCGACGGTCATCGTGCCGCGAAAATCCGCCCGCCCCAGGGTGTTGTGCAATTGAAAGATGTCCACGCAGTCGAGCTTCAGCCGCGTCAGGCTGGCATCGATCGACCGGGTCACGGCGCCTTCGATGTCGTTCAGCTCGTCGCCACTCAGGCCAACCTTGGTGCTGACCACAATGCCGTCGGTATTGCCATTCAGGGCACGGCCCAGGTTCGTTTCAGAAGCGCCGCTGCCGTAGGCCGCCGCCGTGTCGAAAAAATTGATGCCATTGTCCCGTGCCCAGGCCACGGCGCGGTCCTGATCGGCGGCATCGCCCTTGGTCATCAGGCCGCCAACGGCACCGCAGCCGAAGGTCAGGCGGGAGACGTCAAGACCCGTGTTGCCGAAACCACGCTTTTCCATTCCGAAATTCCTCCGCCGTTCCTGAGTTGGGATATTGCGGCGGAATGTTACCCTCTTCGTCAACCGTGGACAATGCTACGGCCAGTATATCAAACGATACTGGAGGCTTGCGCCGGGCCGTTGGGGGCCGCATCATCGGAGCATGAACCAAACAGCCAAACAATTGATGGAAACCTATCTATCAGAGGTCGTCGCCAAAGGCCGGCTCGATCTGATCGAGCAACTGGCCCAACCCGACATGGTTGACGAGGCCAACCAGGCGTTCGGCGGTCCGCCCGGACGTGACGGGCTGGTTGCCCACGCCAAGGGCTTCCGCCGCAACGTCGGCGACCTCGGTATCAGTATCGACCGGATCGTCGCCGGCAGCGATGAGGTGATGGCACAGTGGTCGTTCACCGGCACCCATGTGGGTCCCTGGCTTGGCCGCGCCCCGACCGGCCGGGAAATCTCGGGTACCGTGTTCAGCTTCTTTGAACTCGTCGATGGCCGGATCAGCCGCTATCGCATCTGGCTGCATGCCATGTTCGACGAGCCGGTCGTGTTTGACTCCTCCCACCCGATCCGCCCGTAGGGCGACTTGCATATGAAGGGCTATGAAAATGAGTGAAGCCATCCTTGATGGCATTAAGGTTGTCGAGCTTGCGACCTTTATCGCGGGACCGGCAACCAGCGTGATCCTGGCGGATTTCGGCGCCGACGTGGTCAAGATTGAACCGCCTCTGCGGCCCGATCCCTTTCGCGGCGGCCACTTGCGCGGCAGCGATACGCCTTTGTCGGAATATCCCTATGGCTATATCGTCGATAACCGAAACAAAAAAGGCATCGCCCTGGACATCAAAACGGCGGAGGGGCGCGAGGCCTTTGACCGCCTGATAGAGGGCGCGGATGTCTTTGTCACCAATATGCCCATCCCAACGCGGGAACGGCTCAATATCTCCTACGATGAGATCCACGCCCTCAATCCAAGGATCGTCTATGCCTCGATCTCCGCCTATGGCGAGACCGGGCCGGAGGCCGACCGCCCCGGTTTCGACACCACCGCGCTGTGGGCCCGCACGGGATTGATGGATCTGGTCAAGCCCGACCCGGAGGCGGCACCCTCGCGATCGCTGCCCGGCATGGGCGACCACCCGACGGCAATGTCGCTGTACGCCGCCGTCATGACCGCGCTGTTCCGGCGGGAGCGGACCGGCAAGGGCAGTCATGTCTCCACCTCGCTGATGGCGAATGGTGTCTGGTGGAACGGCATGCTGACCCAGGCCACCCTGTGCGGCGCACAAGTCAGCTGCCGGCCGGCGCGGGAGGCGGCGGGCAACCCGGTGCACAATCTGTACAAGACCCGGGACGACCGCTGGATCCACATTGTTTTCAATACCAACCTGCATCGTTGGCCGGAACTGGCAGCACTATTGGGGCGGCCCGAAATCGCCGATGACCCGCGTTTCGACAGCGCCCAGGCGCGCATCAAGAACAGCCTGGAACTGATCCCCATCCTCGACGGCGCCTTCGCCGAGCGGGACTATGACGACTGGGTGCGGCTTTTGGAAGAGAACCGTTTTACCTTTGGCGATGTGCGCAAGGTCGACCAAATCCTGACCGACAGACAAATGGTCGAAGGCCGCGCCCTGCGCCCGATCAACGACCCGGCGGCGGGCGCCGAATACGTGGTGGATTCCCCGATCTGGGTCGAGGGCACGGAGAAAGCGGAACCCACCATGCCACCCGAACTGGGCCAGGATACCGAGGCGGTGCTGCGGAGCATCGGCTACGACGACGACGCGCTAGAAAAGATGCGCGCGGCGGGTGCCATACCGTAGGTTTTGGTTGGTATGGAGGCGCTGCGCGCCCTCATTCTTCGCTGTTTCTGGTATACTGAATGCAAGCGATTCCTTGCCTTTGGAGGCCGGCGCGATGATTTTCAAACTTGTTCCAGTTGATCCCAGCATGCCGCATTGGAGGATGAGCACTTATAGCGGCGTTGTTTTAATTAGAGCCGAAAGCGATGAACGTGCTCGGGATATTGCGGCGCTTGCCTTCTCCATTGCCGCATGCGTAGTGCCGGGCCACGAAAATGCCTATTTGCCTTGGCGCCATCCGGAACTGGTAGTTTGCCATGTGGTTGCGGACACCAAATATTCCGATGTCGGCGACGAAGAAATCCTGGTCCCCGAAGTTCCTGCATATGAATACAATCGGGATGCAGCCTGAGCAGGCTGTGCCATTTGCATCATACAAATACTCGTCGGGTCGGAACACTCAGAGGCGTATTCATTAAAATACGGCTTCGAGGATACGGTGATGCGCTACCCGCATCCGCTATAGCTGCCGTAGCTGGGGTACGGCGATGATGACGATGATGCCCACGGCGAGCAGTGCCAAGCCGTTGGTGAACAATGCCGGGGCGAGGCCGATCATCGAAGGCTGCCGCAGCACCTGGCTCAACTCGTCCAGTTCCGCCATCAATTCATGCGCGCGCTCGCCATTGCGTGTGCGCGCTTCGACAAAGGCGGCGATGCTCAGATCAAACACCTGGCAGGCCAGATCATCGTGGGCGCGCGCGTCAGCTATGGCGCGGTCATGGTACAGCCTGAATTTGTCGGTTTCGCGCAGCCAGAACGCGACCATCCCCGCGATATGCGCCAGCCAGCCCCGGCTGCTGTCGCGCCCGGCCGCTTCCAGTGCAAAGCCGCGTTCGATGTATTCCCGGGCCAGCGCCGTATCGCCCAATTCGTGAAACGCGTGCGCCGCACAGCCCGCCAGAAGCAGCGGGCTCCCCGGCAAATCATCGGCCCCGGGCTGGGCCATGATCCGCGTGGGCCAGCCAGCTATTTCGGATTCACGATGCAGGTAGGTGTAGACCAGCAACGGCAGCGTCAGCCGTGCCGCCAGGTCCAGATCGTGCGCCAACGCCCTTTCAAACGCGGCCCTCAAATTGGGCAAATCGTCCTGAATTGCGCTCGCTGCGGCCAGTTGTTCATTGCTGATGAATTGCTGGCCCCGCGTGATATTCCGCGCCGCGAAAACCTCGCCATGACGTTTTTCGATCTCGTTAAGTGTTCCGGCCTCCTGCAGCTTGTCCCGGCCAAACGCCTGGACGGTGCGCAGCATCAGCATATGGCGCTCGCCATTGATGCGTGTCGCCAGAAGCGAGGCATCGATCAACTCGTCCATGCCGTCAAGAATTTCAACCTCGTCCGGCATATCCGCCGCGCACACCTCCAGTGCCTGTTCCTCATGAAACGGACTGGAAAATACCGACAGCTGCTGCAATACGGTCTGGCTGGCGGGGTCAATCAGATCGTAGGACCATTCCAGCGTGCGCCGCAGAGTTTGCTGCCGCTCGCTGCGCCGCTGCGCCTTGCTGGGTGTCAGGTTCAGAGGATTTTCCGAATCTTCGGCAATCCGTTGCAATGGAAAGCGGCGCAGCTGACCAGCCGCGATCTCGATCGCCAGTGGCATGTAATCCAGGTTCCGGCAGATGGTCTGTATGGTGACAAGCTCGTCGTCATCAGGGGCAAAGTCATGGCGGACCAGTTTTGCCCGTTCGACAAACAGTTGCACGGCAGTACTCTGGCCGGGCTCTTCCCCGGACTGGGGCTCGAGTGGCGGAATTTCGTATTGGGTTTCACCGTCGATCCCCAGTACCTGGCGGCTGGTTGCAACCACGGATAATTCGCGGCAGGCGGCGCAAAGATCCGCCACCAGATCGGCGACTTCGTCCAGAACATGCTCGCAGTTGTCGATCAATAGGATTGTCCTGGCATCGTGTAGCCGGTGCATGACCTGTTGCCGCCTGTTTGCGCCCGGCACGGGACTGATCTCCAGCGTCGAGGCAATCACCGGCCATAGATCAGTTTCCCGCTCAAGCGAGGCAAGGTTCAAGAACCATGCGCCGCCCGGAAAGCCCGTCTCTAGCGAGCGCACAAGCTCCAGCGCGACCTGGGTCTTGCCGATGCCGCCGGGGCCCACAAGCGTGATGATCCGCGAGCTATCCGCCATCCGTCCCAGCTGCGTCACTTCCTGCTCGCGGCCAAGGAACGAACTTAGCCGCGCGGGCAGGTTGCCGTTCACCGTTTCGCGCTTGCCCGCGATCGGGGCGAATTCGTTGGGCAAACCTTCGGCCTGCACCTGATAGACCTGAAACCGGTCCACGCCCTTGAAATGATGTTCGCCCAATTCCGAAAAGGCAAAGGGGGCATCGCCCGCCCCTATCCGGATGCGTTTGACCGTCGCTTCCGAGATCAGGATTTGATCGGCATTGGCGGCGCCTTCCAGCCGGTGCACCGCCGACAGGGCCGGTCCGAAATAGTCGCCCCCACGGGGCCGGGCCGGGCCGAAATGAATGCCTGTTCGCAACTGCAGACGCCCCGTAGCGCCCCAGGATGCCGCCCGCATGGCCAATTGCGCCTCGACGATCGCGCGCACCGCATCCTCCGCATGCTCGAATGCGGCCAGTACGCCGTCACCGGTATGTTTGAACGGGTCGCCGCCTGCCCGGCGGATGGCGCTATGCACGATCTCGTCATGCAGATCCATCGCCGCCATCATGTCGCCTGGATAGCGCCGGTGCAGTTCGGCGCTGCCGACGATATCCGTGGTCAGAAATGTTAACTCCTGAAATCCGATATCCTCGTCAAAAGAATTTGCATCGGCAAGCGGCATCGCACCATCTTCATGGTCTCGTTATGGCCAAGAACTACCCGGATACATGAAAGCGCACAGCAAACCCCGGCATCAGATGGGCCGTCGGAATGCGCTAGGTACTTTTGAACTAGAATAAAAAAAATGGCGAAATGAACTGCAATTGTCAACGCCGCCGCGAAAACCGCAATCTGGGATCACATCAGATCGAGCGGCCCGGCGGAGCCAAGTCCCAGCCGGGTGGTCTCCGTTTCGATCACAACATCCGGGGTTACGTTTCCCAGATTGACGTCCGGGCCGAAGGTTTTGATCAGGAATTTCTTGGCCGCGTATATTTCCGGCGTCGTGCTGCCGACCCTGGGCGTGGCCAGTTCGAACATGCAGCGGTCAATGTCGACTTCGCGCTTCAGGGTCAGGATCAGATCCTCATTGGGTTGGCCGTCGAGCATCAGTTCGGCCCCTTCGATCAGGGCCAGTTCCGCGCCCAGGGCCAGGACCTCTTGAACCTCGGCCACGATGGCCGCCGCCGCCGAATGTTCGCGCTTATCGCCGATCTCGCCCACCGGCGTCAGGCCAGCGGCACGCACGGCATCGAACAGTCGCTCGCGGGTACCGGGACCGAGATCAACCACGTTGTCGGAAATTTCGATCAGATCGAAGCCGACGGCGCGGGCTTCTTTCAGGTGCCGGGGAAAGGCATCTAGCCCCATGGTATGGAGGACGTATTCCTGAAATTGTCCGCCAAGCAGGGACCGGACGGAATGGCGGCCAAGCAGCTCCAGTTTGGCGATCAGGTGATCACGCTCGAACAGCCGCGCGGTGCCGGTCGCTACCTTGAAGATGTCCATGTAATCCGCGCAGACGTCGAGCAGACCTTCCAGATCGGCCAGGCTGAGCTGGTAGTCGGAGACCATGGTCAGGCCGGCGCCGCGCGGTTTGTCGAAGCTGCGGCGCGGATCAAGCGGGATGAAGGGAAAGGCGGGCGAACGTGGCATGGCGCATCTTTCTGCTAAACAACTAATGTCATACTAATCGAAAAGCCGCTCTAAATCCGCGCCAGAACATCCGCCCCTTTCCAGGCCGCAAGTTCGCCAACATAAGGCGCCGGATATGTGTGGGAGGCATCCTGGTCGGTGGGCACCTGCACGATCGCCGGTTTGCCCTCGGCGCGCGCTTGCCCGAACGCGTCTTCGATGGCTGCCGCGATGTCCTCGCGCCGTTCCGCCCGGATGCCGATGCCGCCCATGGCCTCGGCCATCGCGGCATAGTTGACCGGGCTAAAGGCAACCTGGATCTCGTGGCCGATATGCTGCATGTGCTGGGCCATTTCCGCGCCCAACGCCTGATCGTCGTTGAGGACAATGACGATGGGCAGGCGGTGGCGTACGGCGGTTTCAAAATCCATGATGTGAAAGCCCAACGCGCCATCGCCGGTAATCAGGCAAACCGGCTGGTTACGCCCGGCTGCGGATTGGGCCGCCAGTTGCGCCCCAATCGCCAGCCCGATGCCGGAGCCGAGATGGCCGAAGTTGGCAGTATAAATGAACTCGGCGGCGCGTTTTTCGAAGAAGGCATATTGGTAAAGCATGGTCAGTCCGCCATCAACAACTACGACCGCATCATCGGGCACAGCCTTTCGGGCCTCGAGCATCAAATGTCCGGGATGCAAACGATTGCTGCGCGGCAGGTTGTCGGCCAGCGCCTGATCCTCGGCTTTCGAAGCCGATCGCCATTTTTCAAGCTCGGCGTTTGCCTTGAACGCGGTCCCATCGCCCACGGCCTCGAGCAATTGCGCCAGCACCAGATCGACCTGTCCTATTAGGGCTAGATCGACGGGGCGGTTGACCCCGACGGCGGCGGCATCGGCTTCGACCAGAATGACTTGGCGGCTCTCGTCATTGGCCGCGAAATTTTGCAGACGGCCATAGTTGGCGGTTTCCGGTAAACAGGTTCCCACCGCCAACAGCAGATCCGACGCCGCGATGGCCTCGCCGCCCGCCTGTCCCATATAACGCAGCCATTGCGCCTCGGTCTCGGGGAAGGCGCCGGCACCGCCCAATGTTGTCAGCACCGGGCATTTCAGCCGATGCGCCAATTCGACAAAGGCGCCCTGGGCCCGCGAACGCTGCACCCCTTCGCCGGCCAGCAATATGGGCGCCTGCGCTGTTTGCAGCATCCGGGCGGCGCTTTCAATTGCCGCCGCTGGCGCCGCTTGGCCCGGTGCGCGGTACCGTGCGGGCGGCAGTAGTTCGGGGAAATCCGCCGCCCTCTCGTTAAGCTCGGCATCATATTCGATATAGACCGGCCCCGGCGTGCCACTCAATGCCTGGCGGAAGGCTTCCTGCACCACTTCGTCAAGATGGCTCAGCTGTTCCAGCTTGCTTGCGAATTTGCAGACTTCCTTGAAGTTGGGCAGCAGCGAGGCGTATAGCCAACGGCCACGGCGCACGGCGGTGTCGACCGCGTGCTGGCGGCGGGCGCCAAGGATAATGACCGGAATATGTTCCTGGGCGACGGTAATGGCGGCAGGCAGCAAATTGGCCTGGCCCGGGCCCGGCGCGCCAATAGCGACCTGGGCCTTGCCTGTCATGGCGTGATAGCCCATGGCCATGAATACGGCGGAGGCCTCGTGCCGGGGACCGACGACCTTCAGGCCCTGGGCTTCGGCATGCAGCTGAATATCCTTCATGGAGAGGTCGCCCTGGGAGAATATCGCCTCGACGCCTTCCTGCTTGAAGATGGCAATCAGGCGCTCACCAAAGCTGAGCCGCGTCCCACCCATTGAGCTTTCCTCCAGATCCACAACAATCGCTCGACTGTTGGGCAGCGGAGCATACTTGGCCGACCGCCGCAATATCGCATGCGGTAATGGTCCGGTAGGGTTTTATTGTCTGACGCGGTAGGCGACGCAGTCGAGGCCATTTTCCTTGAGTGCGTTGCAGGCTTTATTGGCGGATTTGCGGTTTGGATATTCGTTGACGACGATCAGGGTAAATGTGTGACCTTTTTTATTGGGCCTGGAGGTAACGTAATGCACGGTGGCCTCGGTCAGCTCAACCGCCAGGGGGTTGGCCAGAAACTCGCCCCAGGATACTTCCGCGCTGGCCCTGGTCCGATAGGCGCCTAACTGAACGCCCCAGAAAGATTTTTTCGATGCCGCCACCAGCTGCTTGGGGGCGTTGGCTTTTTTGGCCGGTTTGCTGGGCGCCGTGGGCCTGGCGGAAATTATGCCAAGCTTTTCCTCTGTCTTCTGTAATGCGAGCTCCAGCTCGGCGATTTTGCTGGGCGTATGTTCGAGGCGTTCGTTCATTGCGTGAAGCCGTTCCGAAAGCTCCTTCATACGCTCCGAAAGGTGATGGATGCGCTCGTTAACCGCCAGGATTTCCTCGTCAAAGAATATTCTGGAAACAGTCTTTGCCTCTTCCGGATGCGCCTCGGCCTCGGCTTTGTCGCGCTCCAGCTGCCGCTTCATGGCGAGGTAATCCTTGTCCTCCGCCTTTTCTTCCTCTCGTTCCTTTTTCAGCTCCGCTTCTTCTTGTTTGTGGGCTTTTGCTTCTTCCTCATGGGCCTTCTTTTCCGCCCTTTCCGCCGCCGCCACCTTTATCGATGTCTCTTCTGTATTTTTCGCGGTCATGCCGGTGCTGCGTAGCGCCTCATCCATGGTTGGCATGCATGCCGACAACGCAACGGTCAGCCCGAAGGCGAGCGGTAACGTTTTTAGCCGGCGATTTCTCGTAATATTCAATAGATGGCGCACGGAAATTCAGCTCCCATTCCGTCTAAAACATTGGAGTCAGCATTGCGGAATTGTTAATGGATCATGGTAAATCAATGCTTAATTTTCAGGCATATTTAACGGTTGTTTTGAGTTTTCGTGCGGTTCATGAATATATTTCGGTACGGGCGGCGGCGGGTTAGGCTGCGGTAAAGTTCATTGAGGAAGTATCGCCATGTTTGATGCCAAGACATTGTCCCAGGCTGATCAGTTGGAACAGCAATGGGCCGAGAAATACGGAAGGATCGTCGATAAATTCGCCGCCGCCGCGCCGGCCCGGGCGGCCGGGGCCAGGACCATGTCCGGTCTGCCCTTGAAGAATGCCTATTTCCCGTCCGATGTGCAGGATATCGCCTATGAGAATATTGGCGCGCCGGGGGAATATCCATTTACGCGCGGCAATCTGGCGGCCCAATACCAGTTGATGAATTGGGCCAATCAACCGGTCATCGGCTATGGCCTGCCCGAGGATACCCGGGCCCGCATGGAGGCCCTCAGCGGCCAGGGCATGACCGGCTATTTCGGCCAGTCCTTCTACAACCTGCTCTACGATCTGGTTTCCCACGAAGGCCTGGACCCCGATGATCCCGCCGCCCGGGGCCGTATCGGTCAATGCGGCATGGCGGTCTATTCCGTGGCCGATATGGCGCGGCTATTCGACGGCATGGACCTGGCCAAGATGAATGTGGTGCACATCACCGACTATCAGGTGATCCCGGCCCTGGCGCAATACATCGCCTATGGCCAGCGCCGGGGCGTGGCGGCCAAGGATCTGCGCGGCAACACCATGAATTATTATCACCAGAGCGCCTTTTGCGGCATGTCGGCTTTTCCGCCCGAACAGGGACACAAGCTGGCGGTGGCGCTGATCGGCTATTGTGCCGAACATATGCCCAGTTGGAACACCACCAACTTCGTCGGCTATGATTTGGAAGAGTCAGGCGGCAACGCGGTGCAGGAGGCCGGCATGCTGCTGGCCTATGGCATCGAGCTGGTACGCTCCTGCGTCGAGGCCGGCATTGAGCCGGAGGCGGCGCTTTCGCGCTTTGGCTTCCAGATCGCGCAAGGCAATGATTTCTTCGAGGAGATCGTGAAAATCCGCGCCCTGCGCCGGATCTGGGCCACCACCATGAAGGAACGCTTTGGCGTCAACGATCCCCGCGCCATGCATGTGCGTATTCACACCCATACCTCCGGAGCCATGCTGACGGCCGAACAGCCCCTGGTGAACCTGGTGCGCACCACTCTGCATGCCTTTGGCGCCGCCCTTTCGGGGGTGCAGGCCATGGAGGTCGCTGCTTATGACGAGGCGCTTGCCATTCCAACGGAAGAATCAGCGACCCTGACATTACGCATCCAGCAGGTTATCCAGGAGGAAACCAATATCACCGCCGTTTCTGATCCGTTGGCCGGCTCATACTTTGTCGAGAACCTGACCGAGCAAATGGCCACGGCGGCCCTGGCCCTGGTTGACCGGATCGAGGATATGGGCGGCTACATATCGGCCCAGCGCCAGGGTTGGATTCGTGGCGAGATCGAGGAAAACGCAGAACGCTGGCGCGATGATGTCAGCGCCGGCAGGCGCGGCGTGGTCGGTGTCAACTGCTACAAGACCGAAAGCGCCGAGGAGCCGGAATTGTTCACCGTCGATGAAGAGGTGGAGCGGGTGGCCATCGAACGGGTCAAGGCCCTGTGGGCGGGGCGTGACGGTCCCCGCTATGAGACGGCCATGGCGGCCTTTACGGATGCCGTTGGTGAATTCGCCGCCGCCGGCATGGCCGAGATAAATCCCGATAAACTGATGAATTCGGCTATTGAAGCAGCCCAGGCGGATGCCACCACGGGCGAGATGATGGCCGTGATGAAGGACAAGCTGGGCTGGGACGCGCCCTATAATTACGGGCCATAGGAAACAGAGATGACTAAAGTTGTACGCGTACTGCTTGCCAAACCAACCCACGACGGTCACGACCGTGGGGTCCGCTATATCGCCCGCAAGTTCCGCGACGCAGGCTTTGAGGTGATCTTCACCACCTTTCTGCTGGCCGATGAAGTGGTCGCCATGGCGATCGAGGAGGACGTCAATGTTATCGGCATATCCTCGTCCTCCCACGGCCATATGGCGGTCTTCGAAGATCTGTTCGCCAGCCTGAAAAAACACGGCCTTGAAGACGTCCTGGTCATCGGTGGCGGCGTCATCAGCGGCAAGGATCAGGCGGTGCTGAAGGAATGGGGCGTGGCCAGGGTGTTCGGGCCAGGCTCCGCCTCGGAGGATTCCGTCGCGTTTATCCGGCAACAGGTCTCTGTATGAGCAAACCCCTGCGCATCGCCAGTTTCAATCTGGAGAACCTGGATGACAAACCAGGGCAGTCGCCGGATCTGGCGTCGCGGGTGGCTATTTTGCGGCCTCAGATTGAGCGCTTGCGCGCGGACGTTTTGTGCCTGCAGGAAGTCAATGGTCAACACATCCCAGGACATGCACGGCGCCGCTTGACCGCGCTTGATACCTTGTTGGAGGGAACGCCCTATCAAGACTTTAATAGGGTGGTTAGTGAAGGCGCGCACCGTGGTCCGGCGGACGTCCATAACCTTGTCATTTTGTCCCGGTTTGAGGTGCTCGATAAACGGCAATACCAAAACGATCTGGTGGAGGCGCCGCGCTTTCGCGCGGTAACGGCGACGCCGCCGATTGCCGATCCCCAGCCGGTCGTTTGGGATCGGCCAATTCTTTATGTGCGCCTGGCCGCCGGGGACGGGCGGGTGCTTGATCTATTCAATGTGCATTATCGGGCGCCGTTGGCGGCGTTCATTCCCGGCCAAAAGAGTGATCCGTTCGCCTGGAAGTCCGTAGCCGGCTGGGCGGAGGGTTATTACCTCGCCGCCATGAAGCGCAGCGGCCAGGCACTGGAAACACGCTTGGCCATGGAGGACTGTTTCGCGCGAGATGGCGAGGCCTTGATATGTGTTGCCGGCGATTTCAACGCCGGCCTGGATGAAATGCCCTTGCGTATCGTCATCGGCGCCGAGGACGACACCGGCAGCGGTGATCTGGCCGGGCATAGCCTGGTTCCGTTGGAGCTTTCATTATCGGTGGATCGCCGCTATTCGGTCATTCACCACGGCAAGCGGCAAATGCTCGATCATGTCTTGGCCTCCCGCTCTCTGGCGGGCCACTTTCGCGGCTTCGAAACTCATAACGAGGCACTGGGCGACGAGTTGGCAGGCTATGCCAATGTCGCCCATTCCCCCTCATCATACCACGCGCCCATCGTTGCGGAATTTGCCTTGCCGGACAGAACGCGGCATTCCCGGTAGCGCCAACAACGCGGGTTGGTATAAGACAATCGACCATGCTTGACCTCTTGCCCTTGTTTCTGAAAGCCAGTCTGGCCGCGTCCGTCGTTGTTGTTGCGACCATGGCGGCGGAACGTTCCGGGCCTTTTTGGGGTGCCCTGATTACCTCGCTGCCCGTGTCCATCGGGCCGATCTATGTGGTCATGGCCATGGAGGCATCGGCGAAGTTTATTTCCCTGGGTTTGCTTAGCAGCCTGGCGACCAACGTTTCCACCATTTGCTTTCTGGTCGCCGCCGCACTTGCCGCGACGCGGGCAGGGGCGGCGGCCACGGTCGCGCTGGCCATTCTGACCTGGATCGTGGTGACGGCGTTAATCCACCAAATCGCCTGGTCACCGCTGTTCGCCAGCCTGCTCAACATAGCCGCGCTGGTGATCGCCTTGGTCATCCTGCGGCAATGGGTGCGGCCTGGCGGGGCGGCGCCGGCGCCACGGCGCTGGTTTGATTTGCCTTTGCGCGCCCTGTTGGTTGGTTCGCTGACGGTGTTCGTCGCCCTGACCTCCGAAGCTCTGGGGCCGAAGTATTCGGGCATCCTGGCGATTACGCCGATCGTCTTCATTTCCACAACTATCGTACTGCTGAAACGTCTCGGCGGCCCGGCAACGGCGGCGACCCTGGCCAGCGCGGTGCTGCCCATTGCGGGTTTTGGTCTTGGTCTGTTGGTGGCGCATCTGGCGACGGCGCGGTTTGGCTCGCCGTCCGGCCTGGCATTGGGTCTGGCAACCGCGCTCGGCTATTCAGGTTGCCTGGCGGTTTGGCATTTGCGGCGAACGGGCCGGATTATAAGAAGTTGATCACCCAAATATTGACCGCCGGAGTCCGGATATTAAATTCCGAAGTCCGGCGGCCTATAGACTCTTTGCTTGGCCCGGATGGTTCAGGCTTTAGCCGGCGCGGACCTC
Source organism: uncultured Rhodospirillaceae bacterium (assembly GCA_964462145.1). Taxonomy (GTDB): domain Bacteria; phylum Pseudomonadota; class Alphaproteobacteria. Next base: position 19,091 of record CAYWYB010000034.1, read on the forward strand.
GCCCAGGAAATCCGACACCGCATCGTTGAGTTGACCAGCTTGTTGCGCCAGCTCTTTCGAGGCGGACTGCACCTGTGTCGATGCGGTACCGGTCTCCTTGCTTGCCTCGCTGACCGAGGCAATGTTTTGGTTGACCTCTTGCGTGCCTCTTGAGGCCTCCTCCACATTGCGGGTGATCTCCTGGGTCGCCGCCGACTGCTCTTCCACGGCGGAAGACACGGAGGTGGCGATTTCGTTGATCTTGCCGATGGTATCGGTAATGCCGCTCAAGGCATCAACGGCGGAGTTGGTTTCCTGCTGCATGGAGGCAATCTGACCGCCGATTTCCTCGGTCGCCTTGGCCGTCTGATTGGCCAGGTTCTTAACTTCCGAGGCCACCACCGCGAAGCCCTTGCCGGCTTCACCGGCGCGGGCGGCTTCGATGGTCGCGTTCAGGGCGAGAAGATTTGTTTGCGAGGCGATGTCGTTGATCATATCGACCACATCACCGATCTTCTGTGCGGCGTCGTTCAGCCCGGCCACTGAATGATTAGTCTTCTCGGCCTCGACCACTGCTTCGGAGGTAATGCGGGATGATTCCAGTACCTGACGGGAAATCTCCGAGATTGACGAAGACAGCTCCTCGGAGGCGGAAGCAACAGTCTGCACGTTGGCGCTAGCCTGTTCCGAGGCAGAGGCAACAGCCGTGGCCTCTTGCAGGGAGCGTTCGGCCATTTCCGACATGGCGCCGGCGGTGGAGTCCAATTGGCTGGTCGCGGAGGTAACGCTTTTCAGGACGTCGCCTACGTTGGCTTCGAACTTGTCCGCCAGATCCTCCATCGCCTGCTTCTTCTCCTGCTCGGCCCGGATTTCAGCTTCCTTGGCTGCCGCCTCAAGGCGCTCGCGCTCGATGGCGTTGGCCTTGAAGACCTCGACCGCACCGGCCATGTGACCGATTTCGTCGCTCCGCCCGGCACCACTGATCTCAATTGTCAGATCACCTTCGGCAAGGGCTGTCATTTCCTCTGTGATCGCGGCGATCGAGCCGACAACACGCTTGACGATGACAATAGTTGCGGCCAAGGCAATCATTATGGCCGCCAACATGACGATGATATTGATGATCAGGTCGCTGAACGCGGCGGCAACGCTTTCGCCTGTTTGTTCCAGCGCGGCCGTGGAAATTGCCGTTTGAATAGCCAACAGCGTATTAATGGCCGCCGTTGAACGCTGAATCCAATCGCCGCCGGACAAGGGATAGGAGGCGGTGCCACTGGAGGCGGCATAGACGTTTTTCCGCAGCGTTTCGAAGTCGCCAAAATAGGCTTTCTGGGCGCCGGCAATGGTGGCGGCAAGGCCGGTCAATCCAGGATTAGCCTTGGCCGAGCGGGAAACGTCTTCCCAGGCGGTCAGAACCCGGCCTCGGAAGATCGACAAAGTGGTGCGCTGTTTCGGCGTCAACGGTTTGCCAGAGGCGATAACGCCGCCCATGATGGCACGTTCCCGGCCGGCATATTCGGCCATGGTCCAGCCGGCATGCTTCATACGCAGGAATTCGCCTACCTTGATGTTCCTTTGCGCCACCGCCATGGTTGCCCGCAGGCGCAAGTCGGCGGTTTTCATGATGGCGCGGCTCATTGTCGGCACCCAATTACTCACCACGGCAGCGTCCCGGTCGCTTGCACCTTGGCTCAGCGCCCCATCCACGCGGGTGCGGAATTTCTTCAACTTGCCATGGGCATCGGAAAGGGCGGCGACGGCATCCGACTTGCCCTTGAATTCAGGCCATGTTCGCAACAGTTCCAAAGCGGCGGCATAAGCGGTATCGCCTGCTTTGCGCCGTTGCTCGATCACGGTTCGGATCTGTGGCGCGACCGTTGTCGCCGCCTTCAGCGCGGAATTGGTGGCGCCTCGTTCGACGGCCCAATTGCCCGCCGCCGCGATCAAATTGCTGCTCAAGGCGTTGGCGTCCTCTTCGGCGTCATAGGCCGTCCAGGCCTTGGCGACAGCATTGTTGACCGCCAGCAGTGAGTTGATGCCATTGGTCGCCTGTTTGATCCAGGCCGGTGCGTCGATCGGATATTTGGCCGATGCGGTGCCGGCGGCATAGACTTGCAAGCGCAATTTCTGGAATTCGCCGAAGTAGCTGGTGTTGGCGGTCTCCACGCTCGCCTTGATGTCACTGGACATGCCGTCGTTGCTTGCGGCGCCCTGAATGATCTTCCAGGCCGCTTCTACCCGGCCGCGAAAACCGGAGAGCAGGGAAAGTTTTTCCGGAGTGACCGGCTTGCCGCCGCCAATGGTGCCGCCCATCACCGCGCGCTCCCGGCCGGCATACTCACTCATCAACCAGGCAAAATGCTTCAGCGCAACCAGTTGCGTCGCTTCGCCATCCAGATCAATGCCCTGGAACAACGTGCCGCGGACATCCTGTGACGTTATGACCAGCTTGGTTATGGCCGGAACCCAGCCGCCTACCACCGCGGCGTTCCGATCCGCCTTGGGTTTCGCCAGCTCGCCATCAACCTGCTTGCGATAGGACCCAGTGTCCGCGAAAATTTTCTCGACCACTGTCAACCGTGTGGCGGGAAAACCGTTAGCCCTAAGAGCGGCGATCGCTGCCGTGAAGGCCTCATCCGCCGTAGCGCGCCGTTTATCAATAACACTTCGGGCTGCGCCGTCGATGGCGCCGGGCCGGTTCAGGGCGGCGTTCGTGACGCCCCGTTCCACGGCCCAGTTGTTGGCCGAGGTCAGTAGCAGATCGGCGGTCTTGGTCAGAGCCTCGACTTTCTTTCCGTTCTGCAAGGTACCGAATGCATTGAACGAATTAAGGGCTGAAAAGCCCAAAACCATTAATACCATGACGGCCAAAATGCCAAACAGAGTATTGCGAATACTAAATATCGACGTTGCCACGATGTTGCCCTCTTCCTCCTGAATACGGGTTGTTCCCGCGTATTAGATTTCATTAAGAAATGGATGAATTTTTATTCAGGTATTAAACAATCGCCGACAGCTAATTAAGGTATAGTTAAAATTAAAGTTTGAAAGGTGGCGTAATACTATTGTTATACCTTCATTATGAATTAATTGGTCGAGGTTATAAAATAGGTCTAAAATCAGCAGTTAAATGCCGAAATTTTGTAAATAATGTGATTTGAATATTCAAAATTAGACATAAGTCATATTAAAAATAGAAAAAAGTAACTGTGATGTATTTGAGAAAAATTTGACTCGTAGGATTTGATATCGGAATTGTCTAAATGGCGCCGTTCCCGGCTAAAGGGCCCGCGACATCGTCATTCAGCATTTTTATCGTCGCGGCACTCCAACCTTATCCGATGCGGCGGCAAAATCGGTTATACTGGTGCCATGGCACATACATCCACGAAACAGATCCGGGGCAGTTTCGAGCAGTCGTTGGCCGAGGCGGAGCAGGCCACCTGGGTGCCGGCGCCGATAGAGCGGCCCGAGAAGGGCGAGGGCGGGCGCGCTTTCGAGCTGGTCTCGGAATACGATCCGGCGGGTGACCAACCCCAGGCCATCGCCGAGCTGGTGGCCGGCGTCGAGGCGGGCGAGCAGAACCAGGTACTGCTGGGCGTCACCGGCTCGGGCAAGACCTACACCGTGGCCCAGGTTATCCAGCGGACCCAGCGCCCGGCCCTGGTGCTGGCACCCAACAAGACCCTGGCCGCGCAGCTGTACGGCGAGATGAAGGGCTTTTTTCCCAACAACGCGGTGGAATATTTTGTCTCCTACTATGACTACTACCAGCCCGAAGCCTATGTACCGCGCACCGATACCTATATCGAGAAAGAGGCGCACATAAATCAGCAGATCGACCGCATGCGCCATGCCGCAACCCGCGCCTTGCTGGAGCGCGACGACGTGATCATCGTGGCCTCGGTCTCGTGTATCTACGGCATCGGCTCGGTCGAGACCTATTCCAAGATGACCATGGATCTGAAGGTCGGCGCCACCGTGGACCGCAATGCGCTGCTGAAAGGCTTCGTGGATCTACAATACCGGCGCAACGACAATTTCTTTGGCCGGGGCACCTTCCGGGTGCGCGGCGACGTGGTTGAGCTGTGGCCGGCCCATATGGAGGATCAGGCCTGGCGCTTTGTCCTGTTTGGCGATGAGTTGGAGGAGATTGTCGAGTTCGACCCTCTGACCGGACAGCGCGCCACGACCTATGAAAAGGTCAAGGTTTACGCCAACAGCCATTACGTAACGCCGCGCCCGACCTTGCAGCAGGCCATGAAGGGCATCAAGGCCGAGCTGTTGGAGCGTCTGGAATTTTTGCGCCAAACCGGCATGCTGTTGGAGGCGGAGCGACTGGAACAGCGCATCATGCTGGATCTGGAGATGATGGACGCCGCAGGTTTCTGCCCCGGTATCGAGAATTATTCCCGCTATCTGACCGGCCGTAATCCCGGCGATCCGCCGCCGACCCTGTTCGAGTATCTGCCCGACAACGCCCTGATCGTGCTGGATGAAAGCCACGTTACCGTGCCCCAGCTAGGCGGCATGTTCCGGGGCGATTACCGGCGCAAATGGACCCTGTCGGAATTCGGCTTCCGTCTGCCGTCCTGTGTCGACAACCGGCCCCTGAAGTTTGCCGAATGGGAAGTCATGCGGCCGCAGAGCATGTTTATCTCCGCCACGCCAGGCAAGTGGGAGCTGGAACGCACCGACGGCGTCTTCACGGAACAGGTGATCCGCCCCACCGGCCTGATCGATCCGGTTTGCATCATCCGTCCCGTGGAACATCAGGTGGACGACCTGATCGCCGAATGCCGGGATGTCACCGGTGCCGGCGGCCGGGTGCTGGTCACCACCCTGACCAAGCGCATGGCCGAGGATCTGACCGAATACATGCACGAAGCGGGCCTGAAGGTGCGCTATATGCATTCCGATATCGACACTTTGGAGCGGATTGAGATCATCCGCGATCTGCGTTTGGGCGTGTTCGACATCCTGGTCGGCATCAACCTGCTGCGGGAGGGTCTTGATATTCCCGAATGCGCCTTGGTGGCTATTCTGGATGCGGACAAGGAAGGTTTTCTGCGCTCCACCACATCCCTTGTGCAGACCATCGGCCGGGCCGCCCGCAACGTGGACGGCCGGGTGATCCTTTATGCGGATAACAAGACCGAAAGCTTGAACCAGGCCCTGGGCGAAACGGAACGCCGGCGCGAAAAACAGATGGCCTACAACGAGGAACACGGCATTACGCCGGAATCCGTGAAGAAGAATATCGCGGATATTCTCGCCTCCGTTTACGAGGGTGACCATGTCACCGTCGATACCGGCGATGACGAGCGCAACAATCTGATCGGCCATAACCTCCAGAAC
>CAYWYB010000035.1:0-24329 GCA_964462145.1 uncultured Rhodospirillaceae bacterium
ATTCTCGAATTTCGCTTCCGTCTCCGTCGGGAAGCCGGCTATCAGATCGGCTCCGAAGACCATGTCGGGCCGACCGGCGCGCAGGCGTTGGCACAGCTCAACCGCTTGGGCCCGGCTGTGGCGGCGCGCCATGCGCTTCAGGATCAGATCATCGCCCGCCTGAAGGCTAAGATGCAGGTGTGGCATCAGCCGTTCCTCGCCCAACAGCAGCTGCTCCAATTCCACATCAATCTCCACCGCATCCAGGGATGACAGGCGCAAACGGGGCAATTCAGGCACCGCCCGCAACAGCCGGCGCAGCAGCTGCCCAAGGCCGGGCCGGCCCGGCAGGTCGCTGCCATAGGCGGTAATATCAACACCGGTCAGCACCACTTCACTGTAACCGTTGGCCACCAGGGTCCTGATCTGCTGTACGATGGCGCCCATGGGGACCGAGCGCGAGGGGCCGCGCGCGAAAGGGATGATGCAAAATGTGCAACGGTGGTCGCAGCCTTGTTGCACCTGAACAAAGGCCCGGCTACGGCCGTCAAAGCCGGGCACCAGATGGCCCGCCAACTGCTCCACCGACATGATATCGTCAACCAGGATCTTGCCGTCCATGGGCGTCACGAAGTTGGCCCCGCGCAACTTTTCCCGGTTGCCCAGCACCCGGTCCACCTCGTCCATGGCGGCGAAAGCGTCCGGCTCCAACTGCGCTGCGCATCCCGCCACCACGATGGTGGCGCCGGGTTGCTGCCGCCGCGCCTTGCGGATGGCCTGCCGAGACTGACGCACCGCTTCGGACGTAACGGCACAGGTATTGATGATGACTGCATTCCGCAAGCCCGCGTCATGGGCCTGATCGCGCATCACCTCCGCCTCGTAGGCGTTCAGGCGACAGCCGAAATTGATGATCCTGTTGCCTTGCAGGCTATCCTGGCCGCCGCTCATGCCACGGACCGCCGCTGATCTTGCCGGGCGGCCATCAGGCTGCCGTCCAAAACGCCGGCGTACGATGTTGCCACCGGGCCTGACATCAGGACATGGCCGTCCTCGGCCCGCCATTCGATGACCAGCTCGCCGCCATCCAGGGCCAAACGAGCCCGGCGGCCGCACTTGCCCCGCCGGTGCGCGGCGACCAGGGCGGCGCAGGCACCCGAGCCGCAGGCCAGCGTCAAGCCGGCGCCACGTTCCCACACACGGAGGCGAAATTCGTCCGCGCCGGTCATTTGCACAAAACCGATATTGGCGCGCTCGGGAAACAGGGCATGATGTTCCAAAACAGGGCCCACGACCGGGATATCGATGGCATCCATATCGTCGACAAAGAACACCGCATGGGGATTACCCATGCCAACTGCGCAGGGTTCAGCCAGGCCGGGGCCCGCCTCTGGTTCAAGGGATAAATCCAGCGACAACGTGTCCATTTCATGGGCCAGCGGGATCTCTTGCCAATCCAGGTAGGCTGGCCCCATGTCGGCCTGAATCCAACCATCATCCGCCATCCGGCTTTGCAGCAGGCCGGCAACCGTCTCGACGACCGCATTATTTTTGCCGTTTTCCGCGAATATCAGACTGGCGACACAGCGCGTGGCGTTACCGCAGGCCTGCGCCTCGCTGCCATCGGGATTGTGAATGCGCATGAAGACATCGCCCCGTTCCGATGGCTCAAGCGAGATAACCTGATCACAGCCAACGCCGGTGCGGCGGTTTGCCAGGGCTCGGGCAAGGGCAGGGTCCACGCGCCATGATGCCTGGCGCAGATCAAGCACGACAAAGTCGTTGCCCGCGCCATGCATTTTCAAGAATGGCTGTCCCGTGGTTTCAGTCATAGGCCGGATATAGGCAATTCCCGGCTTCCCGTCCAGGGCGCAATATTACAGCAATCCTGAGTGATGTTATGGATTTGTTAACCCGATGGCCGCATAAATATTAGCAATTGAGGGCATCCAAATAATCAATGCGAAAAAATGCATTGAAGCTCAGGGTGCGTATGAAAGTAGCACGATTGTATTGCGCGATTACCTGCGGTATTTGCTGCCGGCGCCGTCAGTTTTTCCCGAATATTTATCAATTGAAGTCACACTTTGTTCCTCAGGTGGCACAATGGCTGTAACCGTTGACTCCTCATTGTGTACGCTGGCCGAGGCGCCTGATGATATCATCGCCCTGGAGGCCCATTGGCAAGAGTTGCGCGGTGGGCGGAAGACGCCGGCCCGGCGCGACATCGACCCGGTAAAACTGCGCGCCTATCTGGGATATCTCTGTATTCTCGAGCTCGAACACGGGCCATTCGATTTCAAATTCAGCCTATTCGGCAGTGGTATAGCCGATTTTCTGCACCGGGATCTGACCAAACGCAGCGTCCGGGATTTCCTGCCGGCGGAACTGGGGCAGTGCATATTTGAACAACTTTGCACCACCGTCGAAGGCGAAGAACCGACGGTTTACCGCGTGGAAGTGGGCTATGATAACCCGTCGCGGACATCCGCCTCCTACCGATTGAACCTGCCGTTGTCCGATGACGGTGAGGGCATCAACCGAATCCTGACCTATACCCGGTTTGACGCGATACCACCCGATTTCTGGGGCCGGATCATCCTCTAATCGGGCCGTCCCAGTCTGGCTGACTGGATCGCCGACCAGACCCGTTCCGAGGTCGCCGGCATATCGATGTGGCGGATGCCGAAATCGCGCAGGGCATCAACCAGGGCGTTGATCACGGCGGGGGGCGAGCCAGCAGCGCCGGCCTCGCCACAGCCCTTGATGCCCAACATGTTTTGTGGACTGGGCGTGACCTGGGAGGCGAAATTCAACTCCGGCAAATCCCTGGCCTTGGGCAGGCAGTAATCCATGAATGAACCGGCCAGCAGCTGGCCGTCGTCGCCATAAGCGGTATGCTCCAGCAGGGCTTGGCCAATACCCTGGGCCAGACCGCCTTGAACCTGACCAGCCAACAGCAGCGGATTGAGAACCACGCCGAAATCATGCAGGCAACTATAGGCCGCCAGCTCGACCGCCCCGGTTTCCGGATCGACCTCAACCTCGGCAATATGGCAGCCATATGGAAAGGTAAAGTTTTCCGGCGTAAAGCGTGCCTCGGTATCCAGGCCGGGCGCTTCGCCGTCCGGCATTTGCGCGGGATCAAGGCTGGCCGCCACCACCGCCTCCCAGGTGATATGCAGATCGGTTCCGGCAACGGAAAACTGGCCATCGGCGAAATCCATATCGGCGACCGCGGCCTCCAATAAATGCGCCGCGATACGCTTGGCCTTTTCTATCACCTGTTCCGAGGCCAGGCTGATGGCGCCGCCGCCCATGGGAATGGACCAGGAGCCGCCGGTGCCCGTACCCGTTGCGATCACGTCCGTATCGCCTTCGACGACGCGGATTTTCTCGAACGGCAGATCGAAATAATGATGCAGAATCTGGCTGAACGCGGTCTCGTGGGCCTGACCATTGGCCATGGAGCCGGAATAGACCGTGACCCCGCCGGATGCATCGAATTCCAGGCGCGCCGCTTCGCTTAAACCCGCGCCGCCGCCGCAGCGTTCAATATAGTTCGCCATGCCGATACCCCGCAGGCGGCCCCGGCTCAACGCCTCTCGCCGGCGGTCTTCAAAGGCGGCCCAGTCCGCGTTCATCATGGCGCCGTCGATCACCTTGGCGAAATCACAGACGTCGTAATTCAAACCGGTGGGCGTGGCATAGGGAAAGTCCTCGGGCGGTATCAGGTTGCGCCGGCGCAGTTCCACCCGGTCCATATTCATCTCGGCGGCGGCCACATCCATTAATCTTTCGATCATATAGAGCACCTCTGGCCGGCCAGCGCCCCTGTACGGATCTGTTGGTACGGTGTTGGTATAGCGAGCCCAGACCTGGGCATGAATGTGCGGAATGCGGTAGCAATTGGACAGCATGATCATGCCGTTTACAGGCGAAATGGCCCCCCGCCCGGCGATATAGGCGCCCATGTCGGCCTGGCTGGCGACCCGAATGGCCAGCAGATGGCCGTCCTCATCGAAGGCCATTTCGCCCTTCATCACATTGTCCCGGCCATGGAAATCCGTGACGAAGGCATCCGAACGCTGGCCAATCCACTTCACCGGGCGGCCCAGCTGGCGCGCAGCCAGGAGACACAGGGGATATTCCGGGAACATGGAATTTTTGCCACCGAAACCGCCGCCAACATCGTGCACCAGCACGCGGACCTGCTCCCGCTCCACCCGCAGGATCTGATCGGCCAGTTGATCGCGCATGGGGTTGGGCATCTGGGTCGTGGTGGTCAGGGTGTATTTGCCCCGGCCATCGCAGGCGCCTGGGTCGTACTCGGCCACGGCGCCACGGGTTTCGATGGCGGCAAGCACCAGGCGGTTATTCACCAGATCGAGGCTGGTGCAATGGTGCGCGTCGGCGAAGACCTTGGCCACTGCCGCACCGTCGCCCATTTCCCAGGCAAAGGACAGATCGTCATCGGCGCCTGTTGCGCAGCCGATCACGGCCGGCAGCGGTTCATAATCCACTTCGATCAATTCAGCGGCATCCTGGGCCTGAGCCAGGGTCTCGGCCACGACAAAGGCGACACTATCGCCGACATAACGCACTTCGTCGCGGGCCAGTACCGGCTGCAGGCGGGGGAGGTATTCATTTCCGGGCCGCGGGCTGGGTTGGGTGATGGCCTCGATATCGCCAATGCCGGCGGCGGCCAGATCAGCGGCGGTGTAGACCGCCAATACGCCGGGCGCGGCGCGGGCCTGGCTGACGTCCAGCGCCACGATGCGGGCGTGGCCGTGGGGCGAGCGCAGGACGTGGCTGTGGACCAGGCCATCGGGGGACAGGTCGTCAATAAAGCATCCCCCGCCGCGCAGCAGTTTATCATCCTCGCGCCGCAACACCGGCTGGCTGATCCCGAACTGGCCCATGCGCCGTACTTCCCGTTTCGCTATTTCCCTATTTCGTCGTGGCGATGATAGGCTAGTGAGATCAACAAACAAGGAGAGAGAGCCATGAGCGCCGAAGCGACATTGAAGAATATTGGAATTGAACTGCCGAACCCACCAACTCCCATGGGCAGCTACGTAGGCGCGAAACGCGTCGGCAATCTGGTCTATATTTCCGGCCAAGGACCACGCAATCCCGACGGCAGCTCCATCACAGGCAAGGTGGGCACCGACGGCATGAGCATTGAGGACGCCCAGGCCGCAGCCCGTCAGGTGGGTTTGAACGCCCTGGCCACCCTGCGCGCGGAGATCGGCGACCTGGATCAGGTCAAGCAGATCGTCAAGGTTCTTGGCATGGTCAACGCCACGCCGGACTTCAAACAACATCCAACGGTCATCAATGGCTTTTCCGATCTGATGTTCGAGGTATTCGGCGAAGCCGGCCGCCATGCCCGCTCCGCCGTTGGCATGAGCTCGCTGCCGATGCAGATCCCGGTAGAGGTGGAAATGATCGTCGAGTTGAGCTAGGCGTAAACGTCGTAAATCAGAAGAAGGATGGCCCGTTCATGAAGATCAGATCGGTGAAGGCGACCTGGCTGGAAGTACCAATTCCCGAGGACAAGCAGCATACTTCAGACTTTGGGTGCATGCGCTCGTTCAATACGGTGCTGGTGCGTATCGAGACCGAGGATGGTCTGGTCGGTCATGGCGAGGCCAAGGCCGGGGTCGGCAACCTAGGTGACGGCAAGGCCCTGGTAACCCTGATCCAGGACGAGTTGGGGGCGCAGCTGGTGGGCCAGGACGCCCGCCGCATCGCCGGCCATTGGGAGGAGATGTACAACGGCAGCCGCACCCATTTTGCCGTGGAGCGCGGCCATGTCTTCCCCGCCCTGGGCCGGCGCGGCCTGACCATCTCGGCTATCTCCGGCATCGACATCGCCTTGTGGGATCTGCTGGGGCAATCGCTGGGCGTGCCGATCTGGCAGTTGCTGGGAGGCAAGTGCCGGGATGACCTGGCGGCCTACGCTTCCGGCGGCTGGGCGCCGGCGGAAAGCATTGGCGAACAATTGGCCGGCTATATCGAAGGCGGCGGCTTTGGCGCCGTGAAGATGCGGGTTGGTTCCGCCGACGGTGATGCCAAAACGTCCGCCGCCCGCGTCGCCGCCGCCCGCAAGTATCTGGGTGACGATGTGGGTATCATGGCGGATGCCCATGGCACCTTTGATTGCGCCGAGGCCAAGCGTTTCTGCCGCCTGGTCGCGGACTATGATCTGGCCTGGTTCGAGGAACCGGTGACGGCGGATGATATTCCCGGCTGTGCCGAGATCCGCGCCAGCACCGATATTCCCATCGCGGCGGGGGAAAGCGTTTTCACCCGCTTTGATTTCCGCGATCTGGCCCTGGCGCGGGCGGTTGACATTTTCCAGCCCGATCTGGCGATCTGCGGCGGCATTACCGAGGCCATGCGCATTGCCGCCCTGGCCACGGCGCAGCAAATCCGCCTGGCGCCGCACATGTGGGGCGGGGCGATCATGTTTGCCGCCGGCCTGCAAATCTGTGCCACGGCACCGGCGGCCTTCATCGTTGAATATTCTCTGGGCCATAACCCCTTGATGCACGACCTGGTGGCGGAAACCTTCCCCGTGGAAGGCGGCCGCATCGATGTTCCCGACCGGCCCGGCCTGGGCCTGACCATCGATCAGGATTTCGTCCGCGCCTATTCGGTCGAATAGGGTTTCCACAGGCGCTCGCCCATGAAACGCGGCCTGATTATCGCCCTGACCATGGGCGTCGCGCTCGCCTGCCTAGCCTTGTCCATGGCCTATATCTCGCTGTGGCGCGGCGACCATGACGGCCTGAATCATGCAGTGGGCCGCGATTTCATCAACATGTGGACTGCCTCGCGCTTGGTTGAGGCGGAGCGCATAGGGGACATTTTCGATCAGGACAAATTCGCCGCCGCCCAGCGCCAGCATATGGGCGAGGATTTTCCTTTTCATTTCTGGTCCTATCCGCCCCACGCCCTGGTGTTGAGCGAGCAGCTCTCCAGTCTGCGCTATCGTGGAGCCTTGGTAATATGGACCCTCTGCGGCCTGGGCCTGTTGTTTTATGCGGCGCGAAATTTCTGGCCCGATAAGTTTTCGCCCTGGCTGCTGTTGCTGGCGCCCTCCAGTTTCGTGAATGTCTTTCTGGGCCAGAACGGGTTCTTCACCACCGCCCTGGCCCTGTCGGGTTTTGCGCTGCTGCCCCGGCGGCCTATTCTGGCCGGGGTGATGTTCGGCCTGCTGACCTTCAAGCCGCAGCTGGGCATCATGATCCCCATTGCCCTGCTGGCCATGCGGCAGTGGCGGGCCATCATATCGGCCAGCCTGACCACGGGGCTTTTTATCGCCGCTTCGGTGTTGATGTACGGCGAAGAAACCTGGTGGCGGTTCCTATCCTCCACCCTGCCCCATCAGATGCGTTTCATGGCCGAGGGTACGGGACCGTTTCAATGGATGATGCCCAGCTGGTTCATGGCCGGGCGGATTATCGCCCTGCCGATTTGGCTTGCCCAGGCCGTTCAGGCCGTCATGGCAGTCGCGGCGGCGGTATTGGTCTACCGGGTCTTTCGGGGTGGTGGAGACTGGCATCTGAAGATTGCGTTGTTGTTAGTGGCAACCCTGGTGGCCAGTCCGCAAGGCTTCAACTACGACATGGGTTTTGTCTCGGCGGGGTTGATCTGCCTGACGGCCTTGGCGTTCAAGACCGGCTGGCAGCGCGGCGAATTCGTTATTGTTGCACTTTGCTGGATACTGCCGGTGATCGTGATGCCCCTGAATGGCATCGGAGTACCCATCGGGCCGTTGTTACTGACGGGACTGCTGGTCTGCCTCTACCGCCGCCGGGACATGTTGCCGGAACCAAGCCGCGACCTCACTTAGGGCCGAGTGCGCCAGGGCCTGATTTAATAGCCGCCACAGGCGCGGCAAATGCTCCAGATATTCGGGCCGGCCCTGGGCCGCCAGACGCGCGAAGACCGCAATCACCCGAACATGGCGTTGGACCGCCAGCACCGCGTAAGACGTTTCGAATGCGGCGCCGTCCATCTCGGGAAACGCGGCGCAATAGCGTGACAGACAGGCCGCCGCGACCTCTTCGCCAACGCCCCGGCGGGCGTCCTGCAACAGCGATACCAGGTCGTAGCTGACCGGACCGATACCGGCATCCTGAAAATCGATCAGGCCACAGGCCCGCACGCCCGGCCGTTCCGGCAGCCGGAACAGATTGCCCGCGTGAAAGTCACGCAGCAACAGGGACTGCGGCACCACCAGCGCCTGGTCCAGAGGCGTTTCCCAGGCGTCCCGGAAGTCATTCTTGATTGTTTCGTCCACGGGACCAAGAACGGTGGGAAGATAGGTCTCGCAAAACAACATGGTTTGCTGAAGGAACAGGACCTGATCAAAGACAGGTAAATCCGTCGGCGGCGGGGCGCTGAAGTTTCGGTGCAGATGGATCAGGGCATCGGTGGCCAGTTCATAAAGCGGCAACGCCGGCGCGCCCGCATCCAGAAGCGCGCTGTATGTGTCGTCGCCGAAATCTTCCACCAATAACAGACCCTGGCCCGGATCAACGGCCAGGACAATCGGCACCGACAGGCCCGCGTCATTCAGCAATCCGGCAATCTTGATAAAATCATCATGGCTCTCCCCCGGCGGTACGATTGCCAGCAAGGCCCGTCGGTCACCCTGGATCAGGCGTTCATAGCGCCGGGTGGAAGCATCACCGGCCAGCGGCGTGCGAATAGCGTCGTGCCAACCCTGCCGCCGCATAAAGGCGGCGTCTTCGCCCCTGCCTACCATGGTGTTCGCCAGCGTTCGGCGTCCGGACCTATTGCGCACAGCACCAATTCTCGACTGGCGCCGTCGTTGGTGTCGGAGAGATGAATTTCGATACGATTTTCGGGCTGCCAGGGCCCTAGACGGTCCGGCCATTCGATCAGGCAGATGCCGTCGGCGAAGGCGTCCTCAATACCCAGTTCGATCACTTCATCGGACGTGCTCAGACGATACAGATCGAAATGCCAAACCATGCCCCGCGCGGTGTCGTAGGTCAGCAACAGATTGAAGGTTGGACTGGGAATTTCCTCCTCGACCGCCAGGGCACGCAGAAAGCCGCGGGCAAAGGTGGTCTTGCCGGCGCCCAGATCACCGTACAAGCAGAATACATCGCCCGGCCGGCTCAATCCTGCCAGGGCCGCCGCCGCCGCCGCCGTTGCGTCCGCGTCCCGCAGGACGCGCCGGCATTCAACTGTTTGTACGGCGGTCAATCCCCATCACCGTAGGCGGCGGTCGCCGCGGCGACATCCTGCTTTGGCGGCAGGAAACAGGTCACCCGGGTACCTTGGCCCAGAGTGGAGTCCAGTTGCACGTGCCCGCCGTGCAGCTCGACAAAGCTTTTGACCAGGGACAGGCCAAGCCCGGCGCTGCGTTGCCGGTCGGATGGATTCGCGCGGGCAAATTTCTCGAACACCGATTTCTGATCCGCTTCACTCATGCCGATGCCGTTGTCGGCGATATACAAACCGATCTCGCCGTCCTGGCGCAGGGCGCCGATATTGATGATACCGCCGGGATTGGAAAATTTCAGGGCATTGCTCAGCAAACGGTACATGACCTGTTTGATGCGGCGCTCATCGCCTTCAATGGCGCCGAAATCGTTGGGACATTCCAGCACCAGCCGCAGTTTCTGCTTGCTTGCCGGCTCCCGCGCCAGGGTCATGACATTTTCCAAAACCTCGTGAACGTCAAACAGATTGACGTCCAGGTCCATCTGCCCGGCTTCGACACTGGCCAGGTCGAGGATGTTGTTGATCAGGTCCAGCAACTGGTTTGACGAGAACAGAATGTCGGCGGTGTATTCCTTCTGCTGCTCGTTCAGGGTGCCGAAGAATTCGCTGCCCAGAACTTCCGTGAAGCCGATGATGACGTTCAGCGGCGTGCGTAATTCGTAGCTGACGTTGGCCAGGAATTCCGACTTCAATCTGTCCGCCGCCTCCAACGCCTCGTTGCGCTCCAACAGGGCCATCTCGACATTGACGCTGTCGGTCACGTCCACATAGGTGAAAAGGGCATTGCCGTCGGGCAGGGCGACAGAGGCAAAGTCGATGACGATATCGTCACGCCGGCGCATCCGGCCCGAGATGTTTTCCCGCGCCGTTGCCTGCGAAATCAGTATGTCGCGAATTTTGGGCCAATCCTCGGTTTCGGCCAAGACCGGGCGCACCGCCTCGACAATCTCGGAAATATGCGGCTCGCCCACCAAATCGCTTTCATCCAGTTGCCAGATGCGGGCGTAAGCGGAATTCGCCAGTTTCAGACGTCCATCGCCACCAAAAACGGCGACCGCTTCATACAGATTATCCAGGGTTTCCTGCTGCACCGCGATCAAGGTGTTGTAAGAGCGCTCCAGGACCAGGGAATCGGTTATATCCTCAGCCAGAAACAACAGTCCGCCGAACGGATGCGGCGAGATAACCTGGCGCAGAACCCGGCCATCGGGCGCGTAAATGACATCTTCGCGGGTTTCCAGCAGGTCCGTGTAAAGACGCATGAAGCCTTGTTTGTAGGCGGGAAAATCCGTCTGCTCCGGGATCCGCCGGCCTTCGCGCAATTCCTCCAGGACTTCGCCATGGGTCGGGTCGCGGTTCAGCCAGTCCTCGTCGAGCTGCCACAATTCAGCAAAGGCCTTGTTGTAGTAGGATAGTCGCTTTTCCGGCCCGAAGATCGAAATCGCGGTGGAGAGATTATTCAAGACCTCGGCGTGCGCGTCGATATGACGGCTCAATTCGACCTGGGCCTCCTCGACCTGGGTGATATCGTGGACAAAGCCGATAACAGAGGCACCATCAGCGGCGGCTGTCTCGGTGACTTCCAGGGTACGGCGCTGGCCGCCGACTACGAAATGACGGCTTTCACTGACGCTGATGCCATCGCGCTGGGCCTGTTCCGCCAAGGTTTGCGCCTGATGCGGTATTAGCGGCGTTTCAACTTCGAAGCCGCCCGCGGCGATGACGTCGGCCACGCTGGCATTGACCAAAGTGGCGTAGGCCTGGTTGCACCAGACCATGACCAAATCGGCGTTCCGGCGGTAAACAGGCACGGGCAGATCCGCCAGCAGGTCGTTCAAGACATTCAGGTCCTGGGTGACGGCGGCCAACTTGGCTTTGCTATCAAGAGCCGCCGTTCGCACCGCGTATGCTTCAGCGCCGATATCCCGCAGCCAGACGATAGCCGCGAAGGTGCCGCTTTCGTCGCCCGGCTGGCCCCGCACTTCGATTATGGTCTCGCCATCGGCGGCATTTAATTCGCAATGAAACGGCTCGCCGTCCTGGCGCAGAGCGGAGACTTTCACTTCCAGGTCGCCATATTCATCGGCCGCAATAAAAGGCGACAGGTCTTCCAGAGAGGTGAATTCCTCGCGCGGCAGATCGAACAGTGTCTGTAGACCACGAGACCAGATGCCGCCATCCGCCAGCCAGGCGATGAAACCGCCATCGGCCAGATTCTCCAGGGCCCGCTGGCGGGCAACCAGTGCGGCGGCGGCATTGCCGGCCTCCGCCAGCCTCCGCTTACTTTTCTGTCCCTGCAGCCATAACCCGAGGGCGAGGGCAAAACCCACGCCCGCGGCCACGGCGAACAAAGTGGTCAAGCCGGCCATCGACCCTGCCCCTATCCTTTATCCTGCGCCGCGAAAGCTTAAGCGTCTCGCGGCGGCAAGACAAGATAGGCGGCGTCAAAGGCTCTAGTAGCGATAGTGCTCGGGCTTGAACGGACCTTGCTCTTGGACGCCAATATAAGAGGCTTGCTCGTCGCTCAAAGTGGTCAGATGCACGCCCAGTTTCGCCAAATGCAGGGCCGCGACCTTCTCGTCGAGAACCTTGGGCAGGGTGTAGACCTTGCGCTCGTAATCGGCGGATTTTTCCCACAGCTCGATCTGCGCCAACACCTGGTTGGTGAACGAGGCGCTCATCACGAAGCTGGGATGGCCGGTGGCGCAGCCGAGGTTCACCAAACGCCCTTCGGCGAGCACGATCAGGCGGCGGCCATCGGGCATCTCGACTTCGTCGACCTGCGGCTTGACGTTGTGCCAAGGGTGATTGCGCAGGGCGTCGATCTGAATCTCGCTATCGAAATGGCCGATGTTGCAGACAATCGCCCGGTCCTTCATCTCGCGCAGATGATCGATGGTGATAACATCCTTGTTGCCGGTGCAGGTGACGAAGATATCGCCAATAGAGGCGGCTTCTTCCATGGTGACCACCTGGTAGCCTTCCATGGCCGCCTGCAGCGCGCAGATCGGATCGATTTCCGTTACCATGACGCGGGCGCCCTGGCTGCGCAGAGATGCGGCGGAGCCCTTGCCAACGTCGCCAAAGCCGCAGACCACGCCGATCTTACCGGCCATCATCACGTCTGTGGCGCGCTTAATGCCGTCCACCAGACTTTCCCGGCAGCCGTACAGATTGTCGAATTTCGACTTGGTCACCGAATCGTTGACGTTGATGGCGGGAACCGCCAAAGAACCGTCCTGCTCCATCTCGTACAAACGGTGCACGCCGGTGGTGGTTTCCTCGGACAGGCCACGCACGTCCTTCATCAGCTCGGGGTATTTTTCATGCATCAACCCGGTCAGGTCACCGCCGTCATCAAGGATCATGTTCGGGCGCCAGCCGTCGGGCCCGATGATCGTCTGCTCGATGCACCACCAGAATTCCTCTTCCGTCTCGCCCTTCCAGGCAAACGTAGGTATGCCCGCCTCGGCCATGGCGGCCGCCGCCTGATCCTGGGTGGAAAAAATATTGCAGGAAGACCAGCGCACTTCGGCGCCCAGGGCGATCAGGGTTTCCATCAGCACCGCCGTCTGGATGGTCATGTGCAAACAACCGGCGATACGGGCACCGGCCAGGGGCTTGGAAGCGCCGAATTCATCACGCAATGCCATCAGGCCCGGCATTTCGGTTTCGGCGATGGTGGTTTCCTTGCGGCCCCAGTCGGCTAGGGAAATGTCGGCAACCTTATAGTCGGTAAACGTGCTCATGAATGGTCTCCCAAAAAATCATCGCGGCGGTTCATAACGGCGGTCCAAACGGCGCCGGATGCAAGCCCATATGACGGTTGAAAATCATAGTTGTTGAAGTCTGGAGCGCTATGTAGCAAACAGGCCGCCCAGACGCAAGCATAAAAAAATCTTTATATGTTTAATCGTTCATTTACTTTTCAAGCACAGCGGATAAGCGCCGCGCTAGGGCAAAGATAATGCCGCTAAGCGCCAGGGCCGCCATCCACCAGGTTTGCCAGATACCAAAACTGAGATTGGCCACCACCAGACCGCTTAACAGCAAGCCCGTGGCCGCCGCCCGCACGCTGGCCGGCGGCAAGGCAGCGGCGCGCAGCCACAGGCCGGCCAGCAGCGCCGCCCACAACACGGCGCCGATGCCTCCCAGTTCCAGCCAGATTTGCAGGCTGGCATTGTGCGGATGCACGCTCATCGCATTGCCGCCACCCGGCAGTTTTCGGTCGCCGCCGGGTATGCGCCGGGCGGCATCCAGGCCCCAGCCCAGCACCGGCGCCTCGGCGATGCGCTGGGAGGCGAAGTGCCAAATATGCAGCCGGTGCAGGCCGGAATAATGGTTCTCGTCGAAATAGCCCGCCAGGCGCTCCGGCGCCAACACGGTCGCCGGCAACAGCGGCGCCGCCAGCATGCCGGCCACGACAAACACCGCCAGCAGGCGTTGCAGCCACGGCCCGGCCCACCAAGCCAGCACCGCCAGAGGCAGGGCCAGCAACAGCGCCGCCTGATTGCTGTTGGAGACGCCATGCAGGATCACAGCCGCCGCCACCGCGACCGCCGCCAAGGCGAAAGCCCGGCGGCCCCGTTGCCAAAGGATGAGAGCGGCGGGCCAGGCGCTGAGCAGCAATAGCGCTTCGGCCCTGTTCAAGACCGTTAGGTCGAATTCATCGCGCCGGCCTTGCCAGGCCAGCCATTGATGCCCCGCCAGACCGGACAGGCTTTCCCCGCCCAGCAGCAGCGCGGCAAATGCGAATGCACCTACCAGCGCCCAGCCCAGGATTTGGCCATCGGTTTTATCCAGATCCTTGAGGCCATCCAGGACGATCAGCGCCGACAGGCTGACGCCGGCCAGCTTAGCGAACGTGGTCAGGGCCGCCGTCCCGTCCAGGGCCCACAGGGCGGAGAGCAGCGCCCAGGCCGCGATCACGGCAGCGGCCGCGGCGCTGACATTCGCGAATGGCCGCCAACCCTGCCCTTGGCGCAATCGCCGTATCAGCAACCAAAGCGCGACAACGAATAACAATGGCACCAGGCCCTTCGGTGCGATCACGCTCATGGGCGCAAAGAGAACGGATAGTAGGAATAGTGGCCTGGCTTGGGCGCTTGGCATCAGCCCACATCCGCCCTGGGCAATACCGCATCGTAGGTGGCCAGGGTATCGGCCACGAAGGCCTCGACGGTAAATTCATCCAGGGCCATTTGCCGGGCCGCCTGGCCCATGGTGCGGCGCAACGCGGGGTCTTCCAGCAGTTTGCCGATGGCTTCCGCCGTGGCCGCGCCGTCGCGGACGGGGACCAGAAAACCGGTCTCGCCGTGACGCACCACCTCGCGGCAGCCGGGTACGTCCGCTGTCACGATGGGCAGGCCGCAGGCCGCCGCCTCGATCAGGCCACGGGGCAGCCCTTCGCGGTAAGAGGGCATGCAGATGATGTGGGCCTGGGGCAGCACAGCCGGCATGTCCGTGCGGAACCCCCACCATTCCACCAAACCGTCGGCCTCCCAGGCGCGAATTGTCGCCTCCGGCACGTCCGTCGGATTTGCCGGGTCGCGGCGGCCAACCAGGACAAAGCGCGCCTTGGTGCCGGCCGCTTTCAATGTCCGGGCCGCATGGACGAATTCATGCACGCCCTTGTCGCCCAGGATGCGAGCCGGGAACATTACCACCAGTGGTTCGCCAGGGGATTCGCCAAGAGGCTCATTGGATGGTTCGACAGGAGAAAAGGTCGCCATATCGACGCCGCAGCCCTTGATCATCACGGTGATATCCGGGCGCACCAAATCCTGGCCGAGAAACATTTGCAGATCATCCGGATTCTGAAATATCACCCGCCCGTTCGGATGCCCCAGGGCATAGCGGTACAGCGGTCTGATCAGAGTACGCAGCAGGCGCGCCTGCCAATCGTCGCGGATAAACAGAAAGCCCATGCCGGTGATCGCATGCACCACCGCGCCCACGCCCAGCAGGCGCGAAACCAAGCCTCCGAAAATCACCGGTTTCATGGCCACATGATGCACCAGATCCGGCTTGATTTGGCGGAGCAGGCGAAAACAGCGGGCCATCAGGCGTACTTCGCCAAACAGGTTGCGGCCGCCGCGCTTGAGCGGCAGGTCGTGGTAGTGAAAGCCGCAACCGCGAATGACGCTAACGGGTCCATCCGCGAACGGGGTTGCCACGTGCACCTCGTAACCGGCTGCCTGGGCCGCCAGGGCCACGGGCAGACGGTGGGTGGTGAAGAACAGCGCTTCATTCACCAGGAACAGCAGGCGCCGAGAACTATTGGGCTTGCTCATCGAGCCTGTCCATCCAGCCAGGCCTGGAACATCAGAATATCCCACAGCTGATGCTGCCAATTGCGCCGGCCCGACAAATGTTCGGCCCAGGTGCGCCGAATGGGTTCGGGATCGAAGAATCCGTCACCCGCCAGACGCTCGGGCGCCAATAGATCCTCGGCCCAATCCCTGAGGGGTCCCCGCAGCCAGTCATGAATCGGTACGGCGAAACCCATCTTGGGCCGTTCGATCAGCTCACGCGGCACATGACGGTAGAGCACTTGGCGCAGCAGCCGTTTCGAAACACCGCCGCCCAGCTTCATAGCCAGAGGCAGCGACCAGGCGAATTCCACCACCCGATGATCCAGCAAGGGCACGCGCGCCTCCAGGGAGACCGCCATGGAGGCGCGGTCAACCTTGGTCAAAATGTCGTCGGGCATATAGCTCATGGCGTCGAGATACATCATGGCGTGGGCCACATCCTTGACATCGGCGCCCAGATCGCGGGGCAGGCCGCCGTAGCGGTCCAGCACCATGGCCTCGGCGCCGGGCCAATGGCTGGTCAGCCCTTCGTACATCTGGGCCGCATCACGGGCGTGCAGGACGCCAGCCAGCTTGTGCAGTTTGTCGCCCGGATTGCGCTGGCGGAGGAATCCCGCCAGGCGGTCCCATTGCTGTGGCGGCAGGGCGGTGAGCAGCGCCGCCATGGCCGCCTTGATGGGCCGGGGCAGCCAGCCGGCGGTGTAGATCAGGCGCTCGACCCAAAGATAACGGTTATAGCCCCCGAACATCTCATCGCCGCCGTCCCCCGACAGCGCCACCGTGACCTGTTGCCGCGCCATTTGGGACACCAGATAGGTGGGAATTTGCGACGAATCCGCGAACGGTTCGTCATACATGGCGCCCAGGCGCGGCACCACGTCCAGGGCATCGGCCTCGGACAGATAAAGCTCGTGATGATCCGTGCCCAGATGTTCCGCGACGGCCTTGGCATCCTTGGCCTCGTCATAGCCGGCATCGCCAAATCCGATGGAAAAGGTTTTTACCGGGCGCGTGGACTGTTGTTGCATCAGGGCGGCGACGGTGGACGAGTCGATACCGCCCGACAGGAACACACCCAGCGGCACATCCGCCACCATGCGGCAACGCACCGCCTCGGACAACAGGCGCTCCAACTCGGTTTCCGCATCCGCCTGGCTGCCCCGAAATAGATTTCCCTGCCCGCCTTCGGCCACCTGGCGCAAGGACCAATAGGGCGTCAGCTCGATTTCGCCGTTGGGATCGCAGCGCAGAATGGTGCCCACGGGCAATTTCTGGACGTCGAGATAAATCGACATGGGCGCGGGCACACAGTTGCGTTTCAGATACATCGCCAGGGCATCCCTGTCGATCTCGCCCTGAAACGCTGGATGGGCCCGCAAGGCCTGCATTTCCGAGGCAAAAATCAAATGCCGGCCGAATTGCGCGTAATACAGCGGTTTAATCCCCAACCGGTCCCGGACCAGGGACAGGGTGCGCTCCCGCCGGTCCCACAGAGCGAAGGCGAACATGCCGACAAAGCGGTTCACGGCGGCCTCCAGGCCCCATTCCACGATCGCCGCCAAAATCACTTCGGTATCGGAATGACCGTTGAATTCATGTCCCTGGGCGGTCAATTCCGCCCGCATTTCAGGAAAATTATAGACCTCGCCATTATAGGCGATGACATAGCGGTCATCATGCGAAGCCATGGGCTGGGCGCCATGTTCGGACAGATCGATAATGGCCAGACGGCGGAAGCCCAGGGCGATACCCGCCTTGGCATCAAGCCAATGGCCGTCGGAATCCGGTCCGCGGTGTTGCAGGGTATCGGCCATGGCCTTGACCTGACGGGCCAAGGTTTCCGCCGGGGTAGCCGGCTCAAACTCCAACGATCCCGCGAGGCCGCACATCTATTCCGCCTCCGCCAGACCAAGACATGAAAAATCGACCCCTGGGTAATGCCGGGTCAGCGCGTCGATGCGGGCCTTTTGCGCCGTGTTCAGCTCCTCCGTGCCCCTTCCCGCGACGCCCTTGTTAAGGCGGCTGCCCTGGCCCCGCGCCTGTTTCAGGGCGCGTTCGATGTCCGCCTCGTCCGCCGCGATGCCGTGAAAGGTTAAAACCCGCCCAACCGTACCCGTACCGTCATCAATCAGATCTTCATAGCGCAGCCATAGGCCGTCGTGCTCCGCGTTCGCCCAATCGGCAACAAAGCGGATGTACCAAGGCAGAGCCATGTCGATCACCATGTCCAGGCGCGCCGATCGTTCACGCCGCATGAAATCGCCGGGCACGTTCAACAGCGGCGTTTCCGCCGATTCCCGCTCCAGATGATCGGTCAGGCTGACCGTGGCATCATAGGCGTTGCGGGTCAGGATCACGGGACGGATCGCGAATTGCCGCATCAAGGCCAGGTTCGGCGCGCTGGGCCGGGTATGTTGATGACTGATCACGTTCATGGACCAGGCATCGATCAGATTGGGCAGATACAGATCCTGTTCGTTCAACTGGTGATAACCCAGAAAGAAGGTCTGATAGCCGGTGACCTGTTCCAACACCTTGACCAGAAAGGTAGAGCCGGATTTTGGCAGGGCCGAGATAAAAACGGTTTTGCCGCGCCGGCCAAACAATTTTTTCAGGCGCAGGTTCAAGCGCAAACCACGGCGCGAGGTGGTTTTCAGACCACGTTCCAGACGTTGGTTTACACTGCGGCTCATGCCGCCAAGCCATAGCATTGATGGGCCAGGGGCGCCACACGGATGCCCGAGAAACGACCAGAAACAGCGGACAAGCGCGCCAGTTCACGGCGCATCTCTTCCAGATCAAGGCCGGGAAATTTCTGCTGCGCGTAATCAGCGATCCGGGGCCGCAGCACCCGGCGCGCCAGATCACGGGCCGGAATGGTCAGGTAGCCCGACAGCCGGCCCAAGGAATGGCCAAGCCCGCTGGGTTGCGGCAGGGACAGATCCAGGCCGGCAATCGCATCCAGCACCCGCTCCCCCGCTTCGGCACCATCCAGGGCGGCATAATACTCCGCCGCCGCCGCCCGCCCCGCAGCACCGCCGTCCAGGCTCTGTCCGGCCAGGGCGGCACCGACCGCCGCGATCAGCGGCGCGGTTTCACTTACCGCGTGGCTGACCACATTGGGCAAATAGGAATCATAGACCGCCGAATGCACCGGCTGGTAGGCGATCACCGGGCAGTCCAGCAAATAGCCCTCCAGGCCGGTGGTGCAGGAATTGTGCACCAGCACCTGGGCGGCCAGCAGCCAGGGCACCACGTTGCCGCTGAATTCCACGCTGACATTGTCCAGCTCGGCGCATTCGCCCATCCAACGCTGATGGTTTTCCGACGGGTGGGGCCGCAGGATAATCCGGTGCCCGGGAAAAGCCTTGGACAAGGGCTCCAGCATGGCGGCGAAGCCATGATACATCTGGCCTAGAAAATCGCGCCAGGCCAACAGGAACGCCTCGTCCTCCGCGCCATCGACGGTGCCCCTTTGGCGTTGGGCTTGCAGCAAATAATCCTCGCCGTAGAAATGGTTGTAGCGGGCAAAATTAGTATTGATCAAAATGAAATCGCCGTGCCGCTCCCGCAGGGCCTGGGCTTCATCCGCAAACAGATCGCGATAGGCGGGGCGCAACAGATCGAAACGGGGATTGCCCGTCGCTACCAATTTAGCCTCCGATCCCACAGCCTTGCTGGCCACATCCCGCTGCTGCACCGCCCCCCAGCAGAAAAACCGCTCCGCTTCCGCCAGAGAGGCCAGGTCGATCCGCTGCCGCAAGTAGGCGTCCCGGTCGCGGTAGACCAGGCCCTCCTCGCACCAGGCGGCGACCTTGTTGCCCTCCTGGCGTAGACGCTGGAAATGTTTGGTCTTGGTCTTGGCGATGGATTTATCCACGTACAGGCCGCGCGGCAGATCAGCGATCTGACGCACCATGGCGTTCTGCTCCCCCAGTACGACATGATAGCCCCGTTCGACAGCGAGAGCGGCCAGCAACAGCTTGGCGTGAAATTCCCGTGCCTTGGTTTCCACGGGCAGCAACAACCATGGCGCCAGGTTATCAAAGGTCGCGGCTGCCACCGTCCTAACTCACGCCTCTGGAGGCATCAATTTCAGACAACACCGCCTGCCTGACCCGTTCCGAGGCCCTGCCATCGGGATTCCCTGTCCATTTTTCCAGCAGATCCTGCGTCGCCTGGGACAGTTCCATGCCCTGAACCGGCTGCTCCAGGCTGGCTTGCAGCTTGGCGGTCAGATCTTCGCCGGATGCGGCATAGCTGGCAGCTGCTTCGTAGTCGACGATAAAGGGCTCGTAGGCGGGATCAAGCGCTTCGGCGAAATTCGGCACCACGATCGCCTTGCCGGCTGTAATCGCCTCGAACAAGCCGGTGGTATTGAAGCCGCAGACCGTGTGCGCCGCAACCATCAGCTTGAACGGATCACCCTTGTAGACAAGTTTCAGGTTTTCGGGCCAGGTCGCGGGATCGCCCAGCAGTTCGATTACCGGATCATAGTCGCGGGGGCGCGGCTTGGTCTTGATCACCACATCAATATCGGGCCGTTCCTGGGCCAGACGATAGAGCGCCTGGTGGCTGTCACGAAACAAGGTTTCCCATGACAGCTTTGCCACCGCATCGTCCATGGGCTCGGCCAGATTGGCAAAGCCAGAGCGGCTTTTGCGGCGAATTTGCGGCAGGCCGGTCTTGGTCGTGAACGAGAAGAACAACACCTGTTTACGATCGGTATCGTTAGCAGCGCCATTTGCGTCATTGCGCCGCCAATAGTGCACCCGGTCCAGGCGCGGCATACCGCAGATGGTGACACGGTCGGGGGCGATAACTTCCGCCCTGGTCTGCACAATGCGCTCGATTTCGTTATAGACCAGGATCCGCCGACCCGTGAACGGACCCCGGCGGGAGCGGTAGAGATCGGCAAAGAAATCCATGCGGCCGGGGCTTTTCAGGTTTTCCTTGTGCAATGCCAGAAACGGCACGCCCAAGGCCTCCAGCGCGCCGGCGAACTCGCGCTCGGCGTAGTAGCCGAAATTGGCCGAAACCACGGCATCAATGCGCAGCAGGCGCGTCAGATGGGGCCACATTTTAGTGAGAAAGGCGCCGTAATCGCGCTTGGCCTGAATGGTTTTCGGATTGTCGCTGACGTAGAAATTGTCATCCAATTCGGGGGGCAGAAAGGCGGCGGCAATGGATTTCACCATCACCCGGTGCACCACATAGACCCGCACATCCTGCGATGCGCCAAGCGAAGCAAGGACATCTTCATAGAAAGTGTCCTTGTCAATCATCAGCACGGTGTAGCGTTTAGTGCCGCCAGTGTCCGCCGCGCTGGGCATGCGCCGGGTCAGCAGGCGGAACAGGATGGCCACAATGAAATGCTGATGCAGGCCCGCCATCAAACGCACCAGACGCTCCATCACGCCCCGGCCCGCGACATGGACAAGAAAATGTTTCATAGCTGACAAGCCATACGGCCAAAGGATTGACCGCCCATGCTTATTCCCGTAATCGTCCGGCGTCGTGTTTCCACAATTGATTCGAATCGGCAAATCATAGAATGCCCCTGCTGCCGCGCAAACTGAGACTTTCTCTTAAGCCGTCGAAACAGTTGCTGTGGCTGTGGCTGTGGCGCGAGATGCAGGCCAGCCGCGGCCGCGAGGTCGGCATCGATGCCGGCTGCGGTCTGATGCAGAACCGCATGCTGTTCGAAACCAAGGACTATGTGGGTATCGACGTGGATGCAGCGCGCTTGCAGGCCAACGAGGCGAAATATCCTGGCGTGCGCACGGTCTGTGCCGAGATTGAGCAGGCTGACATCGTCGGCGACGTGGTGCTGTGCGTTCAGGTCATGCACAACCGTTTTTTCGCCACCGAGCGTACGGTGCCGACGGTTCGGGCCATGTGCGACATGCTGCGTCCAGGCGGTATGTTGATCTTTAATCTCGGTGAGCGGAACATGCCGTTCGAGACAGAGATCGACGCCCTGTTGGCGACGCGCTTCACAAAGGTCAAGAAACGCGCTTACGGCGCCCTTTCGGCCCGCGAAACCTATCTTTCGCCGATCCTGGCCGTTGCCATGTACTTGCTGCCGCCGCTGCGCCTGATCGGCGGCGCGCGCAAGATTCTCTATATCTGCCACGGCAGCAAATAGACGGCGCGAATAATTATTGATCATCGACATCCGCCGGCGCGATTTCGTCCACCTCGCGCCCTATCCGATAGATGGCATCGGCCTGTTTGATGGTCGAAAGCCGGTGCGCGATCATGATCACCGTCGCCTCGCCGGACAGGGCCTGTATGGAATCCTGGACCAGTCGTTCGGATTCGTGGTCCAGGGCCGAGGTGGGTTCATCAAAAATGTAAATATCCGGCTTACGCACGATGACCCGGGCCAGGGCCAGGCGCTGGCGTTGACCCACCGACAGAGCCTTGCCCCGGTCGCCGACCTGGGTTTGATACTGTTCTGGCAGCTGGGCGATGAATTCGTCCGCATGGGCCAGTTTTGCCGCCGCCTTGCAGTCGTCATCTGTGGCGTCCGGCTGGCCCAGGCGGATGTTTTCCAGCACCGTGTCGTCGAATATCTCCGGCTCCTGTGTCAGATAGCCAATACGGCCGCGCAGGGAAGCCAGGCTGTACTCGCCAATCGCGTGGCCGTTCAGCGAAATATCGCCGCGCTGGGGCCGCCGGAAGCCGGTCAGAATATCCACCAGGGTGGATTTGCCCGCCCCTGATGGCCCGATCAGGGCGGTGGTCTTGCCCTTCTGAATGGTCAGATCAAAGCCGTCGAAGACCACCCGGCCATCGGCATAGGCAAAGGCCACGTCGCGGCAGACCAGATCCGTCTCCAAGCCTTCGAAGCTCAAGCCTTCATCCAACTTCTCCCTGTTCGGCACGTCTTCGAGCAGTTGGTAGATCAGATGCAGGGACGGCAGGGCCGAGCCGATGATCATCCGGCGCGAGGTCAGATAGGTCACATTCGAGAGCAGCCGCTGCGCCACCAGGATGAAAAAACCCAACAACACGGCAACGCTTTGCACATCCTGACCGGCTACCCGCTGCACCCAGATCAAGGCGCCGGCGACCATGATGATGACCGACAGCTCTGTCATCTGCTTGGGAATTTCACTGACCGCCTGAAAGATTGACGCCGCATCCGCAAAGCGCCGCAGACGGTCGTGAAACATCGCGTAACGTTGCGCGTAGGCATTGAACAGCTTGATCTGGCGCATACTGTGCAAGGATTCCGTGGCCTGCTCCGCTATCTGCCGCGACAGCCTGATGCGGATTTTGCCGAAGCGCAGGGAATAGCCGTTCAAGCCCCGGCGTATCAGGGCCAGCAGCGTCAGGGTGACGGCGCCGATGATCAAGGTCGCCTGCCAATGCACCGCCAACAGAACCGCGAATAGCAGCACGGACAGGATCAGCTTGTTGACGAAATCGACGATGTTGGTCATCACCTTGGCGCCGATCTGGGTCTCGTTGACGACATTCTGGATCAAGGCGCCCTGGGGCATTTGATCCAGATAGGCATAATCGGCATGCAAATAGTGCCGTAGCAACTTGGAGGCCCAGTCCTGGCGCAGACGATGGGAGAACAAGGCCGTTAGCCCCCGGTTCACCACCAGCAAACTGCCCTTGATGAAAAAGGCGATCGCGAACAACACCAGCAATCCTTCGATTTGCGAATCCTTGGGCAGGAGATCCAGGATCGAGTTGATAATGGTGGCGAAGCGGCCCTGTTCGCCCTCGCCAATCCCCATCAGGCTGTTCAGCAAGGGCAAAACCAGGGAGAGGCCGAGGCTTTCAGCCAGGGCGCCGACGAACAGCGCAGCCAGCAGAACCAGCGCGAAGCGCCGCCGCCCGGCGATCAGGCGAAGCAGTTTCCCCACCTTGCCTGTCGTGGGCGCCTTGGATTTACCTGTTGCGGCAGTTTCCGCCATGGCTAGTGCATTATCCGCCGTCTTCATCAGCCACAGGGGCGCCGGAAGGACGCGCGCCGGCAAGATGCGCCTTGGCCAGATCAGCTGCGCGCCGCTTGGCTGCTTCATCGGGAGCATACAGCAGCGAGGTTAGAATACGGTCGACCAACACCAGGGGCGTGCGTTTGATGGTCTGGCGCCAACCATGGCCCAACCGGCGGTCAAAACCACTGTTCGGGCCCGAGGGAGCTGCCTGCGCCGCGCCCGTTCCGCGTCTTGCCACAAGGGTTAAATAGCGCGGCAGCAAAGCCGAACTGGGCCGGCCCGAGGCGCGCAACGAGATGATCTCGAAGCCATGGCCACCATATAGCTGCCGCAGGGAATCTTGCGAGAAGCAATAGGGATGATAGATGTGCGTGGAATTCTGCACCGTGGAATTGGGCGTTTCCATCAAGACCACGCCGTCCGGTGCCAGCCAACGGTCGATGGCTTTGAAGACTTTGTTCAGATCGACCACGTTCTCCATGACATGGGAGAACAGGATCACGTCCATTTTCTGCTCCGCCGCCGGCTCCATCTCGCTCAACTGATCGATTGTCGGGGCGATGATCTCCACGCCGCCAAGGGTCTGGGCGAAACCGGCGGCCAGCTCGGAAGGTTCCACGCCGAACGCTTCCGCCTGATAATGTTCCGCGATGGAGCTGATAATCAGGCCAAAGGCGCAGCCAATCTCCAGCAACCGGGCGCCGGGTTTGGGGCTGCAGCCGGCGGCATCAAGGCTGGCGCATAGCTTGTCCGTGCGCTGCAATTCCTTGATCAGCTGTTTTTGCCGGGCCTGGGTCTGTACCGG
>CAYWYB010000036.1:0-23372 GCA_964462145.1 uncultured Rhodospirillaceae bacterium
GTCCATAAACACCGCCGCCCACGTCTCTCTTCCGAAAATCACAATGTCAAAGAACAGTTCGTTTGAAACAGTATCTCGCCTCGAACGAACGCAGCAAACAAACACGCGGGAAACCGGCTGGCCCGAAGGCCGTCCGCGCCCCACCCGTCTGGTTGCGAAGCCGGTGTATAGAGAGGCGGGGAGAGCAAGTCAACGGACTTTTACGAAATTTCCACAAATAAAATGCAAACTGCTTCAACGCATTTGGAGGGTCAAATATGGCCTCGCCAAGTTATGTTAAGAAGCGGCCGGACAGCCTTGATTCATATAATAAATTCATATATGACATTCGTTAATTTCCGGCCCGTGGCCGGCATCGGACAAGGCATGGAGCCGTCGCCGTGACGGATATAGTTATAGACACGGCGGGCCTCGGCCGTGCATTCGATGGGGAATTGGAGGGCCGGCGGTGCATTTAAAGAGTTTTGGGGGCGGCTTGAGGCGTTTGACCGCCTTGCTGGGCCGGGCGTTTGGTTCCACGCCAGGGCAGCGGCGAAATGCTCTGGCGGTCGCGGTGGGTCTGGCGGCGGGCAGTGCGGTCGCCCTGGCCATATTGGTCCAGCCGCAACAAAAAATATTAACAGACAGCCATTCCCGGCAAGACTTTGAAAATCAGAAGCTGGCAAGCCTGCCCTTGACCGCCATTGAACGGAAAGCCCTCGCCGCTTTGCCCCCGGCCGAGGCCGAGGCGCCCTTGCAGGCCATTGCCCTGCCCTTGACCAGGGTCTCTGTCGAAGCGGCACGCCCGACGATTATTCAACGCACCGTATCCATCGCCCCCGGCGATACCCTGATGGCGGTGATGACGCGCAGCGGCAGCGACCGGACAACGGCGCACGCCGCGATCAAGGCCCTGTCGAAAGTTTATAATCCGCGCCGCCTGCGCCCGGGCCAGGAATTGACCCTGTTGTTCGACCCACGGCGCCAGGTCTCGCCCGACGGCCCCGAGGCCGGCAAGCCGCCTTTGGTGCAACTGGCCTTCACCCCAAGCGTGGAGCAGGAAATCCTGGTCAGCCTGAACGAGCGCGGCGGCTTCGATTCCAGGACCATCGACAAACCCCTTAAAACCCGCCTGCACCGGGCCGATGCCAATATTGATGACTCGCTGTATCTGTCGGCCAAGCGGGCCGGCATGCCGGCGCAGATGATCGTCGAATTGATCCGGCTGTATTCCTTTGACGTGGATTTCCAGCGGGACATCCAGGCCGGCGACCGCTTCGAAGTCTTGTACGAGGCTCTTTACGACGAGCGCGGCGAACTGGCCAGGTATGGCGATATTCTCTACGCCAAGCTGCATGTCCGGAAAACCGACCTGCCGCTCTATCGCTTCGCGCTGAAGGACGGCAACATCGACTATTTCAATGACAAGGGCCACAGCGTACGCAAGGCGTTGATGAAAACGCCGGTGGACGGGGCGCGGCTGACTTCGCGCTTCGGGCGGCGCAAGCATCCCATCCTGGGTTACCGGAAAATGCACCGGGGCATTGATTTTGGCGCGCCACGGGGCACGCCGGTGCTGGCGGCGGGCAGTGGCGTGGTGGAAGTCGCCGGCTGGAACGGCGGCTATGGCCGCTACCTGCGCATCCGTCACAACGGCCGCTACAAGACCGCTTATGCACATCTGAAAAGCTTCCGCCGCGGCATCAAGCGGGGCAAGCGGGTGAAACAGGGCCAGATCGTCGCCTATGTGGGTTCCACCGGGCGCTCAACGGGGCCGCATCTGCACTATGAGATCCTGGTCGATGGCCGGCGCATTAACCCCCTTGGCCTGAAACTGCCGACGGGGCAGAAACTGAAGGGCAAGGCGCTGGCGCGCTTTAAGAGCGTGCGCGGCAAAACCATCAAGCAGTTCGCCGAGACCCAGCCCCTGACCCGTTTGGCCGACCGGCGATAAATCAATCTTACGCAAACCAGCCGCGGCCGCCGTTGGGCCGGCGCCTGCACGCGCCCTATCACGGCAATTTGCTCTCAATCGTTTGCCGGAATGATTGACGCCAGGCCCGGCGAGCGCTAGCATTCCAACAGTCATGCCACAAATCGAAAATTGGGGGATTTGGGCGGCGTACCATTGACCATACTAGCGTTGCGCACCGCGCGTTCTTTCACTCGACAATCGATGGGGGCAGTATCCGATGATGGAACAGGTAACCCTTGAGCACTTCATGGATGGCGTCAAACGGCGCAATCCGGGACAGCCCGAATTTCACCAGGCGGTGCATGAAGTGGCGGACACGATCCTGCCTTTTATCGCGGCAAATCCCATCTACCACGAAATGCAGATCCTGGAACGCATGACGGAGCCGGACCGGATCGTCAGCTTCAGGGTCTGTTGGGAGGATGACGAAGGCAATATCCGGGTCAACCGCGGCTGGCGCGTACAGTTCAACAATGCCATAGGGCCTTACAAGGGCGGCTGCCGTTTTCACCCTTCGGTCAACGAAAGCGTGCTGAAGTTTCTCGGCTTTGAACAGCAGTTCAAGAATTCCCTGACCGGCCTGCCCATGGGCGGCGGCAAGGGCGGCGCCAACTTCAATCCCAAGGGCAAAAGCGACAACGAGGTGATGCGTTTCTGCCAATCCTTCATGACCGAGCTGTGCCGCCACATCGGCCCGAATATCGACGTCCCCGCAGGCGATATTGGCGTCGGCGCCCGCGAAATCGGCTATATGTTTGGCCAATACAAACGCCTGACCAACAAGTTTGAGGGCATTTTAACGGGCAAGGGGCTGGAGTTCGGCGGCTCGTTGATCCGCACCGAGGCCACGGGTTATGGCGCGGTGTACTTTCTGCAATGCATGCTGGACAGGATCGGCGGCTCGCTCGAGGGCACCACGGTGGCGGTCTCCGGCTCGGGCAACGTCGCCACATACGCGGCGGAAAAATGCCTGCACATGGGCGCCAAGGTGCTGACCCTGTCGGATTCGGGTGGTTACATTTATGACCCCGACGGCATTGATGGGGAAAAACTTGATTGGATTAAGGAGCTGAAGAATGTTCGCCGGGGCCGGATCTCGGAATATGCGGCACAATATCCCGGCGCCGAATTTCACCAGGGACGCCCTTGGGGCGTGCCCTGCGATTTCGCCATTCCCTGCGCCACGCAAAACGAGATTAACGCGGACGAGGCCAGGTTATTGGTCAAGAACGGCTGCAAGGGCATTTCCGAAGGCGCCAATATGCCCACGGAGGTAGCCGGCATCAATGTCTTTCAGGAGGCGGGCATTCTGTACGGCCCGTCAAAGGCGGCGAACGCCGGCGGGGTGGCCGTCTCCGGCATGGAGATGAGCCAGAACTCGGCCCGCATTTCGTGGAGCGAGGACGAACTGCAGAAACTGTTGCTGGGCACCATGCAGGGCATCCACGACAGCTGTTTCCGCTATGGCGAAGGCAAAGGCAAGAACGGCGGCTGCGACTATCTGCTCGGCGCCAACCTCGCCGGCTTCGTCAAGGTGGCCGATGCCATGCTGGCCTATGGCGTGCAGTAGACGAAGTAGCCAGGGTTGAGCGTTACTCCGCTACCATTTGAACTGCCGCTGTGACGGCAGAAACCCGGCTGTGTAAACGGTCTACAAATCGTTGCCCTTTCAATCCTGCACCGTTTCGTTTGACATCCGTTGGACCAACCAGTCGGCGATAGTGTCAAGGATATGTGCCGGAATCCGATTGGTATGCTGCAGCAATTGCGCATACCCCCTAAATCCACCATGTTTGTCGGGTAGAAACAGGTGATTGTGATCGGGAAAAATCGTCACGGTGACATCTCTATTGCCTCCAGATTTTATCGCCCGTGCAAGTTTCCGGGCATGGGCGACCGGCACCGCGCTGTCACGGTCACCATGCAGTATCAGGACGGGACTTGTTACGCTGGGCGCCGCTGTTGATGGATCGTAGACAAAGAAGAAGGTCCACCACGGATTGGCCTCGCCGGCGCGAACATGCGCACGGGCCTCGGCGACCCTTTCCTTGAGAATGCGTTCCGGATCCTCTCCCGCCAGCCAGCGCGCCTTTTTTGAACGATCCATCTCTTCGCCCAATGAAATCTTGTAGCGTGTCTGATATTCCCATATCCGCCAACCTGGACTCGCCATTGCCGCCATCGTAACCACAGCGCGCAATTTGGGATCGCGGGCCGCGATCATGATGGCAATGTTGGCGCCTTCACTGATTCCAAGCAAACCAAGTCGATGCTGATCAACCTCCCGCCTGCCGCGCAAGTACCTCAACGCCGCCTGCGTGTCGCCGGCACGATCAGCGGTGCTGGCTTGGGACAATGGTCCACCACCCGAGCAACCGGTCGCACGATCATCAAGGCGCAAAATGGCGACGCCGCGCCGGCTAAGCGTATCGGCAATCTGCCGGAAGGGACGGTAGAGTGAAACCGGCATGGCAGTTGATCCCACCATGTCGCGAGTTTGCGCGCTTGACCCAGTTATCAAAACGACCGCTGGCCTCGGAACAATCCCCCTGTTCGGCAGGGTCAATGTGCCGACCAACACGTGCCCCTCTTCGGTCGGAACGCGAACCTCTTCCGCAACATACGGCGCGCCGGCTGGCGCGGCGTAATGAGTGGCAGGAAAGCACGGTAGTTGCCGAGCACCATCAAGGTTGCCTGACGCGCAGCCAAACAGAAATAACCCAATAGCGCCTGCGGCAGGAAAAACCCTCATCGTGACCAACCCTACTCGGTTGTGGGCGCCAGGCCCAGTGGACTGGGGCCAATGGCAGGCAACGGCCCCAGACCGACGGGAACGGTCACTACCACAAGCCGCCCCTGCCCAGTCAATCCACCTTGAAGCGCCAGCCGTCGCCATGAGAGACCACCCAGCCGGCGGTCGGCGCCGCGAAATGGGTGCCGAATACCAGCACCTCGTCATCGCCATAGCGGCGCAGAAAGTCGCGTCGGGTATTTTGCGCCCGGTCTACGTCGTGGTCGAACTTACTCGCCACATGGGGCAGGCCGATTTGGATAGGATGATGCATCATGTCGCCCGTGATCACCGCCCGCTTGCCGGCGGATGTGATCACCACGCTGACATGCCCCGGCGTATGCCCCGGTGTCGGTTCCAATTGCACCTCGTCTGTGACCTGGTGCTCCACCTCGACCAGTTGGTGCAGACCGGCATCGATAATGGGCCGAATTGAATCCTGATTGACCGCCACGCAATCGATCACCGCCTCGACGATTTCCGGATCAATGTCGCCGGCGATGTCGGCAACAGCCTCCTGGCGCCAGTGCTCCCATTCGGTCCGACCAAACAGATATCGGGCATTGGGGAATGTCGGCGTCCACTGCCCATCGACCAGAATGGTGTTCCAGCCGACGTGATCGACATGGAGATGGGTGCAGAGCACGATATCGATGCTTTCGGGCGGATAGCCGGCGGCGGTGAGGTCATCGAGGAACGAACCGTGCAGTTGGTTCCAGGCGGCGTTACCGCGCGGCTTGTCGTTGCCAACACAGGTATCGACAATAATGCGACGGCCTTGCGATTCAACGACAAAGGCCTGGATGCAACTTTTAAGCTGCCCGTCATCCGTGGCGAAATGCGGCCGCAACCAGGCCTCGGCCAGGATTTCCTTGGTCGAGAGGTTGCGGTAGCCAAAATCCGGCGTCCTGACGGCGCTCATTTCCACTATGCGCGTGATCTTTACATCGCCGATCCGCCAACTATGCGTCGTCATTGCCGCTCTCCCAATAAAGTCCGGTTGATGCGAGGATAGTTCGCAAGAATGCCTGTTACAAATGATCTCTGGTATAATACCAAGTTGCGCTGATAGAGACCCATATAGATCGTTTCAGGAGCTCCTCGGGTAGGAGCGGAAGCGCCGACGGTACCAGTACCTTCAAGCTTTCACGACGCCGCCGAGGGGCTCCTGAAACGACCGAATTCGGCGCTTTACGAAAGCTTTCGGCGGTGTCGCGAGCCGCTTGTGGTACCAGTACCACGGCGCAACACGCTCCTACCCGAAAGCCTTCATAAAGCGTCTATATGGGTCTCTATCAGCGCAACTTGGTATAAGATGAAGACAGTTTGTAGTGGCTGTTGGATCAACTCATGGAAGCGGTACAGGATCCGAAACGAAGCGCCGGCGAGCAGTTGGCGGAGGTGTTGCATGAACGTCTTGCCGAGGCCTATGGCGCCGGCACCAGGGTCGAGGGCCTGGTGCGCCTATCGGGCGGGGCGAACCGCGAGAACTGGTCCTTCGATGCCCTGAAGCCGGACGGGGGGCGCCAGCCCCTCGTGCTGAAACGCGACCCCATGGACCGGCAGGTGGACAAGCAATACGAAGGCCTGCCCGAAGGCCGCCTGACGGTCAGCCGCCTGACCGAGGGCCGGCTGTTCCAACTGGCCCGCGAGGCCGGCGTGCCCATGCCGGAAGTGCCATTCTTTTTGCCAGGGAGCGAGCGCACCACGGAAGGCTTTTTCAGCCATCGCCTGGCGGGCGAGGCCTTGGGGCGGCGCATCGTGCGCGATGACGCCTACGCCCGTGCCCGGCCCCGGCTGGCCTTTCAGGTCGGCCACGCCGCGGCCCGTTTTCACGGTATTGAATTGGACAGCCTGCCGCCCCTGCGCGGTTTACCGGCGGCGGAGGAATTGCTGCATTACCGCACCATCATGGATTCCTTCCACCAGCCCCATGCCGGCTTTGAATACGCCTTTCGCTGGCTGTGGGAGCGGCTGGAGCTGGCTGGCAGCCGCCATACCCTGAACCATGGAGATTTCCGCAATGGCAACATCCTGGTCGACGAAGATGGGCTGGTTGGCGTGCTGGATTGGGAATCCGGCCACCTGGGCAATCCCAACAGCGACCTGGGCTGGATGTGCGTACGTTCCTGGCGCTATGGCTATCATGACAAGGTGGTGGGCGGCTTCGGCAGCGTCGAGGAAATGCTGGACGGCTACGAAGCCGGCGGCGGTAGCCGCATTGACCCAGAGGAAATCCATTTCTGGCAGGTCTTCGGCACCCTGCGCTGGGGCATCATCTGCATGATTTTTGCCTTCATCCATATCGACGGCGACCAGCGTTCCATCGAAAACGCCACCATCGGCCGCCGGGCCGCGGAAACAGAGCACGACCTGTTGCAGCTAGTCGACTAGCTCTTGTCGCTCACGCTTGTGCGCTTAAGCGCACCGCTCCGCGAGGGCGGCGCAGTAGCGCCGGGCCGCCGTCGCGGCCTTAGTCGCGGAAATCGCGACCGGCTTACCAGGCCGTGTGTTTTTGCGCCTCGGCGCGGCCGACCACCATGTGATGCACCTCGTCCGGGCCATCGCCAAAACGCAGGCGCCGCTGTTTGGCGTACATAGCCGTAAGCGGCGACCATTGCGACAGGCCGGTGGCGCCGTGCATCTGGATCGCCTGATCGATAATCCGGCAGACTTTTTCGGGCACCATGGCCTTCACGGCGGAGACGTAGACGCGTGCTTCCCTGTTGCCAAGCACGTCCATCGCCTTGGCCGCCTGCAGCACCATCAGGCGCATGGCGTCGATTTCAATCCGCGCCCGCGAGATGATCTCCAGGTTCTTGCCCAGTTTCAGAATGGGTTTGCCAAAGGCCTCGCGGCTGCCGGCCCGCTTGACCATCAGTTCCAACGCCTGTTCGGCCTGCCCGATCGAGCGCATGCAGTGATGAATGCGCCCCGGACCAAGACGCAGTTGTGAAATCTCGAAACCGCGCCCCTCGCCCAGCAGAATGTTTTCCTCCGGCACCCGCACGTTGTTGAACTTGATGTTCATATGGCCGTGCGGCGCGCCGTCCTCGCCGAACACCTGCATGCCCTGCACGATCTCGACGCCGGGGGTGTCGATGGGCACCAGGATCTGCGATTGCTGTTTGGAGGGCGGCGCATCCGGCGAGGTCCTGACCATGGTAATCATCACCTTGCAACGCGGGTCGCCGGCGCCGGAGATAAAGTATTTCTCGCCGTTGATGACCCATTCGCCATTCTCAAGCACGGCCGTGGTTCTGACGTTCTTCGCATCCGACGAGGCCACCGCCGGTTCCGTCATGGCAAAAGCCGAGCGGATCTCGCCGTTCAACAGGGGCGTCAGCCATCTGTCCTTTTGCTCCGGCGTGCCGACGCGCTCCAACACTTCCATGTTGCCGGTGTCAGGCGCACTGCAATTCAGGGTTTCCGAGGCCAGGCTGTACTTGCCCAGTTCGGCGGCGATGTAAGCATAGTCGAGATTGTTCAAGCCCTCGCCGGTCTCGGCGTCGGGCAGGAAAAAATTCCACAGCCCCGATGCCTTGGCTTTTGCCTTGGCGCCATCGAGCAGTTCAAGCTGACGGGGATGCCAGCTCCAGCGGTCCTTCTTGCCTTCATTCAGGGCGTAGAACTCTTCCGTAATCGGCGCCACGTTCTCTTCGATGTGCTTCTTGACCGCATACAGCAGTGGCCGTGATTCATCGGACATTGCCAAATTGAATAGTTCCTGATCGGGTCCCGACATATTCGATGGCCTCGTTCTTATGATTTGATGCCCATGATCCTGTGGTCGCCACCGGCTGTTGTCAACGTACGCTACTTTTCATCGAGAATATTTAGCATCGCCTGCAGGCCCAATATGTAACCATAGATGCCGAGCCCGGTGACCATGCCGACCGCGACATCCGACAACACACAATGGATTCCGCGCGTTTCGATATTGCTGATGTGAACTTCGACGTAAGGCAGCGCGACTGCCTTTACGCAATCCTTCAACGCATAGCCCGCATAGGAAAAACCGGCGGGATTCATGACAAGGCCGTCAATGCCGCCATTTACGGCATCGTAGATCTTGTTGATCGCCTCGCCTTCAATATTGCTATAGAAAATTTCCAGCTGATAGCCGCCGTCGCGGGCATGTTCATACAATTGTTCATCGAGTTCCGCCGCCGATGTCGTGCCATAGATGTGCGGCTCCCGCTTGCCCAGGTAGGTCAGGTTGGCTCCTTGAACGAGAAGGATTTTCTGCATGTCGTTCTCCTTGTCTGGCGCGTTTCACATCACAGCTTGCCTTGCAGATAATCGAGCGTGCGGGCCTTGGCGCCCGGTTCGGTTTCCAGCAGCACGGAAATCATTTCCGTCGCGCCGGAGGCGGCGATTTGTTCGATCCTGGCGT
Organism: uncultured Rhodospirillaceae bacterium; assembly: GCA_964462145.1. Taxonomy (GTDB): domain Bacteria; phylum Pseudomonadota; class Alphaproteobacteria. The sequence goes on from CAYWYB010000036.1 coordinate 9,142, forward strand.
CCAGTGCCGCCGCATCGCCGATCAGGGCGATATCGCTGGGATTGGCCGCGCCCTCGCGGTCCATCATGGCGCGATAGGACGGCAGCTGACCATACACTTGCAAAATTTCATCGACCCGCGCCCGCGCGCCCGCCACATCATCGGTCAGGACCACGGGGAAACCGGCGATAACCCTCGGCGCCGGCCGCCCGGCATCCTTGGCGGCGGCACCCATAACGGGGATGACATGATCTGCGATAGTCGCCGGGCCGGTCATCCACAAGACCGTGCCGTCGGTGTATCGGCCCGCCAGATCCAGCATCATCGGCCCCAGGGCAGCCACCACCACGGGCACCGGATTGGCCGCGTCACCGACCATCATGGCAATCTTGCTGCGATAGAGATCACCCTTGAACTTGGCGGTTCGATGGGCCAGCAGGGGCATCAATATTTCCAGATATTCCCGCATGGTCTTGGCCGGTTGGGCGTAGGAGAGCCCCAGCGTATCCTCGCTCACCACCTTGTGGGACAGGCCGACCCCCAGCGTGAAGCGGCCCCGGGCCAGGGCGGAGGCGGTCAGGGCCTGCTGCGCCAGGGCGGTGGGGTGGCGCGGATGGATCGGTGTGACGGCGGTACCAACCTCGATTGTCTTGGTCTCGCGCCCGGCAATGGCCATGGCCGTGACCGCGTCATGACCAGAGGTATTGGCCAGCCAGAGAGAGGCAAAGCCGCGTGCCTCGACCTCCTCCGCCAAGGCGATGAAATTATCAATGCTGGCCGACGGATCGGGTATCGCCCCGGTCATGATGCCAAGTTTCATTGTTGCTAACTCCTCTACTTCATACTGTGTAATTATTCCGGCGCCGGGCGGCGTTTCAACAGTTGGATCGAACGCATGGTCATGGCAATTTCGTCATTCTGGTCAAGCAGCTGCCAATCCATGCCGACCACGCCGCGGTCCGGCTTGCTTTCGGATAGGCGGCTGTCGGTAATGGTGACGACGACATGAATGGTGTCGTCGGGACGCACGGGCCTGATCCAGCGCAGCCCCTCGATACCCGGCGAGCCGAGGGAGACCTCTGGCGCCCAGGGATTGGCCATGGTGAACAGGCGAAAAGCGTAGGTGCCGAGCATCCAGCCCGAGGCGATCAGGCCGCCGTACATATGCGCTTCCGCCGCCACCTTATCCATATGAAAGGGCTGGGGGTCGAAGTGGAAGGCCCAATCGATAATCTCGGCCTCCGTCAGGGTCTTGCCCGGCGAGACGATCTGGTCGCCAACCTTGAAATCCTCGAACCATCGACCGCTCATCGTCATCTCCCTCGGCTAAACCGGCATCAGAAACAGCAATAGCCCAATCCCGCCGCCGCCGCTATCCGATGTTGACCGACAAGTTGGTCATTCCCGGCGGGGCTTGCTATAAACTGCCGCCAGTAACACCTATGTTCCCTTCAGGAGTAATTCATGCATCCCGGAATTCATGCCGCCAACAACCCCGACAAAGCCGCCTATATCATGGCCAACAGTGGCCAGGTGGTCAGCTATGGCGAATTGAATGATGCCTCGAACCGTGGCGCGCAGCTGTTTCGCAGCCTGGGTCTCGGCCTGGGCGACAACATCGCCATTTACATGGAAAACAATGCGGCCTTCCTGCAGATCTGCTGGGCGGCGCACCGGGCCGGGCTTTATTACACCTGTATCTCGTCCTATCTGACGGCGGAGGAAGTGGATTTCATCGTCGGTGATTGCCAGGTTAAGGTCTTCATTACCTCCGAGGCCAAGGCCGAAGTGGCGGCGGAATTGGTCGCGTTGATGCCCAATGTTGAAACCCGTCTGATGGTGGGCGAGGCGGTCGAGGGCTATAGGTCCTATGACGAAGCAATCGCCGCCCAACCGCATGGCCCCATCGCCGATGAATACGAAGGCGCGGACATGCTTTATTCGTCCGGCACCACCGGACGGCCCAAGGGCATCAAGAAACCTATTACGGGCGAGCCTCTGGGCACACCAAGCAGCCCGGTGGATATCCAGGGCAAACTGTATGGCGTGACCGAAGATGCGGTCTATCTCTCGCCGGCGCCGCTGTATCATTCCGCACCCCTGCGTTTCAACATGGGCATTTTGAAAAAGGGCGGCACCTCTATCGTGATGGAGCGTTTCGACGCCGAGAACGCTCTGGCCCTGATCGAGCGCTATCAGGCCAGCCATAGCCAGTGGGTGCCGACCATGTTCGTGCGCATGCTGAAACTGCCCGACGAGACACGCGGCAAATACGACCTTTCCTCCATGAAGTGCGCCGTTCACGCCGCAGCACCTTGTCCGGTCGAGGTCAAGCAGCAGATGATTGATTGGTGGGGCCCGGTTCTGCATGAATATTATGCCGGCACCGAGGGCAACGGCTTTTGCGCCATCAATTCCGAGGACTGGCTGAGCCATCGCGGCTCGGTCGGGCGGGCTTTGTTCGGCATCGTGCATATCCTGGACGAAAACGGCGCAGAGCAGCCGACCGGTACCGCCGGTGCGATCTATTTCGCCGATGGTCCGGAATTCACCTATCACAACGATCCTGAACGGACGGCGGAATCCCGCAACGAGCGCGGCTGGTCCACCTTGGGCGATGTGGGCTATCAGGATGAAGAGGGTTATCTGTACCTGACCGACCGTCAGTCCTTTATGATTATTTCCGGCGGCGTCAATATTTACCCTCAGGAAATCGAAAACCTGCTGGTCGGCCATCCCAAGATCATGGACGTGGCCGTGGTCGGGGTGCCGGACACGGAATTCGGCGAAGCGGTCAAGGCAGTTGTTCAACCCATCGACCCCAACCAGGCCGGCCCGGCCCTGGAAGAGGAAATCCTGGCCTTCAGCCGCGAGCATCTATCGCACATAAAATGTCCCCGCAGCGTGGATTTCGATGCGCAATTGCCGCGCCACGACAACGGAAAGCTATACAAACGGTTGATCAAAGACCGCTATTGGGGCCGCCACGATACCCGCATCGTCTAGGGTGCACGGCGATTATCTATACAAGACGAAGAATCTAATTGGAGGAAGACATGCGCGGACGACAGGTATTCATGGACAGTTTGGTGGCCCACGGGGTCGAGCGTATTTTCGGCAATCCGGGCACCACGGAAAGCCCACTGCTCGATAGTCTGCAAAGCTATCCGCAGATCGAATATGTGGTCGCCTTGCATGAAGGCATCGCGGCGGGCGCGGCCAGCTTCTATGCCCAGGCCAGCGGCAAGACCGGCGTCGTCAATCTGCACGTGGCGCCCGGTCTGGGCAATGCCATCGGCATGATGTACGGCGCCCTGAAAGCCAATTCGCCCATGGTGGTGACCGCCGGCCAGCAGGATACCCGCATGCGTCTGCGCGGCCCGGTATTGGGCTATGACCTGGCGGCAATGGCGGAGCCGGTGACCAAGTGGAGCGTACAGGTGGAGACGGCGGACGAAATGGCCGCCGTCATGCAACGGGCCTTCAAAATCGCCAACGAAGCCCCCGCCGGCCCCGTGTTCGTTGCCCTGCCCATCAATGTCATGGAGCAGGAAACGGAAAATGCCGCCACCGCCTCGGCACAGGTGTTCGATGCGCCCCGCCCCGACCCCGCCGGCATCGCCGCCATGGCAGAGAAAATCATGGCGGCGCAAAATCCCACCATCGTGGTCAGCGACGACGTGGCCCGTGCCGGCGCAGGGGCTGAGTTGATTGCCCTGGCCGAGGCCATGGGCGCCTCCGTCTGGTTTGAAGGCATCCGCCATCACGCCGCCTTTCCCAACCGCCATCCCAACGCCAAGGCCATTCTGCCCATGGATGCGGGCGCCATCCGCAATACCCTGGGCGATGCCGATCTGGTGTTGTTAATCGGCGGGCCATTTTTCGAGGAAGTCTGGTTCACCCCCGGCACGCCGTTTCCCGATGGCGCCGCCGTATTGCAGATTGAGGAAACCCCGGCGCGAATAGCCCATAACCATGCGGTCGACACGGGCCTGGTAGGCCATCTGCCGACCAGCCTTGGCGCACTGGCCCAGGCGCTCGATGCCGCCGGCGATTATCAGGCGGCGGCCAAGGCTCGCAATGCCGCCCTGGCCAGCGAAAGCGAGGACGCCAGGGCCGCCTATCAGGCCCGCACCCAGCGCGCCTGGGACCGCGATCCCATGTCCATGGCCCGCGCCATGGCGGAGCTTAAGGCCGGCACGCCGGATGGCGCCGTGGTGGTGGAGGAAGCCATTACCGCCGGCCTGGATCTGGCCCAGGCCTTTGATTTCGCCGCACCCGGAGATTATCTCTCGGGCCGTGGGGGCGGCATCGGCCAGGGCCTGGCCGGGGCCATTGGGGCCAAGGTAGCGCAGCCCGACCGTCCCATGCTGGCGGTTTCCGGCGATGGTTCGGCGATGTATTCGATCCAGGCCCTGTGGTCGGCGACCCATCATGAACTGGATATCGTCTTTGTCATCTTGGTTAACCGGGAATACCGCATTCTGAAACATAACCTGGACACCTACCGCCAGCGTTTCGATGCCAACTCGAACCAGGACTATCCGCAGATGAACCTGGATACCCCGGCCCTGGATTTTGTCACCATGGCCAAGGGCATGGGCATGCCGGGCACGGTCGTCAGTGATCCGGGCGAACTGGCCGGGGCGGTCAAGGCCGCCTTTGCCGCATCGGGTCCACATCTGATCGCGGTGAATATCGAAGGCAAACGCTAAGCACAAACATCAAACAGGGGCAGGCAAGGCAATGTTGGATCTTTCGGAAAAGCGCATCACCGGCACCACGATCCGGCTTCATTCGGCTGACAATGTCGCCGTGGCGCTAAGCGATATAGCGGCGGGCGAAACCGTGGCGGGCCATAACGTTGTCACCCGCGACAAGGTCCCCTCCGGCTACAAGGTGGCCATCCGCGACATCACCAAGGGCGAGCCGATCCTGAAGTACAATGTCACCATAGGCTTCGCCATGGACGACTTGCCCGCCGGCACCATGTTGCACAACCACAACATGGCCTTTCGGGAGTTCGACCGCGACTATGCCTTCTGCCGCGACTACAAACCAGTCAAGATGCTGCCCGAAAACGAGCGGGCAACGTTCGAAGGCTATTTGCGCGATGATGGCCGTGCCGGCACCCGCAACTTTATCGCCATCGTTTCGACGGTGAATTGCTCGGCCACTGTGGTGCATGCCATCGCCGACTACTTCACGGAAGAACGCTTGGCCGAATATCCGAATGTCGACGGCGTCGCCGCCTTTAGCCACACGACGGGCTGCGGCATGGAGTTGACCGGCGAGCCCATGGACCTGTTGAACCGAACTTTGGCCGGCTATATTCGCCATCCCAACGTGGCTTCGGCATTGGTGGTCGGCCTGGGTTGCGAGCGTTGCCAGGTGGGCGGACTATTCGCTTCGCAAAATCTAGAGGTCAGCGACAAGCTGCAAACCCTGGTGATGCAGGAAGCCGGCGGAACCCGGCAAACGATCGAGGCCGGCATCGCCATGGTCAAACTGATGCTGCCCGTGGCCAACAAACATCAACGCCAAACCGTTCCGGCCAGCCATATTAGCGTCGGCCTGCAATGCGGTGGCTCCGATGGATTTTCATCCATCACCGCCAATCCGGGCCTTGGTACGGCTATTGATATCCTGGTCCGTCACGGCGGCACCGGCATTCTGTCGGAAACGCCGGAAATCTATGGCGTCGAACATACCCTGACCTCGCGCGCCGCCACGCCCGAGATCGGCCAGAAACTGGTCGACCGTATCCGCTGGTGGAAGGATGAATATGCTGTCGGGCGGGATGTGCAGATCAACGGCACGGTCAGCCCCGGCAATCAAACCGGCGGCCTGGCCAATATCTTCGAGAAATCCCTCGGCTCCTCCATGAAGGGCGGCACCGGGCCCCTGATGGAAGTTTACCGATATGCCGAACCGGTGACGACAAAGGGCTTCGTCTTCATGGACACACCTGGCTTCGATCCGGTCTCGGCCACGGGTCAGATCGCCGGCGGCGCCAATCTGGTTGCCTTCACCACCGGGCGCGGCTCCTGCTTTGGTGCCAAGCCGACGCCGTCGATCAAACTTGCCACCAACACGGCGATGTTCAGACACATGGAAGAGGACATGGATATCAATTGCGGCGATATCCTGGACGGCACCGCAAGTATGGAAGATATCGGCCAGCGCATTTTCGAATACTTCCTGCACATCGCCTCGGGCGGCAAATCGAAAAGCGAACAGCTCAACCTGGGCCGGCACGAATTCACCCCGTGGCAGATCGGCATTACGGGATAGAGCCGCTGTCGAGGCCTACGAGCTATCACTTAGCGCCTGATGAACGGCTTCCGCCAATGTTTCCAAGCTATAGGGTTTCGAGAGCAAACGCAGGCCGGGTTTCAGCCGGCCATCGCGGGTAAGGACATTATCCGCATAGCCCGTGCAATAAAGCACCTTCAGTGCCGGAAATTTTTCCTGGGCCTCGGCCGCTATTTCAGGCCCGGATGCGCCACCGGGCAAAACTACATCGCAGAACAACAAATCCACCGCGTCGTCACCATCCAAAAGGGCCATAGTCGAGGCCGCATCTCCAGCCTGCAAAACGACATAACCGAGGCTTTCCAGCATGTTGACCGCCGTTTGAAGCAGCCGCTCGTCATCTTCCAGCACAAGGACAACCTGTCCCTGACCGAGACGTGTCTTTTCCGCGTCGTCCTCATTCGCGCCGCTCTCGTCTTTATCCGCCATGCCCGCCAGAGGCAGATACAACTGCACCGTCGTGCCGACGCCGGCCTCACTATGGACGCCGACATGGCCGCCTGATTGGCGGACAAAACCTTGCACCATGCTCAGGCCCAGGCCGCTGCCCTTACCAAATTCCTTGGTCGTAAAAAAGGGCTCGAAGACGCGATTCAAGGTTATCTCATCCATGCCTGCGCCTGTATCGCTGACTGAGATGAGGCAATAGTTCCCCGCCGCAATCTCTTCACCCAGGTTGATTTCGCTGCCATCAAATGTACGATCGCTGGTCTTGATGGTTAGTGTTCCGCCATCCATCATGGCATCGCGGGCGTTGATCGCCAGATTCAAAAGCGCGTTCTCCAATTGCTGTACATCCACCATCACCGGCAATCCATCATTCAGATCAAAATTCAGATCAATCGCCTCGCTGAGAGTTCGGCGCAGCATATCCTTCATGCCGTTAATCACATCGTCCACATTGACCGCCCGTGGCTGCAACGGCTGGCTGCGGGCGAAAGCCAGCAACCGGTGGGTCAGGGCGGCACCCCGCTCCACCGCCATCAGGCTTTGACGCAGATGTTCCTGATCGCCGTCCGGCAAGACGATGCGGCGCTCGAGCAGCTGCAGATTGCCCAGGATAATGGCCAACAAATTATTGAAGTCGTGGGCGATGCCACCGGTCAACTGACCTATAGCTTCCAACCTTTGCGCCTGTGACAATTGCTCCTCGGCACGCTTCAAATCCTCAATGTCGGCCACCGACACAATCAGGTCGCCGTCCGGCAACGGTACATCACGACGCAAATACCGGCGCTCATCCCGAATGATTTCCTTTAATCTCAGTTCATGGCTCCGGTCTTGAAGTTCGCGAAGCCGCTCGCTAACCCAAGATTCGATCCTGCCTTGCGCTTCGGGAATAGCCTGACGCAGCAGGCATTTTCGAATGTATTCCTCATAGCTCGTGCCAGGTTCCAAACCGTCATCGGCAAGCCCTGAAAGGCGGACGAACTCGGCGTTGCAGTAAACGAGATGAAGGTCCGAATCCCACAGCGAAAAGCCTTCGGTAACATGGGCGATGGCCTCAAGAAGGCGTTCGTCGCTACGCCGCAATGCCTCTTCGGCCCGTTTATGCTCCGTGACGTCGAGATGAACCGAAACAGTGCCCAGGATGTCACCATCGCTCCGGGCAATGGGTGCCCCAAGCAGCCACAGGGTCCTGCCGGGATGTCGGGTCGATTTATAGTTTGGTTCAGAAACCAGGCCGTCGGATGCTCGGATACGCGAGATAAAGTCGTCAAAACCTGTGGGATAATCGTTGCCGAGTAGTTCTTCCGTTGTCTTTCCCAGCATTGCCTCGATTGGTTTGCCGTAGAATTCGCAAGCGCGCCTATTCATGAAAGTAAAACGATCTTCATTGTCCCGAACCACGATATTGGCTGGAACCGTATCGAGAATAGTTCGAAGCAGGGCCGAATTCTCCGCCAACTCCGATTCACGTTTTTTCACTTCCGTGACATCTTCCTTCACGGCGACAAAATTGGTCACACGCCCCTGTTCATCCGTGACGCCGGAAATTGTCTGCCGCTCCCAGAACAGATCGCCGCCCTTAGCCCTGTTAAGCATTTCGCCGGTCCAGGTATCACCTCGCAAGATCGTGCGCCACAAATCCTCGTAAATTTCAGGTGGCGTCTTACCGGATTTCAATAGCCGCGGATTTTTGCCCCGCACCTCTTCAAAGCTGTAGCCTGATATTTCGCTGAATTTCGGATTGGCGTATTCGATGGCGCCATTGATATCGGTGATGACCACTGATACCGGGCTTTGCTCAACCGCGCGGGCAAGTTTGCGTTGTGCCTCTTCCCCTCGCTTGCGTGCGGTAATATCGCTCAGGAAGGCAAAGGACCCGGTGATTTCGCCGTCACTGTCCCGCAGGGTCGTGGCGTTGAATTCAACATAGACATCAGAGCCGTCCTTTGCCCTGAAGGTGACCTCATACCGGCGCTGGTCGGCCTCGGCGCTACGTGTTGCTTGCGCTTCGAGGCGAGCCCGGTTTTCCTCGTCGACGAAGTCATAGGATCTCCGGCCGACAATCTCTTCGCGGGCATAACCCAGCATCTGGCACAAGGCGTCATTAACCTCTATCGTGCGGGCCTCCGCATCCACCCGCCAATAACCTTCCTGGGTCGAGGCGATCACCTCGTGATAGCGCTCTTCGCTGGCCCGTAGCGCTTCCTCGGCCCGCTTGCGCTCGGTGATATCGGTTCGGATCCCCACGCGACAGCCGTTCGCCAGACCTATTTCATGAACCTCCGCCCAGGTCCCGTCCGCGTGTTCCTGTTCGAAGCGAACCCTGTCACCGGCCAAATGCATTGCCATGCGCGCGGCAATCCATTCCTCTTCCCGGCCGGCGGATTCGGCAATCAACCCCCGCGACACGCTTTCCCGTACGAGTGTTTCGAAGGAAGTGCCCGGAACAAACAGATCGGCAACGCCGGGGAACAGCTCTTTCTGTCGCTCGTTACAGAAAATAATCTTGTCGTCCGGACCCAGAACCAGAACGCCATCCGGCAACTCCTTGAGTGCCTCGATCACGAGCATGGGGTCGAATTCGGAATTTCCTTCATGGTCGTTCGACATTGACATTTTCGCTACTCCAGCCAGAAAATACGTGACTAGCTGCTTCAGAAGTGAAAACTACATCTCTCGGCGCCAAGCCGGCACCTGCCGCTACCAGCCCAACGAGGCGCGGATCTCGGCGATAATATCCATATGCCTTTCGTGCTCGCCGGCGAAACGCAAAACCATATGCGTGGTGCCCGCATCGGCATAACCCTTGAGCCACTCGGCACAGCCCGCCGCCGATCCGGCATAGGTCGCCTGATGCTTGGCCAGGACCTTGGCCGAGGCGCCGTAATATTCCTCCATGAAGGTATCGACCTGTTGTTGCGCCTTGGCCGCTTCATCGTTGATGGCAAGGGTCAGATACACCGCGCCGACCAGATCATCGGGATTGCGCCCGGCCTCCTTCGCGCTGTCCTTGACGCCGGCCCATTGTTCGGCCCAACCCGGCGCATCAGGCCCGGTTGGGAACCAGCCGTCGAAATGCCGCCCCGTGCGCAGGCGCGCGGCAGGGGCCGAGCCGCCGCCCCAGATCGGCGGGCCGCCGGGCCTGTGCGGCGTCGGGCCCAGGACGCCCTGTTCGACCGGCCAGCGGCCATCCCAGTCCACCGGCTCGCCCGACCACAGGGCCTTGCACAGACGCAGGCCTTCCATCATGCGGCCGACGCGTTTTTCAAACGGCACGCCGGCGGCGGCGAATTCAGCCCGAATGGCCGGCACATCGCCGGCGATGCCAACGCCCAGGATCACCCGGCCCTGGCTGATCTGATCCAACGTCGCCACCTGATGCGCCATGACCACCGGATTGCGCAGCGTGGGCAGCAGCACCGCCGTTCCCAGCTCCACCTTTTTGGTGCGGCCCGCGATACCGGCCAGCAATGTCAGGGGTTCGTGCCGGGGGCGGGCCAACAGGCTGTCGCCAACCCATACGGAATCGAAGCCAATCCCTTCGGCCCGTTCCGCCAGATCCATCAACGGCGCAGCTTCCGGCTGGCCTCGCATGACGGCCTCACGCGTGGGCAGAAGATAACCAAGACGGATGTTCATCGCACTCTCCCTATCTGTATGTACCGTCCCAGGCACCGGCTTCGGTTTTGGCGATTTCGCCGGTTTCGGTCATTTCGGGCCGGTTGATGGTCAGCATGGTTTCCGGCGTCACCACGGCATAATCCATATAGCCCAGGCGGGCCAACGGCCGCATGGCGCCGGTATCGACGGTACCGTTGGAGATATAGGCGTCATCAATATAGATACCGATCACCTGGCCAATGACCATGAAATGGCCCTGATCGGAACCGGGTACGACGTCGGGCAATTCGACAGTCTTCCAATAGCGGCATTCGAAAGCGGCCGGACTTTCCTTGACCCGGGGCGGCTTGACGAATTTTGACGCCGTGGCGGTCAGGCCGGAAATTGGGAATTCATCCACATCCGGCGGCACCGGGGCGGAGGAAATATTCATGCCGTCGCGGGTATCCCAATTCGACATGGAACAGGTAAATTCCCCCGTCTCCTGCACATTGCGCACGCTGTCCTTGATGTTTTTCGACGAGAACATCACATAGTGCGGCCGGTCGCTGATCGCATTAAAAAAACTGTAGGGCGCAAGATTGTAGATACCGTCCTTGCTGATGGAACCGATCCAGCCGATCGGCCGGGGTGCGATCAATGCCTTGAACGGGTCGTGTGCGAGGCCGTGATTATTCTCGATAGCATCGTAATGCATGAGCAAAATTCCCTAATGAAGACGTTCGAAAACGACAAGGCCGCACCATGTCTGGTGCGGCCAGGTCAATCTAGAGCATATCAAACGTCGGAGAGGACGTGGATAACCCGTTCGGCGATCATGTCCTTAGTCTTGGCGCCATAGGCCTTCATGTGCTCGGAGGCGGCATGGGCCTTCAGGTTATCGACACTGCCCCATTTTTCGATAAAGACAAAGGTATCCGGGCCGAACTGGGTCTGAAACCCGCCCATACCCTCGGCATCAATGGTGGGGGCGTATTCAATGCAGCCTTCCTCGGCCAGCACGGCGGAGATATTGGCGCGCGCGATTTCCAGAACGGCGTCACGCTGGCCGGGTTTGGCGGTGATGACGGCAACAACTCTTATGGCGGACATGATGTTTACTCCTGATTGGGTTTTCTTCGGTGAATATAAAAGGGTTATGCGCCGGGCGCAAAGACGGACAGTGCATTCCAATCCGGCGAGGTACCACCGGCGGGATCAAACGGCTGGATCGCCACATGGTCGGCACCGGCATCGAAATGGGCCTGCAAGCGGTCCCGGATGGCGGCTTCCGAACCCCAGGCAACCATGGCGTCGAGAAAGCGGTCGCTGCCTTGGCCGGAAAGATCATCCTCGGTGAAGCCCAGACTAAGCCAGCAGTTGCGGTAGTTGGGCAGCACCAAATACATCGCCAGCTGTTGCGCCGCAACCTCGCGCGCCACGCCTGCGTCTTCCGTCAGGCAGATTTTCTGCTCCACATAGATCGCCTTGCCCGGACCCACGATCCCGCGCGCCCGCGCGGTATGTTCCGGCGTCACGTTATAGGGCAGGGCGCCGTCCGCATGTTCCGCCGACAGCGCCAACATCTTCGGCCCCAGGGCGGCAAGGACAACGCGGCGTTCGGGAGCCTCCACCTGCACCGGCGTGGCATACATGGCATCGAGATAGGCACGCATGGTGGACAGCGGCTTGCCATAGTCATGGCCCCGAACGTTCTCGACCATGGGTATATGAGAGACGCCAAGGCCAAGAATAAAGCGCCCGTCATAAAGCGCGTTCAGGGTGTTGTGCCCCTGCATGGCGGCGGCGGCATCGCGGGCATAGATATTTGCGATACCGCTGGCCACGTTCAGTTTGCTGGTCCGGCCCAGGTAATAGCCGCCCAGGGCCATGGCCTCGTAAGCCACGGATTCGGGATACCAGAGAATGTCATAGCCATGGCCCTCGACCTCGTCGGCCAGGCGCCCCACTTCCGCCATGGGCATTCTGTTGGGCGCGAACCAGACGCCCCATTTGCCAATCGTCATCTTCAAGCTATCCTTTGCGTTTCCATTTGCCGCCATGATGATCCCTGGATCATCAGCCCGCAAGCCAAAGGTATGACCAAATGAGTGAGCCGCAAGTTCTGTTCGACGTTACCGACCACATCGCCACCATCACCCTGAACCGGCCAAAGATGATGAACGCCCTGGCGGGCGACATGCGCGACGTCATATTGGGACATCTGCAGACCTGCGCCGCCGACCCCGACGTGCGTTGCATTGTCATTACCGGCGCGGGCAGGGCATTTTGCGCCGGCGGCGATATCGCGGCCATGGCGGCGAAACAGGACGCCAGCGATGTATCTGATATGGGCGGCACATTGGACACGGTCGAGGCGGTCGTCAAATTATTGCGCAACATAGAAAAGCCGGTTATCGCGGCGGTCAATGGCGCCGCCGCCGGCGGCGGCATGAATATGGCCTTGGCCTGCGATATCCGTCTCGGCTGTGAGAAGACGCTGTTTTCAGAAAGCTTCGTCAAGATCGGCCTGATCCCCGATTGGGGCGGCTTCGGCTCTCTCACTGAACTGGTCGGCAATGCCAAGGCCATGGAACTGATGATGACCGGCGAGAGGGTCAGGGCCGAGGAAGCCTACCGCCTGGGCCTGCTCAACCAGCTCTACCCCATGGAGACATTCCGTGACGACGTCCAGGCCTTTGCCAAAACCCTGGCCAGCGGGCCGCCGCAGGCCCTGGCGGTGATCAAACGCGGTGTTTATGGCGCCGCCGATGCATCCCTGGACGAGGTACTGGCCTTTGAACGCAAGAACCAGCAGGAATTATTCCTCTCGGACGATTCAAAGGAAGGCATGCGCGCCTTTCTGGAAAAACGCCCGCCCAGGTTTGGTTCGGACTAGCTGGCAGCCTGATCGATCTGCCGGCGCACGTCCGCCAAGGGAATGCTTTTCGGCTCTCCCTTGTTGGCGGCAAGTTCATTGGCCAGACGTTGCAGGACCGTATTGGCCGGCGTTGGCACACCGTGCAGACGGCCCAACAGGGCGATTTCACCATTCAGGTAGTCCGCCTCGATATTACCGGTGCCGCGCACCAGGCTCTGCCATGAGGAACCGCCGCCTCGTGCCTCGCCCGCCACGGGCGCGGATTTCATCAGATCGCCCCGGCGCGCCTTCTCCTCGGCCTGGCTGGCGCAATCAATGCCGGCGGCCCGCATGCAGGTTTCCGCCTCGGTCCGCATCTGGGCCCTGATCCCGTCGGCCTCGTCACCAGGCGGTGAGACAGCGGCCAGGGCATTGCCCAAATTCATGATCAGTTTGCCGTATTTGAACCGCATCACCGTGGGATTGGGCCGGGCCGAAAAATTGACGCCGTTCAAGGTGCCGGTGACCTGGGCCACCAGATCATTGCTGCCCGTCGGGTAGATGCTGGCATCCAGCACGCCGGATTTACGGGCGGCATGGGCCAACACGGTGCCCGGATCCAACAAAATGGCCGGCAGATAAACCATCATGGCATGAACATTTTGAAACCGGCGCAGGGCCATGCGTTCATTGGCGACGCCGTTCTGGCAGCAAAACAACGGCACCTCGTCGCCGGCCGCCAGTCGCAGATCCTCCAACGCGGCTTCCGTATGCTGGCTCTTCATGGTCAGAATGACTACTTCATCGCCACCGAATGCGATCTCGCGGGGATGGCCAACCGCGGGAATCGGCAAGTGCACGGACTGATCCGGAGTTTTGTACAGCAGGCCCCGGTCCTGGATCGCGGCGAGATGATCGCCCCTGGCAATCAAGGTCACGTCCTCATTACCTTGAAACAACTGCGCGCCGATGACACCGCCGACGCCGCCAGCGCCATAAATAATGAATCGCATGAGCTCTCCCCAAC
>CAYWYB010000036.1:23382-24234 GCA_964462145.1 uncultured Rhodospirillaceae bacterium
TGTTACACTAAATTTGAATTTGCCAGGAGGAGAATAGCTATGCCGGAGGGACCTTACGAAATCTATGCCATCAAATACGGCGACCGCATGGGTGACCGCGGCGGCATGTTCGTGCACGGCGATCCACACGACGCCCCCATCGCCATGGATTACTTCATCTGGGTAATCCGCAATGACCAGCGTACCATCGTTATTGATGTCGGCTACGATAGGGAGGAAGGCGAAGGCCGGGGCCGCAGCTTTCTGCGCTCGCCGGTGGAAGGCCTGGCGCTGCTTGATATCGATGCCAACGCAATCGAGGACGTGATCATCACCCACATGCATTACGACCATGCCGGCAATCTGGAACTGTTCCCCAAGGCGCGCTTCCATGTTCAGGATGAAGAGATGTCGTTTGTCACCGGGCGGGCCATGACCCATCCGGCACTGCGTCATTCCTTCAAGCTGGATGACGTCTTGCAGATGGTCAGCCTGACCTACGGCGACCGGGTTGTCTTTCATGCCGGCGAGGATCAGGTTGCGCCGGGCGTCACCGTGCATCATTTGCCGGGCCATACCCGCGGCATGCAGGCCGTCCGCGTTGATACCGCGCGGGGTCCGGTGGTTTTGGCCTCGGACACGGCGCATTATTACGAGAGCTTCGAGCAGGAAACGCCGTTTCAAACCCACGAAAATCTATACGAGATGCTAGAAAGCCACCGCAAGCTGCGCGCCCTGGCGCCCGACAATGCCCATATTGTCCCCGGCCATGACCCGGACGTCCTGCGGCGCTATCCGGCACCCCGCCCGGACCTTGAAGGCATCGTGGCAAGGCTGGATGTAGCACCCAACAGTTAGGTTAGAAATGCCTCC
>CAYWYB010000037.1:0-470 GCA_964462145.1 uncultured Rhodospirillaceae bacterium
ACAAAGTATCAATCAAATTTCTGCTCCGCCATTGTCGCAGATGATGTTTGGCGACAAGACGCCGAAGAAGGCTTTCTTAACGGCACTGGTCGTGGGGACAATTCTGACAGCGATTAATCATGGCGATGTTATTCTTGCCGGGGGTGCGCCGCCGCTGTTAAAGGTGGTGCTGACATATTGTGTGCCCTACTGCGTCACCACGTGGGGTGCGATCATGGGGAAACGGGCACAATGGCAACGAGATCACGGCCGCTGACAATTCCGATCCGGAATCTTGGCGCATGAAGATCGAGGATTTTTTCAATCAACATAATATCGTCGATCTGAGCTTCTTTAATTTCAGGAATGCCATCACGGCGGCCTATTTCGCCAACGACAAGTTGGAAGTGCAAAAGGTCAACGGCAATTTCGAGAGCTTCTTTCCGATCCTCGGCAATGTCACGAATATCTATTTCCCCCACGTTCTCGAA
>CAYWYB010000037.1:480-24224 GCA_964462145.1 uncultured Rhodospirillaceae bacterium
CCCGGCGCGCAAATAGAGGAGTTCGTGGAGAATATTTCCCATAAAGGCTTCGTTCTGATCCCCGAGGTCCACATCACCATCGATGGAGAAGACCGTGTCTTTTCGCTGCTCTCCACCCGTACCAATGATGAGGCTTTTTCCTACCTCAACGGCGTCCAGGGCCAGTTCGTGGATCGAACGGCGGAATGGAATCTGAAAAAGGAGCGGGAACAGCTTTTGGAGCAAAAGCTGCGCGATAGGGAAATTATCGAGGAAAAAAGCCGCCAATTGGAAGATCTGGCGACCAAGCTGGCGAAGTACCTCTCGCCACAGATTTATCAAAGCATTTTTACCGAACAGCCAGGACAGGTCACGACACATGCACGGAAAAATCTGACCGTCTTTTTCTCCGACATCGTTCAGTTCACGGATCTGAGCGACACACTGGAGCCCGAGCGCCTGGCAACGGTGATCAATTCCTATCTCTCGGAAATGTCTTCCATCGCCCTTGAGTGCGGCGGCACCATCGACAAATTTATCGGCGACGCCATTATGGTGTTCTTTGGCGATCCGGAAAGCGAAGGCGAAACCGAAGACGCCCTGAAATGCCTGGAAATGGCGATCCGCATGCAGCAGCGCGTCAAGGAGTTACAGAAATATTGGCAAAAACAGGGCGTACCGCGTGGCCTGCATGTGCGCATGGGCGTGACCACGGGGTATTGCACGGTCGGCAATTTCGGCTCGGAACAGCGCCTGGATTACACCGTCCTTGGCAGTCCGGTGAACCTGGCCGCACGCCTGCAGGCCATGGCCGAGCCCGATCACATCCTGATCGACGAGACCACCAACAGCCTCGTCAGTGAGTACATTGAGTGCCACAAAGTCGATGAGATCATGCCCAAGGGCTTTGTCCGTCCGGTACAGATCTATCAGGTCGAGGATTTTCGTTCAGACGATCATATCGCGCAGCGTCAGCGCCTGTATCTGGCCGGTGACCGCGTGGAGGTGAACATCATCGACAGTTCCGACATCCGCGCCGCGATCGAGGAGTTGCGCCTGATACAGTTGGATTTCGAACAGCGCCTCAGTCAGGACTAGCCGAAACGCCTCCAACCTGATGCATATGCACATCCTGTTGCGGATAGGGTATTGAAATTCCAGCCTTGTCCAGGGCTTCCTTGGCTGCTTTGTGCAGATCGAACTGCAAAGACCAGAAATCACCGGCCTCGCTCCAGCAGCGCATATTGATATCAACCGATGACGCGCCTAAGGCCTTGACCATGGTTTGCGGCGCGGGATCATCCAGGGCGCGCGGATCCTCCGTCATCAAGGCCAGCAACACGGCCAAGCCCTGCTCAATATCGTCGCCATAGCCGATACCGATGACAATATCCATGCGCCGCGTCGGATTGCGGGAAAAATTGGTGATCGAGGTATTCCATAACTGCCCGTTCGGCACGCAAAGATAGACCCCGTCGTAGGTCGTCATCTCGGAGGTAAACAGACCAATACTGTTGACCGTGCCCGAGATGCCGCCGGCATCGATAAAATCGCCCACCTTGAAGGGCCGCAAAAACAGCAGCATGACGCCAGCCGCGATATTCTGCAGGGTGCCTTGCAGGGCCAGGCCGATGGCCAGGCCGGCGGCACCAAGAACCGCGATGATCGAGGTGGTCTCGACGCCAAACTGGGACAGTACAGCGACCAGGGTGACCGCGAGAATGCCATAGCGCGCCAGAGAGCCGAGAAACGGCCGCAAGGTTTCGTCCATGCGTGGCACCCGGCCCAAAGCCCGGCCCACGGCGCGTTCCACCATGCCGGCGATCCACCAGCCGGCAAAAAGAATGACAATGGCGCCCAGTATATCCAGGCCGTAGGCCAGGATCAGGCCATAGACCTCCGCCGCCAGGGCCGAGACATCGACGTCAAGGTTCTGCATTTGAAGGCCTCTCCAATACCAAGGGACGAACGCACGCCCCTATCCTGGAGACAAGGATCGATGCCGTCCAATAAAAATCGAGGGTTGATTAGCGTTCGCGGCTCAGAAGCTCTCGTCGCGCAAGGTTTTCGCCCGCGTCTGACATAGCTTGACCAGGCTCGCCGCCAATGAGGTCACATCCGCCTGCAAGGCTTCTAGCGAGCATGCCATCTGATCGGCTTTTGGCCGCAAGGCATAGGTGGTTTCGGGATTGTCCGGATCGGAATGGGTCACCACGACCTCCCATTCGACTTGCAAACCGCCTTTCAGATTCACCGCCGTTAATGCCTCCGCCAAGACGCGGACATGGATCTGGCGCTCCGCATAAAACCAGACCTGGGGCACTTTCCACAAATCACCGAATCTTTCATGCCCTTCACAGGACCAACAGGGCCGAATACCGACGAGCCGCTGCATTTCATAGACCAAAGGCGCGATAATGGTCTCCAGGGGATAATCCTCGGGCGAATCCGACAGTGCCAGCGGCACATCGGGACAGAAACGGTGGCATTTCCGCGCAATGGCGCTGGGACAGCTCGGGCCGCAAACCGGCCAGCTTTCGTTGGCAAACGACGCCAACGCGGCGAGATGCTGTTGCATCTCGACGGTTCTTGATTCGGAAATGTCTCTCCGCGCAATACGCACAGGTTTCCCCTTGGAACTTATTTCCCCAAGAGAAACTTACAAAAATCGCCTGAACAAATCATTAATTCAGGCTATACCGACACCTATACCATAGGTATTATGCATATATACCTAACTCACAACTTCATATTTAATAGTAAACGGCGCTAATATTCGATCTATTTCGCCGACGAAATCATCTCTATTCTTCACACCTTCTGCGGAAATAGTAACCAAAGTGCCGTGAACATCGCTGACACCGGCAGATACAGTGATCTTGACGCCGGCTGCTTCGGCCACTGGATCAAGCAGTTCCGAGAACACCCGTTCGATGGCGTCCCAACGCAGGGCCGGCTTGAAAATCTTGCCCACGGCGGTCTGCGGCATGACGTCAAGCAGGAACAGGTTCACCGGATTGGCCGCCCGTTCGGGAATATGCTCACGGGCAAAGGCCTGTAACTCTTCGGCGCTGGCTTCGGCGCCCGGTTTCAGCTGCACATAGGCGATGGGCAGTTCGCCGGCATAGGAATCGGGCTTACCCACGGCCGCCGCCAATTCCACGGCAGTGTGCTGGTGCAAGGTTTCCTCGATCACCGCAGGGTCGATATTGTGGCCGCCGCGGATAATCAGATCCTTGGCCCGCCCGGTCAGCCACAGCAACCCGTCACTATCGAAACGGCCAAGGTCACCCGAATTCAGCCAACCGTCCGCCAACAAGGCGCCGGCGTTGTATTGCGCCTGAACATAGCCCGGCGTCACCCCCGGCCCATTCATCAACACAACGCCGATCTCGTCCACAGCGCAATCACGCAGGATATTGCCGTCATCGTCCAAGATGGCCGTTTTGACCCTGCAATGGGGTATTACCATGCCGGCACTGCCCACGGCGGGCGGGCCATTTCGCGGCAGCATGGTGACAAAGGACGTGGTCTCGGTCATGCCGTAACCTTCCAACAACGGCTTGCCCATGGTTTCGATCAAGGCCCGGCCCACTTCGGTCGGCAACGGCGCACCGCCCGTAAAGCCGTGGCGGATGGAAGAGATATCAGTGTCGCCCACGGGACTGTTCAACAAAGCGCCAAAGACCGTCGGCACCGTGCCAAGAATGGTGATCCGGTGCCGCTCCACCAGGCGCCACATATCGCGCACGGTAGAGGGATCACGAAAGCCGGCCGGGCTGACCACCACCAAGGTGGTGCCATGAGCCAGGGGCACCAGACCGCAAACAATGGAGCCGCCAATATGAAACAGCGGCAGGCCCGTGGTCAGGCTGTCGCCGGGGCCGTAGTCAATGGCTTGACCCGTACTCCAAATCTGCGTCGCCTGCATGTAGTGGGTATGCTGGGCCAGTTTCGGCGTACCGGTGGTGCCGCCGGTGTGAAAATAGGAGGCGATGTCGCCGGGTTGAATTTGCCGCCCCGAGATCAAATGATCATCCGGATAGCCGGCCTGGGCCGCGTCAAAGGACTTTACCCCCTCAACCAATTCGGCCCCGCCGCCAACCTGGAACGTTACACTCAGTTCCGGCAGCGCGGCGCGCAACGCCTCCACCTTGTCCCAGATTCCGGGATCCATATCGGGGCCGGCGGCAATCAGAATCTTGGTATTGGCGGCTTGCAGGATCTTGATGATCTGCCAATCCTCCAGCATGGGATTGACCGCATTGACGATACCCGCCGCCTCGCCGCCAACAATGGTGCAATAGGCCTCTTCACACAGCGGCAGCAGGAACGATACCACATCGCCCGGACCCAAGCCGTGATCATGCAGCATATTGGCCGTCCGGTAGCAGCCGGCCATAAACTGGCCATAACTAACATCATGGGGCGGCGCCTCAACCTCGCCCGGCACCAGGAATCTCAAGGCGATATTGTCCGGACCCGCTTCGGCGCGCTGGCGGATCGCGTCAAAGGCATTGGTCGCGGTCAACAGATCCCGCAGCGGGGTCTGTTCCAGCGCCCTGGCATCGGCATCGTTGCGAAGGGGTTCACGCATCTTAGATCACTCCTCGTTGACGTTGCGAAGCGCGCGGCATGAGCAAGGAGAGGTTACGCCAAGCCGGGCCGCGCCGCTCAGTTATCTACATCCTTTATGGCCGCCAATACCATACGCGTGGCGTTGTCGACCAACGTGTCGATCTCCGCGTCGCGCAGATGCCATTGTCGAAACGGCAGGAAGGCGGAAAAAAATACCACGGTCTCGGCGATAAACCGAAAGCGCTGTTCGTTGTCCGGAGCGCCGGCAAATCGAGAGATATCCCGCGCGATGCGCGCTACCAGAGCGGCGTCGCGGCGCAGCATCTCGCGCCGATCCTGGTCGGGCAGTCTCCGCGCCTCGCGATAGACCAGCAATATGGCCTTTGGATTTTCGCGCCAGACGAACTGAAAATAATTGCTGATATAGCTTTCCAGATCTGTCGCCCTGGAAGTGCTGAATTCCAGCCGAGTGGCATTGTCGTCGCTGGGATTGTGCATGCGGTGAAAGATGCGGCTCAGGATATCTTCCTTGCCATCGACGTAGTCATAGATCGAGGCTTGATTGACGTTAGAGCGGGCGCAGATGTCGCGGATCGTGGTGCTGCCGTAACCTTTTTCCAGAAAAAGATCCAGCGCGGCATCCATGATTTGTCCCTGCCGGGCAGTGACCAGAGCGCTGTTTTTTATGCGGCCGGCATACTCGCCGTCACCCTTGCCGGTTTTGCCCGGCTGTTTTTTTTTGGATCCAGACATCGCTAATCATACAGATGGCAGGCCACGGAATGGCCATCGGCGAAGTCCTTGATTTGCGGTTCCTCCTGGCGGCAGCGCTCCGATGCGTGGGGGCAGCGGGGATGGAAATGGCAGCCGCTGGGTGGGTTCAGGGGGCTAGGCACTTCGCCTTGCAGAAAGATATGCTCACGTGCAGCTTCCGCTTTCGGGTTGGCGATGGGAACAGCGGCCAGCAGGGCCTTGGTATAGGGGTGTTGCGGCTGGCGATATAGATCCACGCGGTTGGCGGTCTCGACGATCTTGCCCAGATACATGACCACGATGCGGTCGGAGATATGGCGCACCACCGCAAGGTCATGGGCAATGAACAAATAGGTCAGGTCCAGCCGCTCTTGCAGATCCTCAAGAATATTGATCACCTGCGCCTGGATCGAGACGTCCAGAGCGGAAACCGGTTCATCGCAAACGATAAAATCGGGATTGACGGCAAGGGCGCGGGCAATGCCGATGCGCTGACGCTGACCGCCGGAAAATTCGTGCGGGTAACGGCTGCTCATGGCCGGGTTCAGGCCGACCATTTCAAGCAGCTCTGATATTCTGTCGTTGTAGTCGTCACGGTCGCGGGCCATGTCATGCACCACCAACGGCTCACCAACAATAGTGGCGACGGACATGCGCGGGTTGAGAGAGCCGAAGGGATCCTGATAGATCATCTGCATGCGGCGGCGCACGCCGCGCATCTCGGCCTTGCTGTAATTGGCGATGTCCTCGCCCTCGAAAATGATGTGTCCCGACGTCACCGGCGTCATGCGCAAAATAGCGTTGCCGGTGGTCGATTTACCGCAACCGCTTTCCCCGACCAGACCGACGGTTTCGCCGCGGTCCGCATGAAAGCTGATGCCGTCGACAGCCTTGATGTCACCGATATGCTGCTTGAACACAATGCCTTTTTGCACCGGAAAATGCACCTTGAGATCCTGGACCTCGAGAATTCGTTCTTTACTACTCTCGGACATCGATCCAGCACGCCTTTTGATGTTCTTCGCCAACCGTTTCCAGTTCCGGACGCTCCACCGCGCATCGGTCGATGGCGTAGCCACAACGCGGCCGAAACGGGCATCCGGGCGGCAACTTCGCCAAGTTCGGCGGCTGCCCTTCAATGGGGATGAGCTTTTCCTTGACGTCGTCATCAAGGTTGGGAATGGATGCCATCAGACCGATGGTATAGGGATGGCGCGGGTCGTCATAAATACTGACCGCCGTACCGCTTTCGACAATGCGCCCGGCATACATGACATTGACATGATCGGCATAACGCGCGACGACGCCAAGGTCATGGGTAATCAGGATTTGCGCCGCGCCCTCCTCGTGGGTCAGTTCCTTCAATAATTCCAGGACCTGGGCCTGCACCGTGACATCCAGCGCCGTCGTCGGCTCGTCCGAGATAATCAGCTTTGGGCTGCATGACAGCGCCATTGCGATCATCACCCGTTGCCGCATGCCGCCCGAAAACTGGTGGGGATAGGCACGCGCCCGGTTTTCACCGTCCGAGATCTGCACCTTCGCCAAAAGCTCGATGCAGCGCGCCATGGACGAGTCCTTGGACAGGTTCTTGTGAACCTCGATCGGTTCGGCGACCTGCTGGCCGATGGTCAGCACCGGGTTCAGGGAGGTCATGGGCTCTTGAAAGATCATGGCGATCTTGTTGCCACGAACATCGCGCACTTCGTCGTCGTCCAGTTCCAGCAGATCGCGGCCCTCGAAAAAGATTTCGCCATCGATGATCTCGCCCGGCGGATTGGGGATCAAGCCCAGGATGGAAAGCGCGGTGATACTCTTGCCGGAGCCGCTTTCGCCAACGATGGCCAGGGTCTCGCCAGCCTGCACGTTGAAGCTGACGCCATCCACGGCCTTGACGACGCCCGCGTCCGTAAAGAAATGCGTCTTCAAATTTTTGACTTCCAGAACAGGTGGCACGAAAAAATCCTTTTATGCCCTCAAATCAAGGCAGGCGATGCAGCGACAAAATTGGAAAATAAAAAAATATCAAACCGGTTTTGATCCCGTGACCGGGATGTGAGGCAACAACTCACATCCCGGATGTTCACGGTTTTGACGATGGAACTAGAATCCCATCTTTTTCTTCATGGCCTGATCAATCCAGATCCGGGCATAGATCGGACCCGGACGGACCGCGCCGACGCGCAACTCACCGTGGTAGTTTTTAACCCACGGCCAATGGGCGCGATAGAACACGTCCGTCGGCAGCCATACGTGAGGCACCTTTTCCTCGATGATGAAGCGGTTCAAGGCGATCAACTCACTCTTCGCCTTGGCCGGATCGGTTTCGGCCGCGGCGACCTTCCAGCGCTTATCAAACGCTTCGTCCGCATGCATGGCCGGGTTCCAAGTCTGCCCGGTCACGAAGCTTTTGCGCAGTACCTGGATCGGATTGCCGCTGCCGTTGTTCATCAGATAACCAACGGACTGGGTATCCTTGCGCATCTGCGAGCGGAAGGCAGCATATTCCAGGGGCTTCAGCTTCATCGTGACACCGATGCGCTGGTAGTAAGCCTGCAACATGGGCACCAGATCCACATGGTAGGGCGATGCCGTGCTGTACATCAGCTCGAACTCCAAACCATTCGGATATCCCGCTTCGGCCAGCAATTTCTTGGCCTTCTTCGGGTTGTAATCGAACAGCTCCTTGCCCTGGGCCGAAAGCTTTTCAATCGGCGTATGGACAGTTTTCCAGGCGCTCGAGAATGGATAGTTCAGCAACGAACCATCACCATTCAACAGGGTTTGCAGAATTTCCCGTTGGTTCACGGCCAGGTTCATGGCGCGGCGAACACGAACGTCGTTGAACGGCTTCTTATCATTGCGCAAGGCAATGAATGTGCCCACCGTGGACAGACCCTTCTTGAGAATGAGGTCGGGCGCGGACTTTTTCAGCTCGTCCACAAACTGCCAGCGGATGTTCTCCATGATATCCGCTTTACCGGTGCGGATATTTGCGATCGCCGTCGCTTCGTCCTTGATCAAGTGATAGACAACCTTGTCATTGAGCGGCAGCTTGTAGGACTTGCCGTCAATTTCGGCGCTGTCCCAATAGTCGTCGTTCTTGACATAGGTTTGATGGCTGGACTTGACGACTTCCGCGACCTTGTACGGCCCGGAGCCAACAGAGTTCTTCCAATCAGCCCGCGCCTTGTCATCAAGCTTGTGGTACTCGGGCGGCAAAACGGCCGAGAAATAACCCCAGGCAAGGCGATAGGCCCAGTTGGCGTTGTAGCTGTTGAGATGAGCAATAACCGTATGCTTATCCTTAGCTTCCCAGCGGTCGATGAAGGACCAATAGGTCGGAATCTTCCGCTTCAGGGTCCACATATGGGTGAAATGGAAGGCCACGTCCTCGGCGGTGACTTCGCGCTTTTCCATGACCCCCGGCGTGGCCGGCCAGTAGACGCCCGGACGCAGCTTGAAAACCAGTTGCAATGGGTCCGTCTTCAATTCGAAGCTTTTCGCGATCTCCCCGCGCAGATGCTCGGGCGGGATATAGGCTTGGGCAACAAAATCATTTTCGTTGGTGCCACGCGGCCCCTTTTGCAGATCACCAGCAAAGAGCTGATCAAGGTGAAGACCATCATGGTTCTCCTTCCAGATCCACTTCTGGTAATCCCAGGTCAGCGCATTGATGGTGCGATAATAGGAGATGACGTTGACTGTCCCTCCCGTTTGCGGCTCCTCCGCCGACGCGACACTCGCCCCGCCGAGGGATACGGCCGCGGCGCATGCCGCGACCAGCCATCGTTTTATATTTAATCTCATTTTCAGTCCTCCCTATATGAGATTGGTCAATTGCAATTATCGAAAGCGGTTGCGGCTCATGTCCGCCGCTTACGTTTTGTCTTGCCGCCGCCATAACGGCCGCCGCCGCCGCGCAATCGAGGATCAAGCAGATCACGCAAGGCATCGCCAAACATATTGATGCCGTAAACGACAATGGTCAGCGCAACGCCCGGCAAAATAGCCAGCCAAGGTGCGTGGAACATATAGCTCTTACCCTCGATCGAGAGCATTCCGCCCCAACTTGGTGCCGGTGGCGGGATGCCGAGTCCGAGGAAACTAAGGCCCGACTCCGCCAGAATGACCGCCGCCAATCGGGTCGTGAACAGAACAATAACCGGCGCCATGATGTTGGGCAGGATATGGCGAAACAGAATGCGCGGCGTCGAGGCACCGATCGACTGCGCCGCGTGCACGTACATGTTTTCCCGCGTCGACAAGACCGCGCCGCGCACGATGCGCGAGCCGGCAATGCCGTACAGCAGACCGAGCACCAGGATTACCTGCCACATACCCGGCCCCAGGATCGAGACCGCAACAATCAGAATAATCAGGTCGGGAAAGCTCATCCAGGCGTCGACAAATCTCTGCGTCGCCATATCAAGCCGGCCACCAAAGAACCCGGACATCAGACCCAGCGTGATGGAAATTATGATGGACAGCGTGGTTGCCGAGAAGGCGATGATCACTGAAATCCGCGCGCCATAGACGATACGTGAAAAAACATCCCGGCCAAGTTGATCCGAGCCCAGCAGGTATGTCCCCTTAAGCTCGTTGAAATCAGCATCAAAGTACGTGTAGGTGCTGCCCGGCGGCTTCAACTTGTCCATGGGGTGGATGGTGTTGTACCCCTCCGGCGCGATGACGTCGGCGAAGATCCCGGTTAGCAGCAGGATAAGAAAGATGATCGCGCCAAAGGCCCCCAGAGGCTTCTCACGAAACAGGCGTGATAGAAAACTCCGCATGGCCCCGCGCGGTTTGCTGGCCTTGGATAGCTCCCGATCAGTTGCGATGGCTTCCGTCATGTTCTCAATACGCCCCAGAATTCGTCATCATGATTAGTCATCGTACCTGACCTTGGGATCCAGGAAGCCATAGCAAAGGTCCACCACCAGATTGGTGCCGATAACTATAAGCCCGACAATCAGAAAGATGCCCGTGATAACCGGATAATCGCGCGCGGTAACGGATTCCAACAGCAATTGACCCATGCCGGGAATGGTGAATATCTGCTCTATGATCACAGTGCCGCCAAGCAGGATGGGCACGAACAGCCCGATCAGGGTAATCACCGGGATCAATGCGTTCTTCATGGCATGGCGTAGAATGATCACCTTCTCCGTCAAGCCCTTGGCCCAGGCCGTACGGATATAGTCCTGGCGCAACACCTCCAGCATCATGGTTCGCGTCATACGCATGGTCACCGCTGATAACGCCAGACCCAGAATAAGGCTTGGTATCAGGAAGACCTGCAAATTTCCGATTGGATCTTCGCTAAACGGTATAGCCCCCGTTGGCGTACTCCAACCCCACCAAATCGCCGGCATAATGACGACCATGGTGCCAAGCCAAAAGCTGGGAATAGACAGCCCCAATATCGATATCGTCCGGCCCAGATGGTCGCCAATGGTTTCCTGGCGGATCGCCGAATAGATGCCGATCGGTATGGCAATGATCAAGGCAAAGAACAGACCCAGGCCGCCGAGCTCCAGAGTATAGGGCAGGCGCGCCTTGATATCATCCATCACCGGCGTGTCCTGCCACAGGGAATCGCCTAG
Organism: uncultured Rhodospirillaceae bacterium; assembly: GCA_964462145.1. Classification (GTDB taxonomy): domain Bacteria; phylum Pseudomonadota; class Alphaproteobacteria. The sequence goes on from CAYWYB010000037.1 coordinate 11,397, forward strand.
ATCGCCATGCAGGACCACGCCCTTGGCCCATACCAGGTATTGAATATAGATGGGTTGGTCGAGGCCCAGAGCCTCGGTGATTTTCGCCCGCGTCGCCGTGTCCGCACTGCCGAAATCATTCTCGCTCAACATCAAATCAATGATGTCGCCCGGTATCAGACGGATGACGGAAAAGACAATAATACTGGCAAAAAACAAGGTCGGAATTAGGGCAAGCAACCTGCGTATTAAGTATGTATGCATCCTGCCTGACCTTTTTCGGCGATTACACTCGTACAAATTCGATCAGTTCCGGGGCGCCGAAAGCAGCAGAAACTGACAAATGTCAGCTTGACGTAAGGCTGGATGGGAGTCAATCCACCGTCGAAGCCTGATGCGAATTTTTATGGCGCGGACGGCATTCCATCCTATTCTGAGGCCAGCGCAACACTTGAAGCCCCATGGGAGACATCGCCATCATGTCCAACAACGCCAGCCTACGCGAACAACTAAAAGGCCCCGAAATTGTCGTGGCCCCAGGTATCTATGACGCTTTCGGCGCCTTGATGGTGGAGCGTGCCGGCTTTCCGGCGGCCTATATCTCCGGCGCCTCCATCGCCTATACCCGGTATGGCCGACCGGACCTGGGCCTGGTCGGCATGGATGAGGTTGCCAATGTACTCTCGGCCATTGGCGAGCGGGTTGATGTGCCCCTAATCGTTGATGCCGACACCGGTTACGGCAATGCCCTCAATGTGATCCGCACGGTCAAGCTGTTCGAACGCAATGGCGCCAACGTGATCCAACTGGAAGACCAGAGCCTGCCCAAACGTTGCGGCCATCTGAGCGGCAAGACCCTGGTCTCAGCCGCTGAGATGATGGGCAAGATCAAGGCCGCCCGCGATGCCAGGGCCAGCGCCGATACCCTGATCATGGCGCGCACCGACGCTATCGCCGTTGAAGGCCTGGATGCCGCCTTGGCGCGGGCGGAGCGTTACCGCGAGGCCGGTGCGGATATTCTGTTCGTGGAAGCGCCCCGCGATGTGGACGAGATGCGCACGGTCACCGCCCGCCTGGGTGATCAAACGCCGTTGCTGGCCAACATGGTCGAAGGCGGTAAAACGCCTATTCTGCCAGCGGCGGAGTTACAGGAGATCGGCTATTCCCTGGTGATTTTTCCAGGCGGCCTGGCCCGCGCTGTGGGCCATATGATGGGCCGCTATTTCGCTTCCCTGCGCACCCACGGCGATACCGCGCCGTTCCGTAGCCAGATGATCGGCTTTGACGAAATGAACGCCCTGATCGGCACCCCGGAAATGCTGGCCAACGGTGCCCGCTATGACGCCGGCAATTTCGAGGCTGATGATTGAGATTTAGTCGGGAAAACGACAAAAGACAGGATACGATCAACCTGCGCGCCATCACTGGATAGCGGCAGACTTATGGATTGCGAGTGCAGGAAAACCTTGTCGACCAGGAATGCGGTTTCCAGGGATTGCACGGGCTGGCCTGTCGCGATGGCCTGGAGGGGCGCTTTTTCAATCGTCTCCAGAACATCGGCTTCGTAGATTTCATCCCAATACCGCCCGGTCATATCCCGGTCCAGCACCATGGTTATATGGGTGCCGATCAGCCGCCAGCGAAATCTAATCTCCGGCGTGCGCTCGACGTCCAAAAGCGTGACATGGGGTAACGCCAACCGTGGGATGCCAAGTGGATCAATATCCTTGGGCGCGGGCATTCGACGCTCACCACGTAAATCATTCCACATCTGCAAACCAGCCTGAAGAATTTCATTGTCCAGCGTACCTATCGGTCCAGCGCTGGCTTCAACGCTGCGCAATCGAGTGAACGGCCGCCTGCTTTCGGCACTATCCTGCATCGCCCATAATCCAACACGCATTTGTTTAAAATTATTCCCCGCTAATATTATATGTATTTGTGTCACGACAATTCAAACGGCAAATTCGATGCATCCCAGCGCGTCAGGCAGCAACTAAATTCCCATGCCCACCGAATAGTGGCAGTATTCAGTAACGAATACGGATGCCGGAAGGGGCACATCATGATCATCCCGGCAACGGTCGGAAAAAGCTTCGAGGCGGAGGTTCCGGTCGCGGTGATCGGCGGCGGGGCTTGTGGCCTGGTCGCGGCGTTGACCCTGGCCGATGCGGGCATCACGGCGTTGGTTCTGGAACGAGATGCCATTCCCAGCGGCTCCACGGGGCTGTCTTCGGGCATGATCCCGGCTTGCGGCACCGCCATGCAGCGTGAACAGGGCGTGGTCGATAACGTCAAAATGCTGAGCCAGGACATTCAGGCCAAGGCCAAGGGCCAGGCGGATCCCGCCGTCGTTGCCGCCGTCGCCGCCGCCTCTGGCCCGACCGTGGAATGGCTGGTGGCTGAACACGGCGTCGAACTGACCCTGGTGGGCGGCTTTCTCTATCCGGGTTTCTCGGCCCTGCGCATGCATGCGCCGCCCTCGCGCCAGGGCGCCGATCTGATGGCTGGCCTGTTGCGCGCCTGCGAAGCGGCGGAGGTCGATATCATGACCAGCGCGACCGTCACGGATTTGTTCGCCGAGGCCGATGGCCACATTGTCGGGCTAGTGGTGGAACGTCCCGATGGCGGGCGGGAAGAGATCGGTTGCCAGTCGGTGATCCTGGCCTGCAACGGCTACGGCGGCAACAAGGCGATGGTATGCGAACATATCCCGGAGATGGCCTCGACCGAGTATTTCGGCCATCCCGGCAATCAAGGCGATGCCGTCGCCTGGGGCGAGGCCCTGGGGGCAGAGAGCCGGCATATGGGGGCCTATCAAGGCCATGGCTCCGTCGCCACGCCGCACGGCATTCTGATCACCTGGGCCCTGATGATGAACGGCGGCATTCAGGTCAATAGCCTGGGTCAACGTTTCTCCGACGAGCACCGGGGCTATTCCGAACAGGCCGTCGATGTCCTGGCGCAACCGGATCGCCTGGCCTGGTTGATTTTCGATGACCGCCTGCTGGATCTGGGCCACGAGTTCGAGGAATTCAAGGACGCCGAGGCCGCCGGCGCCGTGCGCCACGGTGCCGATCTTGCCGCCCTGGCAAACGCCATCGCGGTACCGGCGGACGCCCTGCGGCAGACCCTGGCCGAGACAGCGGCATACGCAACGGGGAAGGCACAAGACTCATTCGGGCGCGACTTTACCACGCAGCCGGCCCTGACCGCGCCCTATCATGCCATCAAGGTCACCGGCGCGCTGTTTCATACCCAGGGCGGCCTGGCCATCGACGCCGGGGCCAGGGTCCTGCGGCCCGACGGCAGTGCCTTGCCGAACCTGTATGCCGGCGGCGGGGCGGCCTGCGGGGTATCGGGCAGCCAGGTGTGGGGCTATCTTTCCGGTAACGGCCTGCTGACGGCGGTCAACCTGGGCCGCCTGGCCGGGCAGTCGGCGGCGGTCCAAATCGGCAACTCGAAATAGGGGAGCAGGGCATGAAACAGGAACAATTGGACAAGGCAAATACTTTCGCGTCATTGCACGCGGGACCGGAGACTTTTGTCATTCCCAATCCTTGGGACATAGGAACGACGCAGATCCTGACCGGCATGGGCTTCAAGGCCCTGGCCACCACCTCCGCCGGTTATGCCTTCTCCAAGGGCTGTACCGACGGCATCATTGGCCGGGACGAGATGCTGGTCCACTCTGCCGAGATCGTTGCCGCGACCCCTCTGCCGGTTTCCGCCGATCTGGAGGATTGTTACGGCGACACGCCGGAAGCGGCGGCGGAAACCATCCGGCTGGCTGCCGGCACCGGCCTGGTGGGCGCCTCCATCGAGGATTGTACGGATGGCGCCATCATCGACTTCAATCTGGCGGTGGAGAAGGTCGCGGCGGCGGTGGCGGCGGCACGGGCCCAGGACTTCCCGTTCGCCCTGACGGCCAGGTCGGAAAATTTCATTCGCGGCAATCCTGATCTGGACGACACCATCAGGCGCCTGCAGGCATTCGAGGCGGCGGGCGCCGACGTTCTCTACGCCCCTGGCCTACCCAGCCTTGAGGCGATCCGCACGGTCTGTCAATCGGTCGGCAAACCGGTCAACGTGGTCATGGGCCTGACGGGCGGCGCCATGACCACGGCAGAGCTGGCCGCCGCCGGCGTCCGCCGGATCTCTTTGGGCGGCGTCCTGGCACGGGCCGCGCTGGGCGGCTTCATGGCGGCGGCGGAGGAAATTCAGGCCGGCAGCTACACCTTCGTTGATAACGCCGCTTCATTTGCTAAGATTTCCCAGTATATGAAGCGTCCGGAGTAGACATGAACAGCCAGCCAAAGGCAGCAGCCAGCGACGAACCTGTCGATGTTTTGATCATCGGCGCCGGTGCCTCGGGTGCGGCGATGGCCTGGAGCCTGGCTGACACGCGTATGAGGATCGTCTGCCTGGAACAGGGCGCGATGCCCAATCCGCTCAATTACCCATCCACCGGGCGGGATTGGGAGGCCCGCGCGCAGAGCGACTTCGCCATCAGCCCCAACCAAAGGCAACGGCCCTCGGACTATCCCATCGCCGAGCCTGATTCTCCCATCAAAGTTGTCAATTTCAATGGTGTCGGCGGCGGCACTGTTCTTTATGCAGGGCATTTTCCACGTTTTCATCCATCCGATTTCCGCGTCAAAAGCCTTGATGGCATGGCCGATGACTGGCCCATCGATTACAATACCCTGGCTCCCTTTTATGCCGAAAACGACCGCATGATGGGCGTCGCCGGACTGGCCGGTGACCCGGCATATCCAGGCGATAATGCCGAACGCATGCCGCCCCTGCCCCTGGGCAAATCAGGCGAGACCCTGGCCAAGGGTTTCAACAAGCTGAACTGGCATTGGTGGCCCTCGGACACCGCCATCGCCACCCAGCCTTATGATGGCCGCGATAAATGTATCAACCTGGGCGCCTGCCTCTCCGGCTGTGCCCAGGGTGCCAAGGCGAGCACCGACATCACCTATTGGCCGCATGCAGTCCGCGCGGGCGTTGAGCTGCGCACCCGCTGCCGCGTACGCGAGATCACCGTGGATGATAGTGGCATGGCCACGGGCGTCATCTATTACGACGGCCACGGCGCGGAACATGAACTGCGGGCGCATGTGGTTGTGCTGGCCAGCAACGGCGTCGGCACACCGCGCATTCTGCTGAATTCAAAGTCGAGCGCCCATCCCGACGGCCTGGCCAACAGCAGCGGCCTGGTCGGCAAGAACCTGATGTTTCACCCTTATGCTTCCATCATGGGCGTCTTTGAAGAGGAATTGGACGGCTACAAGGGTCCGCACAAAATCTTTCGCAGCCAGGAATTTTACGAGACAGATCCAGAACGGGATTTCGTGCGCGGCTATACCTTTGAAATTCACCGCGGCCAGGGGCCAGTGGCGGTCGCCCAGGCCGGCCTGCAGCGCGGCGGAATCCCATGGGGCTCGGGCCATCATCGGGCCTTCCGCAAACTATTCAAACACACCGCCGGCATGGTGGCGATCTGCGAGGACCTGCCCGAGGAACATAATACCGTCAGCCTCGACCCGGTGCTAAAGGACAGCGACGGCATCCCGGCGCCGAAGATCGACTACACCTTGAGCGAAAACAGCCTGAAAATGATGGATCACGCCATCGCCAAGGGCACGGAGGTGCTGCGCGCCGCCGGCGCCGGTGAGGTTTTCACCCAGGCACCCATAACCAACGGCGGTTGGCATTTGATGGGCACGGCACGCATGGGCAGCGATCCCAAGACCTCGGTTGTCAATGAATGGGGCCGCAGCCATGACGTCAAAAACCTGTTCGTGGTGGACGGCAGCATTTTCGTGACCTCCGCCGGCGTCAATCCCACCCGCACCATTCAGGCCCTGGCGCTTTATGTGGCCGAGCAGATGAAACAGCGCCTGGCCAATCTTTTCGATTGAGGATGATCCATGGATACGACAGAGACACAATTTTCGGATGACGAGACGGGAGCTTTGAAGATCATCGCCGATGCGATCATCCCGGCCAGCGCGGAGGATGACCTGCCAAGCGCCGCTGACGCCGTCATCTTCGCCGATATCCTTACGACCGCATTGTCACGGCACGGCGCCGTTCAAAGCGCCCTCACCGCCCTTGATAGCGTCGCACAGGAAAGCCAGGGCAAGACATTCACCGCCCTGGCGGCGGAGCAAGCTCCATTGGACAGCGTCATCGAGGCATTTCGCGGCTCGCATCCGGAAGAGGCTGATCTTTTGGCCATGCTAACGGTGCAATGTTACTACCGCGATGACCGCGTCATGCGCGCGCACGGCATGGAGACGCGGGCCCCGCATCCGGAAGGATTTACCGTTGACCAGGGTGATTGGTCCCTGTTGGAGCCCATGCGGAACCGCCCCGAGTTTTTCCGCAAGGCGCCGTAATTTCTGCTGCTAGCGCAGTTCCCAAATTGAAACGCCCGGAGCGACCATGACGACCACATCCTATGACGAACCTGTCGATGTCCTGATCATCGGCGCCGGTGCCTCAGGTGCCGCGATGGCATGGAGCCTGGCCGACACGCGCATGAAAATCGTCTGCCTGGAACAAGGCGCGATGCCCAATCCACTGAATTATCCCGTTACCGGACGGAATTGGGAAGGACGGCGGCAGGACGATTTCTCCGCCAGTCCCAACGAACGCAAACGGCCCTCCGACTATCCCATCGCCGAGCAAGGCTCCCCTATCAAGGTTGTCAATTTCAACGGCGTCGGCGGCGGCACCATTTTGTACGCGGCACATTTTCCTCGCTTTCATCCATCGGATTTCCGCGTCAAAAGCCTCGACGGCGTGGCCGATGACTGGCCCATCGACTACAACACCCTGGCCCCCCATTACGCCGAGAACGACCGTATGATGGGCATCTCCGGCCTGGCCGGCGATCCCGCTTACCCAAGCGACAATGCCGAACGCATGCCGCCCCTGCCCTTGGGCAAATCTGGCGAGACCCTGGCCAGGGGTTTCAACAAACTGAACTGGCATTGGTGGCCCTCGGACGTATCGATTGCCACCCAGCCCCATGACGGACGCGACAAATGCATCAACATGGGCGCCTGCGCCGCAGGTTGTGCCCAGGGTGCCAAGGCCAGCACCGACATTACCTATTGGCCACATGCGATCCGGGCCGGGGTGGAACTGCGGACCCGCTGCCGGGTACGCGAGATCACCGTGGATGATAGCGGCATGGCTACCGGCGTCATCTACTACGATGGTCACGGGGTTGAACATGAATTGCGGGCGCATGTGGTGGTGCTGGCCAGTAACGGCGTCGGCACGCCGCGCATTTTGCTGAACTCAAAATCGGCGGCCCATCCCGACGGTCTGGCCAACAGCAGCGGCCTGGTCGGCAAAAACCTGATGTTCCATCCCTACGCTTCCATAATGGGTGTCTTCGACGAGGAACTGGACGGCTACAAGGGCCCGACGAAAATCTTCCGCAGCCAGGAATTTTACGAAACCGATCCAGAACGGGATTTCGTCCGCGGCTATACCTTTGAAATTTTCCGCGGCCAGGCACCCGTGGCATCCGCCCTGGTGGGCCTGCGGCGCGGCAGAATCCCCTGGGGTACCGGCCATCACCAGGCCTTCCGCGAATTGTTCAAGCATACCGCCGGCATGGTGGCGGCCTGCGAAGACCTGCCCGAAGAGCATAACCGCGTCACCCTGCACCCGGACCTCACGGATAGCGACGGCATACCGGCGCCCAAGATTGACTACACCTTGAGCGAAAACAGCCTGAAAATGATGGATCACGCCATCGCCAAGGGCACGGAGGTGCTAGAGGCGGCGGGCGCCAAGGAAATCTATACCGAAGCGCCCATCAGTGCCGGTGGTTGGCATTTGCTGGGCACCGCCCGCATGGGCACGGATCCTCGGACCTCGGTGGTCAACGAATGGGGCCGCTGCCATGACGTCAAGAATCTATTCGTTGTGGACGGCAGCATTTTCGTGACCTCGGCCGGAGTCAATCCCACCCGCACCATTCAGGCCCTGGCGTTATATGTTGCCGATCAAATGAAACAGCGGTTGGCCAATCTTTTCGATTGAGAACACCCGAAGGGGGCAATTGCTCTCTGTTGGCGCCAAGTGGAAGCCGTCCCGAATTTTGCCGCAAGGCGGCGTGGCCGCCCGTGCTCTGGCCTCAAAACGTTTGCCAATGGATAAAGCTTTCCATGGCCGTCGCAATCTGGATATGTTCGCGATGGAATAGATTAGGTTGTCTGGATCATGCCTCGCAAGATTATAGCGCTGTCGTCGCTCTGTTTCTGTTTCCTGGTGGTGTTCATAATTGTCCTCTGGCACCATGAAGCGGTTTCATTTTCCGAGACACGGGCTTCCATTCTTCTGCTCTTCGCACTGGCATTTCTGCTTTCGGCGGCCTTGGCCCTCTTGCTGTATGCGTACCTGAGCAAGCGCCAGGAACTAACGGAGGCCAGGAACCGCTTCGACGATTTTTCCAATTCAGCTTCCGGCTGGTTCTGGGAGATGGACGAAGACCTTCGGTTCAGTGAAATCACCGGGATGACACTGGACAAACATTTTACCCAAACAAAGCGCCTTGGCCTGACCCGTGGGGACATTGCCGCCGATTTCGATGCCGCCAGCGAAAAATGGCAGGCGCACAATGCCGATTTAGTGGCCCATCGTCCCTTCACGGACTTTCGCTTCACCTCCGAGGCACCGGGCGGCAAGATCATCTATCTACAGGCGTCCGGCATTCCAATTTTCGACAGCAACGGAAAATTCAAAGGCTACCGCGGTACATCGGCCGATATCACGGAACTCGTCACGGCCACGCAAGCGCTGGAGGAGAACCAGGAACTGCTTAGCACCGCCATCGAATACGCGCCTGAAATCTTTGTCATCTGGGACAGCGATGACCGCCTGCTTGTCAGCGATCGGGTTTTTAAGGAAATTCACGCGGATATCTCCGAATACACCGAGACGGGAACCGGTTTCGAGGATTTTATTCGGGCCGTGTTTGCAAAACATTTTCCCCACGCGGCGTCGGCCCAGCAGAAAGAGGAACTGATCCAACAGCGCCTGAAGCTGCACCGTAATCCGGGCCAGGCCTTTGAAAGGGAATTGTGGAACGGCTCCACCTATTTGATGCGCGAACAACGCACCCCCCAGGGCGGGATCGTCACCATTGCCACGGATATAACTGCCGCGAAGCGGACTGAGGCGGCACTGCGGGCCAGCGAGCAGCGCCTTGGCGACTTCGCCGAAGCCAGCGCCGATCACTATTGGCAAACCGATGCCCAACATCGCTACAGTTATCTTTCGCCATCGTATCAGGAAACAGTCGAGCAACCGATTGCCTCGCTGATCGGCCAGCCGGTGCAGGAATCGACCGCCCCCATCTTTCAAAACCTGGAAGCCTGGCGCCATATTCAAGAGCAGATGCGACGCCAGCAGCCGTTTCGTGATGTCATCTTCCAACGGCAGGGCGCTAAATCAGAAAAAGCCATTTGGATTCGCGCCTCGGGCATACCTTATTACAATGACAAAGATGAATTTCAGGGCTTTCGGGGCGTCAGCACCGATATTACGGCTGAGATCATGGTCAGGGAGGCGGCTGAACAGTCAGACCGCCGTTTCTTTGAGGCAATGGAAAATATTCCGGACATGGTGGCCTTGTACGATCCCGATGACCGCCTGACCTATCTGAATGACGGTGCCCGTCATCGTTTCCGAGAGTTATTTGGGCGTGATTTTCTCGGCGCCACGTTCGAGGAATTCTGCCGCGCCGGATTGAGGCTAGGCTTGGTCGAGGTGGATGAAGGCGACCAGGAACAATGGCTGCAACAAGCCCTGCAGCGGCATCGCCATCCAAAAGGCGCTTTCAGGGCACACATCAATGACGAACCAAGTCGATGGTATGAAATACGCGAGCATCGCACCCCTGATGGCGGTGTGATGTCCATATGGATTGATATTACCGATTCCATGCTTCAGGACGAACAACTGCGTCAAGCCCAGAAAATGGAAACCCTGGGCCAACTGACGGGCGGCCTGGCCCACGATTTCCATAATTTACTGGCGATCGTCCTGGGCAACCTGGATTTCGCGCAAAGGGCGGCGGGCGGCAACGACAAGCTGATGCAGCGTCTGCAAAGGGCCGAATACGCCGCCAAACGCGGTGTCGCACTTACCCGGCGATTGCTTTCCTTCTCGCGGCAGTCTCAGGAGGCATCGCGTCCCCACGACATCAATAAGATAGTCAACGGCTTGGGCGAGCTGTTGGAGAAATCAATTACGAAGCAAGTAAGTCTGTCTCTCGAACTCGCCGACGATCTCTGGCCAGCCGAAGTCGACCCCGGTGACTTGGAGGATATGCTGGTCAACATGGTGCTGAACGCGCGCGACGCCATGCCCCACGGCGGTGAGGTGACGATCAAGACGGAAAACGCCGTTCTGGACACCGATGCGGCCCCGGACCTGCGGGATTTGCCGCCGGGGGATTGGATCAAACTCACGGTACGGGACGATGGCGAAGGAATGGATGCGGCAACGCTGGAGCGCATATTCGAACCGTTTTTCACCACCAAGGGCGCGGAGCACGGTACCGGGCTGGGATTGAGCCAGGTTTACGGATTCGTCGCGCGCTCGGGCGGTCATATCGCCGCCACGTCTTCGCCAGGTGAAGGCACGATATTTACCATTCACCTACCGCGCAGCAGCGCCGCCGTTGAATACGCCACGGCAGAATCCGAAGATAAGACCGCAAAACCCCAGGCCGGCTCACCATACGCTGGCCGCACCGTATTGATTGTGGACGACGAACCGGAAATCGTAGCGTTTGCCAGGGATGTCCTGCGCGATTTCGGCTACCAGACCGCGACGGCCCTGAACGCGGCCGATGCCATACGCCATATTGAATTGCATCAAGATGTGGACTTGGTCTTCAGTGACGTGGTCATGCCCGGCGACCTGAGTGGTTTGGATTTATGCGTTGAAATCCGGAAACGCTGGCCACACATCAAAACGCTCGTCACCTCGGCCATGGCGCATGGGGCTCAGGGCTCGGAAGACCACAAGGAACTGTTGGCGGATTTGCTGGCGAAACCCTACCAACGCAATGACCTGGCACAGGCGGTGGAAGTAGCCCTTGCCAACAATCAGCCAGTAGCAGGCATATTGAGTTGATATTGAAAGAGGCAATCTGATTTACGCAATGCCATTATTTTGATACAATCGACAACTGTAGGGCCTTGACTAGAATCAGAATTATCCCTGTGAAATCAATCCCTTAGGCCAGCATGGCAGATACGAGAATTCTAATAGTCGATGACGAGCCTGAATTGTGCAGGCTGCTAGAGGACTATCTGGACGAAGCAGGGTATATCGCCAATTCGGTCCATACCGCTGCCGACATGCGCGCGTCGATATTGGCGGACCCGCCGCACCTCGTTCTGTTGGACCTCCGCCTGCCCGACGCCGATGGTTTCGACTTGGCAAGAGAACTGTCCACACGCCCCGATATTGGCGTCATAATCATTTCCGCGCGCGGCGAGTCAGTAGACCGGGTCATAGGTTTGGAAATTGGTGCCGACGATTATATCGCAAAGCCTTTTGAGGAGCGCGAGGTACTAGCGCGCGTGCGGACCGTCTTGCGGCGCATAGACTTACAAAGGCTGGCCATCATGCAGCCAGAAGCGACCGTGGCCTTCGCCCAATTCGCCGGCTGGAGTTTGTACTTCTCCGCGCAGGAATTGGTCAACGAGGACGGCAGGTCGGTCCACCTGACGAGCCAGGAATTTGAAATGCTAAAGTTCTTCACGATGAATTCGGATCGGGTTGCATCCCGGGAAGAACTCTTCGAGCAGGTGTTTGGGCCTAACGGAAATGGCAACCACCGAAGCATCGATAATTTGATTCTTAAACTGAGACGAAAAATCGAACGCGATCCGGCGTTTCCGGAAATTATTCTATCAGTTCGCGGTGCAGGTTATAAATTCGCCGTGCGAACCAATGTTTTCCTTCCTGCCTGACGGGCACCGTACGGATGCCGCTTTGCGGCAACGACCAAATTTTCCATGCCATAGATAATAAGACCGCTTCTTCCCACGATCAGCAGCGCCTTGATGCCATGTAATAAAATGGCACGAATTACGCCATTTACTGCAATATAATTACAACAATTTTATGTCCGTATTTCGACGCAATGTAGACAGTATTACATAATTCGTTAAGTCAAACGGCCTAAATTCATCTATAGCGCGTCTAAATAGCTTTAAGCATATATTATGCTTTTTAGCATATATCTTTAGGCCTGTTCAAAATACGAATAAATGCATAAGACATGACGCAAATAGGAGGATGCCATGTCAAATCAACTAAATAAATCCGCATTCAGCCGCCGGTCCGTCTTGAAATATATGGCCAGCACGGCGGCGGCCTGCCCGACATGCATGTCGGTGGCTTCGGCCCTGGCCTCGGGCAAGAAGGAGGCCGGCCACGGCGCGGCCAAGGCGGCCAAATCGCCTGGTCATAACAGCGCCCATTGGAGCTATGGCGGCGATACCGGTCCCGGTCATTGGGGCGAAATGAACGCGGGCAACAAGGTCTGCATCGCCGTTTGCTTTTGAAGAGCGGCTAAACCCTAAAACATTCGTCGCATCTGGGGGCAAGGCGCATCTACGGAATCTTTGAGGAAAGTAATCATGAGCACTGAAAACGAAACACATAAAGCAGGCTTCATCAGCAGCATCAAGGTCAGGACGAAAATCCTGCTGGGCTTTGCCTCCGTACTGGTCATTCTCGCCGTAGTCGCCGGCGTGGGCTATTTCAACCTGGTGACCATCGGCCACGAAATGGAAC
>CAYWYB010000038.1:0-24051 GCA_964462145.1 uncultured Rhodospirillaceae bacterium
AATTTTTCCGCCAGATGCACCATGATGGCGCCGGATTCAAAAACCCGAACCGGCGTTGGCCCGCTGTGATCCATCAACGCGGTGATCTTGGAATGCGGGTTCGCCTCGACAAAGCCGCTGCCGAATTGATCTCCATCGCCGATATTTATGAACCAGGCATCGTACTCGGCGCCACTATGTCCAAGCGCCAGCAGCTCTTCCAACAGGATCGTGACTTTGACGCCATTCGGCGTGCCCAGGGAATACAGCTGCATGGGGTGCTTGCCCACGGGCAGCGCCTTTTCGTGGGTCGCACCCGCCGTCGGCCGGTTGATATTGGCAAACTGGCCACCGTTCTCCTTGTCCCATTGCCAAACCTTGGGCGGCACGTAATCTGTTGGTTGGTTCATTAATAGAGCTCCATCTAGGGTCTGAATTGCAATGCGCGGGGGCCAAGGCGGCCCGGCTGCGCGATTATTTGATAGGCGGTCCCCACCCATTCACAGATCAAGCGGCGGGTATCCCTGGGGTCGACCATTTCCTCGATCTGGAATTTATTGAGGGGGCCGACGGGGCCGCGGGCGCTTTCGATGCGCTCGTTGATTTCCGCCCGCAGTGCGACAGGGTCCTCGGCCTCCGCCAACTGGCGCTTATAGGCGGCTTCGATGCCGCCTTCGGGTGGAATGCCACCCGTGTCGGCGGCGGGCCAGGCGACGCGGACGGACGGCCGGGCCAGGGGCGTGGCATAGTTGTTGCCCGCGACGCCAAAGCTGCGCCGGGCAATGACCGTGAAAATAGGCACCTTGATTTGCGCGAAGGCCACCATCCACTCACCACCCTTGCGGATGGTACCCGCGATCTCATGCTCAAGGCCAACCGCAAAACCAGGGTTGTCGACCAGATTGAGGATCGGGATATGGAAGACGTCGCACAGGTCGATATGGCGCCGCAGTTTATCGCAGCCATCCGCCGTCAAGGCGCCGCCATTGACGTGCCGACTGTCGGAGGCGATGACACCAAGTGGATGCCCGTTGAAGCGGACAAAGCCGGTGATCTGATCCGTGCCCCAAAGCGATCCGATCTCGAAAAACGAATCCTTGTCGGCCAGCAATCGGATAGCCTTGCGCATATCAAAGGTTGATGTGCGGCTGCGCGGAATAAGCGTGAACAGTTCTTCCTCGCGCCGGTCATGGGGATCATTTGGGTTCGGCGGCAGAACCGGCGGCGTCTCGTAGACACTGGATGGCAGGTAGGAGAGAAAGCGGCGGGTTACCTCCACCGCCTCGTCCTCGCTCTCGGCCAGATTATCGACGGAACCGTTGGTGCAGTGGATGCGCCAATCGCCAAGTTCTTCCTTGGTAATGTCGTATCCCATGGCGTGGCTGACAACCGGGGGGCCGGCGACAAACAGCTGCGAGATATCGCGGACCATGACCGAGAAATGGCCAAGGACGGCTTTCGCCGCGCCGATGCCGACGACGCTGCCCAGCAGCATGTTGACGACGGGCACCGTGGATAGCTGCTCGGTGTAGACGGCGCTGCCCAACTCGCCAGGCAGGAAAGAACCGCCGCCGCCCGTTACCCGGGGCCGGCCCGCCTTGATGGCGCCGCTGCTTTCCTGAGCATCACTGGCGCCCGATTGCTGCTGTTGCGGCACCATGGTGGCGACGCTGCCGCCCCCTGACGAGCCGTCAAGCAATCTGATCGAAGGTGCGTTCAGTTCCAGGGACAACTGATCCAGATAACGGCTTTTGGAGCCGATGGCGCCGTCCGCGTGGCCACCGCGCGAGGTGAAATCGTCGGCGCAGACGATCGCCGTGCGCCCGGCAATGGTACCCCAGCCGCCCACATGGTTGGCGGGCGTGAAGGCGGCAACGTTGCCGTCTTCGTCATAGGTGGCGAAACCGGCAAGACTGCCGACCTCACGAAATGAGCCTTCATCCAAAAGCAGGGAAATGCGTTCCCGGCAGGTCAGTTTATCGCGGGAGCGTTGCCGAACGACGCCGGGATCGTCGGAACCGGGCGCCAGGCGGTCATGCGCCAATTGCTGCAGGGCTTTCACCTCTTCCAGCATCGGCGTCCAGGTTTCGTTGATATCCCGCTCTGCCAGGTCCCGTTCCGCATCACCCGCATCCGGCGTAATCTCGGCAACCACTTGTCCCGCTGCCACGTTGTCGCCCTCGCGTAGGGATTGCAGCGCCGTGATGGTGCCCGAGCAAGGCGCGGCGACCGCGGCCTCCATCTTCATGGCGGAGATGACAAGCAGGGTATCGCCGGCTTTGACCCGCGCGCCTTCTTGTAGGGACAATTCCAGAACGCTGCCCGCCATGGGGCATTCCAGGCCCGTTGCGTTGCCGGCGACTTCCAGGGGCGGCAGGTTGGATTCAAACTGCGTCCGCGCCTGTCCGGCGCCCGGCCCAATGAGCGTCGCGGCCTGCTGTTCCAGGAAGCTGACCGCTTCGCCGCCCGTTTGTTGCGCGGCCATGTCAGAGAGTTCCGAATGCTCGGCCATCAACGAGGTTCTGGCATCGCCGCCGCCGACCTCCGGCTTTTCCAGGATGGCCTGGAGCTGCGCCAGGTTGGTCGGCAGCCCGCCAATGTGGAATTCATCCAGCGCGGCCAGGGTCCGTTCCACCGCCGCCACCAGGGTGCCGCCGGAACTGGCCGTGCATATGAGCTTGGCCAGCAGGGGATCGAATTGCGGCGGCGGCGTATAGCCGAGATAGCCGCAGGCATCGACGCGGATGCCGGGGCCCGACGGCTCCTTATAGCCGGTTATAGTACCGCTGCCCTGGGCTACGACACGGGCTTGAACCGCATATCCCCTGGCCGCGCCGACCGCGCCTTGGTCCCCTAGGCCGAGGGATGCCAGCGTGGCCCCGCCCGCGATGTGGAATTGTGCTTCCACCAGGTCGATGCCGGTGACCTGTTCGGTGACCGTGTGTTCCACCTGGATGCGGGGATTGCATTCGATGAAGTAGTAATCACCGCTTTCGGGCGAGACCAGAAACTCGACGGTGCCTGCATTGACGTAGTCGGCCGCCTTGGCCAGCTTGATGGCATCATCCAGCATGTTTTGCCTGAGCGTCGGATCAAGGCCGGCGGCGGGTGCGATCTCGATCACTTTTTGATTGCGGATCTGCACCGAGCAGTCGCGCTCGTGCAGATGCACTGTCTGGCCCTGGGTATCCGCAAGGATCTGCACTTCGATGTGGCGGGGCCGCTCGACCAGCTTTTCAATGAAGATCGAACCATCGCCGAAGGCCGCCGCCGCCTCGCTCTGGCAGCGTTCAAAGGCATCCGTCAATTCATCGTCCGAGGCCACCGCGCGCATGCCGCGGCCGCCACCGCCCGCCGCCGCCTTCAACATGACGGGATAGCCGATGCCGTGGGCGATTTCCCGTGCTTCACTGGCGGAATTGAGCGCCGCCGTGCTGCCCGAGACGACGGGAATGCCACAAGATTGTGCTAATGCCCGCGCCGTGACCTTGTCGCCAAACAGCTGCAGGGCAGAGGCGGAAGGCCCGATAAAGGTAATATCCTCGGCCGCGCACATGGTCGCGAAGTTGGCATTCTCGGATAGAAAGCCATAGCCGGGATGAATGCAGTCGCAGTGCAGTTCTTTGGCGATTTTGATCAGCGCGGCGCCATCCAGATAGGCGGACACGGCATCCTGGTTGCCGTCCTGGCCGATCGCCTGGGCCTGGGTCGTCAGCCGGGTGTGTAGTGACAATGCATCGACCGGCGCGTGCACGGCGACGGATTCCATGCCCAATGCCTTGGCGGCCTTGGCAATACGGATGGCTATTTCGCCACGGTTGGCGATCAAAACACGCTTATGCAGGCTCATCTCTTTCCCTTTGTATTACAGTCCCGGCGAGGGCCCAGAGCGAGCCCAGAGCGGGATTCCATCAGCCCACATTCCCCGTTTCGCAAGCTTGCTGGAAGTTTAACGCCGCTGGGAGGCGCGTACCATGCTATTTTGCCCGAGCAAATTATGTGGGCAATTTTTCTCGAACGAAACTGCGCTATGTTTTTTCAAGGTGGGGATTACGTCGCGGCCGAAACGTTCGATCGTCCGCATGATCTCCTTGTGTGACGGACCACCCGAATGGGCATGGCGAAGGCGAAGCAGGAAATACGTGGTGCCGACCGCTTCACTCCAGCGGTTGAACTCGGCAATGCATGCCTCGGGCGAGCCTGTAATGATCCGGTCTTTCCACATACTTTCAAATTCAAAGGCATCTTCCGAGGTGACGTCCTTGAACGCCTCGGCACCATTGCGCCAATAGTATTTGTAGGCGGCCATCGCCTCCGGCCCATAAACCCGGGCGGCGTCTTCCAGGCTGTCGGCAACCCAGGCATCACGCATCAGGACCAATTCCGGTTTTTTGCCGACGGCCTTGGCGGCGGCGCGATAATGCGCCGCGACCTCCAGCGTTGGGCCCAGGGGCATGCTTGGGCTCATTACCAGGGCGTCGCCCAGGCGTGCCGCGCGTTCGATCGCCGGTGGGACCCAGGCACCGATCCAAAGGGGTGGCCTCGGTTGCTGTATTGGTTTGGGTAGGACCCTTACGTCCTCGATAGTGAAATGCCTGCCTTCGTGGCTGAAGCTCTCGCCAGACCAGGATTTCTTCAGAATTTCGATCGCTTCCTCGAAGCGTCCCACACGATGCCGCTTCTCAATGCCAAAGGCGCGGAAATCCGCTTCCTGATAGGCCAGCCCAACGCCGAGCACGGACCGTCCGCCCGAAACGATATCCAAAGTGACCACGTCCTCGGCCACGCGCAGCGGATGATGCAGCGGCAGCAGTACGACCGAGGTGCCGATCTGAATACGTTTGGTGCGCGCCGCGACCGCGCTGGCGACAATCAGCGGCGAGGGTAGAAAGCCGTCCCTGTCCTGATGATGCTCGCCAAAGAAGAAACCATGGAAGCCACAATCTTCGGCAAGTTCCGCCTCGGCGATTGCTTCCTGGACGCAACGGTCGAGATTTTCGCCGCGCGGCGGGTTGGCGACTGAACTGTAAAGCCCAAGCTTGATCATCCTCTTTCTCCAGCGACTTCTGTGCATACAATCCATGTATGATGTCAAACTGAAGCTTGTGGCGCCAAGAAAAACGGGGGTGGAAGTGAGCGAGACAAGGTCCGAGGAGGTCTCCGCCGGGGCAATCCCGGTGGCATATGAGGCGGACGTCGTCGTCGTCGGCGCTGGTCCCGGCGGCTTTGCCGCGGCGCTGCAGGCGGCGCGGATGGGCGTCAGCGTTGTTGTGGTGGAAAAATTCGATATGCCCGGTGGTGTTCACACCTCGGGATTGCAGGGCGCCGCCAACGAAGGCGTGGGCGGGATTCATACCGAACTGATGCAGCGCTTTGCCCGCGAAGGCTACATTTATGCCGCCAATGAAAAAAGCCATCCCAATTGGGCCGGCAATCCACTGTCGCACTATGAACGCATGATGGAAGCAGGAAGCGCGTTTACCCGCCTGACCTTCAATCCCGAGGGCGCCGGTTGCGTCATGACCGAGATGCTTCACGAGGCGGGCGTTAGAGCGCTTTACGGCACCGCATTTGTTGACTGCATCGTGGAACCGGGCCCCGGTGATGACCGTATTCGAGCGGTCATCGTAGAGAACGCCAGCGGCCGTTTTGCCATAGCGGGGCGTATTTTCATCGAAGGCTCGGGGACGGGGCAGCTGGCCGCTTGCGCCGGTGCGCCGTTTGTACCCGGCGGCGGCGGGCAGCCGGCGGGCGCGGATTGGGATGGCGTCAATCGGCCTATTCCTGGCGGTCTGCTGTGGACCATGGCTGGTGTCGACCTTCAAGCATTAGTGCGTCATCAGGAACAATCCAATGACCCACTGTTGGCAAAAGTCATTGCCGAAGCCCATGCCGCCGGCGATCTGCCTGAGGGACTTTATCGTCCGCGCATGGGTGGCACGGGTGTATATGGCGATGGCTACATCGGCCATCCGACCCTGGATCTGAGCCCCATTGCCGCCGACGGCACCTATGTTCTATGGCAGAACGTGCCCTACGATCTGGCGCTTCATATGGACAGCAATGGTCCGGATCAAGCCAGGGCAACGCGGCTGCTGCGTGGTTTCATCAATGCCGAGGCCAAATTTCTGAAAAAATATGTGCCGGGATTCGAGGACGCATCAATTGCCGGTATTGGCCGTTTCGTTGGCGTGCGCGATGGCCGTCATCCCATTGGCGAGCATGTCTTCTGCCTTGATGATGTCCGAGATGGCAGACAATTCCGTGATGCCGTGACCAAGCCGATGACAAAAACATTTTTCTGGGACGGTTATCGGCAATATACGTTCGAAGTGTCGTTCAAGAGTTTTTTGCCCAAGAATATCAATAATCTCATTCTGACCGGCGCCTCACTTTCGTTCACCTATGAAACCATCTTCATGGTCATGCGCAATTTTCCCTGGTGTACACAAACCGGCGAAATAGCCGGCTTCGCGGCGGCACGCTGCATCCAAAAGCAACTCGGCCCCAAGGAGTTGGAATGGACGGAGCCGTATTTTTAGAACGCGTCACGGATTGGTTTCGCCTCTCCAGCGGTCTTTGCAGCGTTACTGCCAGTTCTCTTCGTCCCAAAACGGCTCGCCGCCCTTGACGCTGGTTTCCGGATGCGCCGTGGGCTGTTGCCAGTTGCCGTCCACGGCGATATGCGAGAGGCCCGGATACGAGGTTCGGCAATGTACTTCCACACAATCATCAATCCAGCGATGCGGCCTGCGCCAATCCTTCGACGCGCCATCAAGGCAGACCAGACAGGCGGTATGTTCGTCGTTCCAGATTACCCGTAAATCCCGGCCGGTGCCCTGCGCGGCCTGCAATTCCTCACAAGCTGCTCTTGCCACTTCAAACGTTGTGCCGGACATGTAAAACCAGCGGCGCTTTGCCATAGGACAGGTTCCCGCAATGCAAGAGGTGGCGGCCAGCATAGCGCCTCTTTCCGGTCCAGGAAAACCCTGCCTTAACCCCTGCCGCCGTTCGCTCTTTCGCAGTAACTGACATTGCCTCATCGCGCCGTTATGCTAGGCGAAAGGGGCGGCGCGTGAGCAAACAAATTCAAGTCGCCATATAGGGGGATAAAACAACAAATGACTGTATCCAACGACACCGACCGGCAAGCCAATGAAGCGTCAGGCGATGTTCCGGGCCTCGACCATGATGTCATCGTGATCGGGGCGGGGATGTCGGGCATGTATCTGATTTACCGGTTGCGCGAACTGGGTCTGCGCGTGCGTGTGTTCGAGGCCGGAACCGGCGTCGGCGGCACCTGGTATTGGAACCGCTATCCCGGCGCCCGCTTTGATTCCGAGAGCTACTCCTACGGTTATTCCTTCTCTCAGGAGCTGCTTGATGAATGGGATTGGAGCGAACATTTCTCATCCCAGCCGGAAATCGAACGTTATCTCAATTATGTCGCCGACAAGTTCGACCTGCGCCGGGATATCCAGTTCTCCAGCCGTGTCCGTTCGGCCACGTATGACGATGGCAATCGTGCCTGGAGCATCACGCTTGAAGATGGCAGCCTGCACCGCGCGCGTTTCATGATCACCGCGCTGGGGCCGTTGTCGGCACCGACCATGCCGCGCTTTCAAGGCGTGCCGGATTTTCGGGGCCAGTCGTTTCATACCGGACTTTGGCCAAAGGAGACGATCAGCTTCAAGGGCAAGCGGGTCGCCGTCATCGGCACCGGTGCCAGCGGCGTTCAGGCCATACAGGAAGTGGCCAAGTCGGCTGAACATCTGACCGTCTTTCAGCGCCGGCCCAACTGGTGCACGCCGTTGCACAACCGGAAAATCGATGGGGAGGAAATGGCGAAGATCCGGGCGGGCTATCCGGAATTGTTCCAACGCTGCCGCGAAACCGCCGCCTGCTTCGTCCATACGGTCGATCCGCGCGGTACCTTCGAAGTTACCGAGGAGGAGCGCAACGCCTTTTGGGAAGAACTTTATGCCGGGCCGGGTTTTGGCATCTGGCAGGGTAACTTCCGCGACATGCTGACGGACCGGGAGGCCAACAGGCTGATTTCCGAATTTGTCGCCGACAAGATCCGTGGCCGGGTAGATGATCCGGAAACCGCGGAAATGCTGATCCCGAAGGATCACGGCTTCGGTACCCGCCGGGTGCCGCAGGAGACTCATTACTACGAAGTCTACAATCAATCGAACGTGGAACTGGTCAGCATGCTGGAGACGCCGATCGAGCGTATAACACCGGCCGGCATCCAAACCAGCGCCGCCGATTATGAATTCGACATCATCATTTATGCGACTGGTTTTGATGCGGTTACCGGCAGTTTCGACCGCATCGACATCACCGGTGCCGGCGGCCGCAAGTTGCAGGAGGCATGGCAGGGCGGACCGACATCCTTTGTCGGCGTGATGGTCGAGGGTTTCCCCAACATGTTCATGGTGATGGGTCCGCATGCGGCCCTCGGCAACAATCCGCGCAGCATCGAATACAATGTTGAATGGGTCCGTGATCTGATCGGCCACATGAATGATGGCGAGTTGACCGTGGCGGCTGCGCGGCCGGAGGCGGTGGCGCAATGGAACGGCTTCGTCCGGCAAAAAGCCGAGGGCCTGTTGTCCAACGAAATCGACTCATGGATGACCGGCGTGAACATGAACGTGGAAGGCAAGCAAACCCGAACGCTGGTCCGCTATAGCGGCACCGCGCCGGAATACCGCGAATGGTGCGACGAAGTCGCGGCCAAGGGCTATCGGGAGCTTAGTCTCGAATAGATGGAATGGCGGTTGGTTTGCGCGGCGCGCGCGCTAATCGAGGCGCTACTCTGGACCCGTTCGCTCCGTGATCATCGTTTCGCCATGCGCCCAGCCGTTGGCGGAAACTTCAATTGTGCTGTCGATCTTGGCATCCGGTTGATTGAGCAGGTCCAGATAAAAGGCAACCAGGTCATCAATATGGATATGCTGGGTCCGCCGGTTGGCGTCAGCGTCGAGCCGAACATGTCCGTTGCCGAAACCGTCTTTGACAAGCGTGTTGCCGCCGTTATCAGAGCGCTGGCTGGGCGCGTGCCCGCAAACGGTGTCTGACGCCGCCGTGCGTCTGTTGATCGCCATGCGCGCCGAGGCCGAGGCCGACGCCATATATCTGTTCCCTGGCGATGCGCCCGGCAAGCCGCTGCAGGATATCAAAAAGTTCTGGCAAAGCGTCCTTCGCGAAGCGGGGCTGGAGAATGTTCGCCTGCATGATCTCCGCCATACCTTTGCCTCCCACCTGGCGTCGGCCAACCTGCCGCTGACCGTGATAGGGCGGCTGATGGGCCATACCCAGGCGCAGACCACTCATCGATACGCCCACCTACAGGACGCGCCGTTGAAGGCCGCGACGACGGGCTTCGGCGAGAAAATTGACCGGCTGATAGAAGGTCGGTAATTATTTTGATCGCCATTAGCCGATTTCCAGGCCGGAACCGATTGCAAATGATGTCCCATGTCTGCAGAGAACAAAACAGTTGAGCTCTACCCTGAAGATCAAACTCGGAAAATCTGGGCCGAGCTGACCAAACTCGTTCAAAGCCATGATAGCCAGCCAAATGCATTGAGCGCCACAGAAGCGTTGAAGATTCTAGTCGGTCATGCGGCGACCGCTTGTGTCGCGGTGTCGGACAAGGATCACATTTTTGATGACAAGGAATCCTTCAACCATGCAATCGACGAATTGGAACAGCTGGAAGGGCCTGTTTCAGAGCTCATTGCTGCCCTAAAGGAGCTTTCGTTAACAGCGGATATTTGGCTTCAGGCCGAATTTAGAAAAAGGGGTCTCGGTGGACCAGACGATGTAATCAATCGATTGCGGGTGCTTGAAGAAGCAATCCATACCGATCCCCTCCAGCGCGAACAGGGCCGCCCAACTATGCAGCCGATGGACGATTTCATCAAATCAGTTGCGGGGTTGTATGTATCCATAAGTGGCAAACCTCTTTTCGACCCAAGGCCGAATACAGGAGTTACGCCTTTCTTTAATTTCCTAACGCTGGTTCGACCGATTTGTCTGCCTTCTCAGAGCGATCGGGCGTTGCGGCGAAAAATCCTTCGGCTACGAAGCGAAGGGTTCTTCGAGCAAAACGAGAGCAAAGACTAGCGCGACATAAATCCGTTCGATCTCCCATGTTTATGTTCGTCGTAATGACGGCCGTTCGCTCGTATGTCATCTCAACATCCCATCGGGGAAAGGAGATGAAATATGGACGACATCGTACAGATTGAACCACCTGAAAATTTGATCACGACCGAGGATGCAGCGCTCCTGCTGGCGGTTTCGCCGAGAACCTTGGAGGCATGGCGTCTCCGGGGCGGTGGGCCGCGTTATGTCTGCCTCACCAATCGCAGGACCGTTCGGTACCGGAAAAGCGATATCGACGCCTTCATCGCAGCCCGACTTCGCATATCCACTTCCGACAATATGGAGCCCAAAAATGGCTAATTCAATTTTTGATTTTGGCGCCGAAGCCCATGCCGACCGGATCCCCAAAATCGGTTGGCAATGCGCGACGGCAGCTGAAGCCCGCGTAAACGAAACCATGGATGCCACCTGGCTTATGGTTGCCTTTGATACCGCGTCCGGCCATCGTGTTGAGCCTTGGTTTTGCATCGACGCCCCACAGGGTAGCCGCCACGTTTCGCGGATCGCCGCAGATTTTTCCCGCGTGAACAAGTTATTGTCGGCGGCAAATCTAGGCTTAAGTTTTAAAAACGGTGACGAAATTGCGGAGACGCTCACGGGCGTCGAAATCGAAATCGATATTACCCATCGCGGCAAGGATTTTCCCACACCGCAGGTTCGCGGATACCGGCCTGTTGGCGCCAAGCCATAACGGCGTCAACGGCTGTATCCGGCAACCACGATTAGATGTGAAATCGACAGGCCATGCCCACCTTGTCCGGTCGCATCACATTCAAATCGGTAAAACGCCGCCTCCCGGCCGGCGCGACGTTGGTGATCGGTATCGACACCGAATATCAGGCGGGCACGGATGAGGAAATTGAACTGCCCGACGACCAACCCGACAACTGGGTTCTTTGTTATACGTTCAGCGTTGCCGATCCCGATGATTTCGAGAACCGCATTAGCGGCATCATTTTTACCAGTGGCAAGACGCGAAAACACCGTCCGGAATTCAATGGTTTTCTTGCCCGGGTAATCCAGTACGCCACTGATGCAGGGCTGATTGACGGGCCGCCAGGTCGAGTTTTGGCTTGTTGCCATTT
The DNA here is from genome assembly GCA_964462145.1 of uncultured Rhodospirillaceae bacterium. Lineage (GTDB taxonomy): Bacteria > Pseudomonadota > Alphaproteobacteria. Next base: position 11,244 of record CAYWYB010000038.1, read on the forward strand.
TTCTCGAGCCGACCTGCCGGGTTTTCGAGATTTCAAGAAACTTAAGCGAAGCATAGACGCCGTCCGTCGAACCTACGCCACGATCACCAGGCCAACAAAAAGGAACCTGTATACGATCACGGGGAGGCCTTTTTTCGTCATGGTCCGCCTTTTCGATACCATGCTGTTAGCGCCGGGCGGATATCAGAGCTTGGCGGCCCTGGGTGAGCTCTTGCAGTTTCCGAAAATCGATCTGCCGCCCGGCACTATCCAAAACATGTCGCAATTGCTGGCTGATGATCCAATCCTGTTTGAGGAATATGCTGTCCGTGATGCCGAGGTATCGGCGGCATGGTTGATAAAGGTATTAGAGCTTTTCAAAGATGATTTGGGCCTGGAAGTAGGTGCAAATCCACCTGCAACGCTTGGGGCGGCTGGAGTGGCAAAATTTCGTGCCGATTGCCAGATCTCAGGCTTACCGCTTGATAATCTTCTCGGCATCGAAAAAGTCCCAACCATGATCAATGGGCGCCGCAACACGAAGCGACAAAAGATCGCCGCCTATTGCGACCGCGAAAGTTTCTATGCGGATTGCTACCACGGCGGCCGGAACGAAGCCTATTTCCACGGCTTCACGCCGGAAGGCGACATCACTGACATCGATATCAAGGGCGCCTACACCACCGCTATGGCAGCAATAAGAATGCCGGATTGGGACCAGACGATAGACACAGCGGATCTGGGTATTCTGGCCGATCTAGGCGCCGAGGGCATGGGTTTTGCCCGGGTCAAATTCGAATTCCCATTGGAAGCATTGTATCCTTGCCTGCCCGTGCGGGCGGGCGATGCGGGTCTGATGTTTCCGCGCAAGGGTATTTCTTGTGCAACGGGACCCGAACTGCATGTTGCCCAAAGGCTCGGCGCCGCCATCACTGTGGAACGCGGTGTGTATGTGCCGTGGCTTGATTGTCGACGGCCATTTCTAGAATTCACCATGAACATTGTCTCTTTTCGAAATGGTTACAAAAACAAATCCGCCCCTGAGCGCACCGCCAAAGAAATCGGCAATGCCCTTTATGGCAAGGTCGCCCAGGGTGTGGCCCAAATGAGACCAGCGGATCCCCAGTACGGCGGTAGTCACGGCAAGCGAGTATTCGACATTCGTAAGGGTGAAATGACCACCTTGCCGCCGTCGGCCATCACCAACGCCGCGCTCGCTGCTTTCACGACCGGTTTGGTGCGCGGTGTATTGGCCGAACTAATAGCCTCTGTGCCGTCCGACAAGGCTGTGTATAGCGCTACCACCGACGGATTGCTGACCACCGCGACGCAAAGTGATCTTGCTGCCTCAGGGCCTGTCAGCGCCTTCTTCGCCACGCTGCGGCAGGACGTTGATGGCGATCCCAGTATCTTGGAAATCAAGGGCCGGGTTGGTCAGGTCGTAATCCCGAAAACGCGGGGTACATTCACCTCGAAAGCGCTCGGCGCCACCGAAGACTCAGATCCCATTATTGCCAAGGCAGGCCAGAAGCTCGAAGACCCGCCAATACCAAATCCGACTGACGACACCCCGAAGGCGATGGAGGTAGCGCGCCGCGCCGCGCGGTGGCAGGAAACTTTGCGCTGGTGCGACATTTACAAGAACCGGCATTATGACTTGCGTCACCATCATCGTGTACGCATCGACCTCCGGACCCAGTGGCTGAGCGATAGCGATCTCATCGATGTTGAGCGCAATAGCCGCGTGAACCTTGACTACGACATGAAGCGCAGGCCGGGGAACATCACCAGCCGCGAAGGCGTTTTGGCATTCTCGACGTCGCCATGGGAAACTATCGACGATTTCCTCGCTGCCCGCGATGCCCTAGAACAATGGAAGCGAAGCACGAACAGTGTGTTGCGGACCGAGGAAGACTATTCCAACTATGAGGCCTGGGCGAAGTCACGCCCCGTCAAAACGGCGGCTAAGACACGCGGTGGCCGTTCGCCGTTGATAACAACCATTCTCCGGTCCTGGATGCACCGGGAACTAGGCCTGCCCGGGCCAGCTGGAAAAGGTCGATCTGGCGGCGAACGGATTATTGACCTGGCCAATGCCATGACCGACGCCGGTTGGCCCACGAAACGATCCACCATTGATAATGCGCGAAAGAAAGAGCCCGAATACGGCGTGTTCGAGGAGTTCAGTCCGGAAGAGATTGAATTTCTGAAATGGGCCCTAAGGCGATGGCCGGGATCTAATTTCTCCCCATTGGCTGCGCCCAACACGGCGGCGGCAGAGGTCATCGTGGCGGAAACCGCATGTGTGCAGGTGGACCAGAAACTGCGTGCTTGTGGGGCTGGGTAGTTCGGCCCGGCCGGCCAGCGAAATAGTGTATGAACGTCTGGTTCGCCACAGGAGTCCCGTCAGAGGAAATCTCTCCAAATATGGGCCGGGGTCCTGGAAGACGAAGAATGGCCTTCTGGCGCCACCTCTAGCGCCCCAACCTGACGGGCGTGCCCTTATTAGGCCAGTTGCCAAAGATTACGATGGTATCGGTTTTCCTATCAGGATCTCCGCCGACAAAAATCGAATGGATTGCAGGAGAGCAGTTTTCGAGCACCAATGCGCACCATGAGAAAATATTGTTTTGTGGCTACCCTGCGCTAGCCGGCGGGTGAATCCCGACCGATCTGCCGACCAAGGGTGTGTAGAACCGAAGTGTCGGATTTTGTCTTTGCCAATTTTATATTCGAAGCTGGGACCAAAGCGAAGAATTGGAACGCCTAGCTGCGAACTACTTGCCACTTGCCAGACAGTCTAGACTAACAACTGGCTCCGAAGCCGGGGGCGTGTCAGGATTACCGAGAAGTTTTGTACCAATACCTTGAGCGGCATATGTCAACAGTACTATCGGCACTTCTGCCTCAAAGGTTGGGCGTTCGCCGAGTGGCTCTCGAATATTCCTGAAGCCGACACCCGTCAGCTTCGACATATGCTCCTTTTCTTGCTTTTCCCGGATGACTTCGAGCGGATATTTGGGGGTACCGATCGCCGGGCCATCGTGGCCGCTTTCACGCAAAAGCCTATTTCAGAAGTCAAAAAACTTAACCCCATCGCGATCGATCAAGAACTGCACCGTATTCGCCAGAAGGCGGAAAAGGAACAAACGGGGCGAAGATTGGGAGATTCCACTGGCATACAGCAATGGGCCAGATGAGCGGTTTTCGATCCCTGAAAACCTCTATTTGGTCGGGCTCATGAACACAGCGGACCGGTCCTTGGCGATGGTGGATTACGCCCTCCGCCGGCGTTTTGGGTTCGTCGACCTCGAGCCAAGCTTTGAAACAGACCAGTTTAGGGATTTGTTGATCGGCCGAGGCACTGATGAGCAATTCTTGGAGCGAGTTATTAACCGCCTTACGACGGTCAACCAGCGTATTGCCGAGGATCACGCTAATCTCGGGAAGGGCTACGACGAGCTTACGGAGAATACCTGGCCCAATCGTGTAATCAAGGCAACGCTGCGCCACCTAGCAGGGGTCCCCAGCCTGGACAAGGACATGCGGGCGCAGCTGTTAGGCCTTTGCCGCGACCTCCGAGGCGTTGACCCCGTCCCCCTAACTCGTCTGACGTTTCGGTCAATTCAGCTGCACAGCAACGCGCGGTTCTATCGCTTCTTGATAAATGTCTGCGAGCTGGTGGTTTCGTCCTGGCTCGTGGATGAGGCCACCGGGGACTATCGCTTTCGGGATTTCCTCAGGGACGAGAAACGCATGGCGCGGCTTTTCGAGAGCTTTGCGCAGAACTTCTTGCGCCACGAGCGGCCCGAACTAGACGTACGGAAGGAGAACATTCAGTGGGCCCTGGACTGGGTAGCAGACGGCAGCTTGGACTACCTGCCCCAGATGGAGACCGACATTTCAGTGCGCAGCGCAGATTCCACCCTCGTTATCGAAACTAAGTACTACGCTGAGGCAATGACAACGTATTTCGGTAAGGAGCGGGTCCGGTCGGGGCATCTTTACCAGGTGTTCGCATACCTCAAGAATCTAGAGGCGCGGGATGGGCCGGATGTTGCGGCTTCGGGGATGTTGCTCTACCCAGCTGTCCGCACTTCGATCAGGCTAGATTACAAGCTCGGGGGACATCGGATCAGCGTGTGTACCTTGGACCTCGCCCAAGATTGGCAGACGGTCCGAACCGAACTCTTGGAGCTCATAGACTCGAGGCTCTGACCAGCGACATCAACCGCGTCCGTTTGACGAACACTGACTGATCAAGGCTTCAACGCGAAGATCATTGATGCTGGCACGGCGGGCTGGATAGATATCCCGAGCTCTTAATGCATCATAGCGGCAACCCCCATAATGCCCAAAAGATGCATTACGAACGGTGGTCGGCGCCCCAATACTTGGGTCCTATAAGTGGCAAGTTTCTGGGATTATCTTAATGCATCATAAGCATGGTTGATCACAACAAGCTGTTCTCGCCTACGGACGATGCCCACCGTCCGTACCCGCCATCGCCATTTCGTGGTCGCTATTTTTGTCTCCGCCTATGCCGAGGTTTATTTAACATAAAAATAATGTTAAATAAATTAATCTATAAAATGTCACTGCACATGGTGCTCTTCATGACCAATCTTTTAGAAATTCTCGACCAAGCCTCCCAGACCGAAGCGGGTATTGCCTTGCGGCCGGATACTCACGGCATGATGTCTCCCGTGCGGGCCTTGTTCCAACTTCGTCGGCGTCTGTATCGCTTGCGTGAACGGGCCCGTGTCCGGGGCAATCTCGATTACGATCATCTGGCTTTTCTGATCCGGCCTCCCGGCGAGTTGTGGGTCATGCCAGCCCGGGCGATTAACCAGAAGGGCGGCGAATGGGACGGTGATATCAATGTCCGGCCCCTGGCGAGTACAGAGCTGCCGGCCTTCGTGCGGTCGTCGGCAGCCTAAAGCAAGGCTGATTTCAGAATATTACCATAGGTTTCGATAAATTTAGCGAGGTCGGAGGATATTGACCATGCCGACGCCGTTGTCTGATGTGCAGGTGAATGTTTCAAATTCTGGATTGGTATCGCCCGGGCTTGAGCATCGTCGAAAACACGATTACGCCCCAGAAGCGCCTGCAGAGTCGTTCAGCGGGATTTACCATACTTCGGGTGGCTCGCGTCCTGGAACCAGGCAAAAGCCCGCACAGAGTCCTCGCTCGCGACCCTAACCCGCGACGAGGGCCACGCCCGAACCGGTTCTCAACATTAGTATGATCTACGTTCCTCCGAGCGGCCGTTCTAAGCCATGATGCCTGCCCTAGGCGCTGGAATTGATCCACGCGTCCTATGCAATCAACATTTAAATTATTCTGCCACGGCACATCAGTAGCGGGCCGGCCTTTCGCGGTCAATCTGTCGATCGAGGGTGTGTAGACAGGTCGCCCAAGCCGGCACCGGACCACCGGCTCTCCCGCCGCAGCACCGGCGGTCATTAATCCCCATCTATCATGCAGATAGATTCTCCCGATCACGGCAGCTACACTCCGCCTCATGTCGGAAGGAACTCAACGTAGGTTGGCAGCTATGCTTGAGGACAGGAAGGCACGCCAGCAGGCGGCGGGCGCCTAGTCGCCGAGGCTTCATCACCAAACTTGCTCATTCCGGCGTCTCGGCCAAGGTCATTATGGAGTTGTCTGGACACCAAGATCTCTTCACGACCCGGCGATCTATCAAGGTCAATGACGAAATGAGGCGGGCGACTGTTAAGATTATTTGTTGATTCCTTGAACTGGTATATGTCCTTTTGGTCGGGGCCGCCAAACAGCTACGGCCAAATAATTGTCAGCTTGATCGATGGGAGACGCCATGACCGGCCCCAACATGAAAAATACCCATGAGCACGTCGACGTCCTGGTCGCCGGCGCGGGCCTGGCGGGGCTCTATATCCTCTACTGCCTGCGTCAACGCGGGCTGACCGCGCTTGCCTTCGAGGCCGGCAGCGGTGTCGGCGGGACATGGTACTGGAACCGCTACCCTGGCGCACGGGTCGACGTGGAGAGCACACAATACAGCTATCACTTCTCCGACGAACTGGCGCGGGAGTGGAAATGGTCCGAGAAGTTCGCTGCCCAGCCGGAGCTGCTGCGCTATATCAACCACGTTGCGGACCGCTTCGATCTGCGGCGCGACGTGAAGTTCGACACGCGCGTAACCTCGGCGCGTTTCGACGACGCGAACAATCTATGGACCCTGCGGACCGACCGGGGGGATATCGCGTCGGCGCGCTACTGCATCATGGCGACGGGCAGCTTGTCGAAGCCCTATCGGCCGCCGTTTCCCGACCTTGACGACTTCCGTGGCGATTGGTACCACACCGCGATGTGGCCGCACGAGGAGGTCGACTTCAGCGGCAAGCGGGTGGGTATCGTCGGTACGGGGTCAACGGGCATTCAGGCCATCCCGGTCGTTGCCGCGCAGGCGAAGCATCTGACGGTTTTCCAGCGCACACCGAACTACACCGCGCCCGCTCGCAACCGGCCATTGGCGCCCGACGAGCAGCGCAAATTTCAGGTCCGGCATGACCAATGGCGCGAGGAGGTCCGGCACACCTTCGCCGCCATGACGGGGTTCCCGCTGCCCACAAAATTTCCCCACGAAGACACGCCGGAACAACGCCGTGCCTTTCTGGAGAAGCGTTGGAAAGAGGGCGGTATGCCCCAGTCCCTGCTGTCGAGCTACAAAGACGTCGGTATCGACGAGCAAGCCAATCGCGTGGTGGCGGATTTCGTCCGCGACAAGATACGTGAGATCGTCAAGGACCCGAAGGTGGCCACGCTTCTCTGCCCGCCGCTGGATCTACCAATTGGATCGAAACGCCCGCCCATCGATACGGACTATTACGAGACGTTCAACCGCGACAATGTTACGCTCGTCGACGTGAAGCAGGCTCCCATCGAGCGGCTGACGCCCAACGGCATCAAGACAGCCGACGGGCAGTATGAGCTGGACGCCATCATTTTCGCCACTGGTTTCGACGCGATGACGGGGACATTGCTTGCGATCGACATCCAAGGCCCCGACGGCTACACGCTAAAGAAAGCCTGGGCGGACGGCCCGGCGACATATCTTGGCCTCATGGTTGCGGGATTGCCCAACCTGTTCATGATCAACGGTCCGGGCAGTCCCTCCGTGAAGGCCAACATGATCGTCGCGCTCGAACAGCATACCGATTGGATCATGGGCCTTATCGACCATCTCGGGAGGACAGGCCGCGACCGGGTCCAGGCGAGCGATCAGGCGCAGACCGCTTGGGTAGAGCACACCCGGGAGGTAGCTGAGGCGACGCTCATGCCAAGAGCCGATTCCTGGTACGTCGGCGCCAACATCCCTGGAAAGAAGCGCGTCTTCATGCCTTATTTCGGCGGCTACGACCGATATGTGGCGCTATGCGAGGAAATCACCGCCGACGGCTACCGAGGTTTTGAGCTTTCGCACCACGGCGGCGGGCGGTCGCAATCGGCGGCTTTACCCCACAGGCCGGTTCAGCCTAGCGCATAACCCTATTCGTCCTTGGCGCGGCATGAAGTAGGGAGAAACTCGAAGCCAGATTACCATGGCGCATATTGTTCAAAGCGGTGGTCTTCGGGCCGCCGTTTTCTTTGCTGGCGGCTTTCCATGATGCGCGCTGTGGGTCATTGTCGAGGATCGCCATTTCCGCTGGCGATGCTCGAACCTGAGGTAGAAGCGGAAGTAGCCGTTTAGGTCCATGACCATCGGTCTGTGCCATCAGCGGACTGTTAGTGAACACTAATGTTCGGCACTTTGATGCTGGCGGGTGGGGCCGTCCACAGCAACACAAGCGGACCATGTCCTTTGTCGCGGCGAATGTCGGCTTGGTACGTAGGAAACGGATGAAGGCGTTCTAGATCCGAGATGCCCTCTCCGGACGATTGACGATGCATTAGCGCTGTGACCACGTTCTGGTTAGCTGCGCAGATTGCGTTCTCTCCCTTGACGATGAGGTTTTTCAAGGATCAGATTGGGAAAGTCTGACGACATCACAGCAAATTATGGGAGATGAATAAGATGGGTAAGATCAGTGGCGCGACCTTGATAGCAAGGAGCCTCAAGCAGCAGGGCATCGACCATCTATTCGGCGTCGTCGGCTTTCCGATTGGCCCGATTGCCGCAGCGGCACAAGAGGAAGGTATCAAGTACGTAGGCATGCGCAACGAGCAAGCCGCCTCCTACGCCGCGCAAGCCTATGGCTACATGACCGGCCGCCCCGGTGCCTGCGTCGTCGTCACGGGTCCGGGTGTGGTGCATGGCCTTGCAGGTCTAGCGAATGCCCAGCAGAACTGCTGGCCCATGATCCTGATTGGCGGCGCCTCGGAGACATACCGCGGTGGCATGGGCGCATTCCAGGAAGAGCGTCAGGTACATATCGCCACGCCGTTTTGTAAGTTTGCCCACGGCATCGAAAGCGTCCAGCGCATCCCTTACTACGTCGAGATGGCAACACGGCACTCGATTTATGGACGTCCAGGTGCCTGCTATCTTGATATGCCGGATGACATCATCTCCGGCGAATGTGACCTCGACGACATCGTCCAGGTTGAGCGCGTGCCCGAGCCGCCGCGTACAGTGGCACCGGCAGAGAACATTGAGGCAGCGTTGGACGTACTTGAAAGTGCCGAGCGACCGCTCGTACTGGTCGGCAAGGGCATGGCGTGGGCGCACGCCGAAGATGAGGTGCGCGATTTCATCGACCGCACACAAATCCCGTTCGTGCGCTCGCCCATGGGTAAAGGCGTCATTCCAGACGACCACCCGCTCGCGGCCTCGGCCGCGCGGACCCTTGCGCTACAGCAAGCTGACGTGATTTTCCTGATGGGCGCCCGGTTCAACTGGATTTTCCACTTCGGCCTGCCGCCACGGTTCGCTCCCGACGTCAAGGTCATTCAGCTCGACATCTCTGCCGAAGAGATCGGGCATAACAAACCATCAGAAGTGGCACTCGTCGGCGATGGCAAGGCGATCATGGGGCAGATGAACCAGGCCCTCGAAGGGCGGCAGTGGTTCTATCCTAAGGACACGCCATGGCGCACAGCACTTGGCGAGAAGATCTCGGCAAACGTTTCCACAATTCAAGGGCAACTTAACGATGATACGGCGCCTGCCGGGTATTACCGGGCCTTGCGCGACGTTGCGGCATGGATGCCCGAGAACGCGATCCTGAGCGCCGAGGGTGCCGGCACGATGGATATCGGGCTCACCCAGTTGCCGGTCTCCGACGCGCGCTCCTGCCTGAACGCCGGCACCTACGGCACCATGGGCGTGGGCCTCGGTCACGCCATTGCCGCCTGCGTCGTGCATCCGGACCGGCCGGTCATCCACCTCTCCGGCGACTCGGCCATCGGCTTCTCCGGTATGGAGATGGAGACGCTAGCCCGATACAACCTGCCCGCCAAGATTGTTGTGCTCAACAATGGTGGCATCGGCCCAGGCATGCCGGAAATCCCGGAAGATCCAATGATGAACATGAAGCCGAATGCGCTGATTTACGGCGCGCGGTACGACAAGGTCATGGAGGACTTTGGCGGCAAGGGCTTCTTTGTCGAGGACCCGAAGGACATACCGGCTGCGCTGGAACAGGCGATGGCATTTCCCGGCCCTGCCCTGGTCAACATCGTGATCTCACAAAGCTCGTCCCGAAAGCCGCAACAGTTCGCGTGGCATTCGTAAGATTTGCATCTGGACGCCGCGCAAATATGTGAAGGGTGTCAATTACCGCATGGCCTGATCATCAATCAGATGACGCCTTCGTCGCGTAGCGCGGCGACGTCGGACGGCGTCATGTTGAGCCACTGGACCAGCACCTCTTCGGAATGCTGGCCCAGCAACGGGGCGGCAGTCATCGGCACGTCGCAGTCCGACAGCTTGGCCGGCCAAGCCGGCATCTTGAATGCGCCCTTCTGTGGATGCTCGACGGTGCGGAAGATGCCGCGGGCCTCCATGTCGGGGTCGGAGTGGAGCTCCGCAGTATCGAGCACCGCGCCGGCGGGCACGCCGGCCTGCCCCAATGCCTCCCAGGCCTCGCGCTTGCTGCGCGTCATCGACCATTCGGTCAGGATCTCGTCCAACGCCGGCTCGTTCTCGAACCGCTTGGCGGGCGAGTTGAAGCGCTCGTCGTCCTTCAGCTCCGGGCGGCCCAGCACGTCGCAGATGCGGTGCCAGTGTTGTTCGTTGGCGCGGCTGGCCAAGATGTAGAGGTAATCGTTCGGCCCGCCGCCCTTGCAGGGGAAGATGCCTGACGGCGCGGTGCCGCCGATGATGGTCTTGTTGCCGGTGCGCGGACTGGGTTCGCCGGTGTCCGCCATGGTCGCATAGGCAATGCGGGAGTATTGGATCATCGCGTCCTGCATGGCGAGCTGGATGCGCTGGCCCTTGCCTGTGCGCATGCGCTGGATGTAGGCCGAAAGGATCGAGATGCACATCAGCATGCCGGTGCCCGTATCGCCGATGGTTGGCCCAGGCTTGATCGGCACGCCGTCGCGCTCGCCGGTGATCGATAACAGCCCTCCCACCGACTGCCCGATCATATCAAAGGAGAGGTAGTCAGCGTGCGGCCCGTCCTGGGCGTAGCCCTTCACCTGGGCGTAGATGATCTTCGGGTTGAGCTCGCGCACCACGTCATAGCCGAGCCCCAGCCGCTCGATGGCGCCAGGCGCGAAGTTCTCGATGAAGACGTCCGCCTGTTTGACCATCTCCTTGGCCATCGCCAGACCCTTCTCGGACTTCAGGTTGCAGGTGACGCTCTTCTTGTTGGCATTGAACTCGAGGAAATAATGGCTGTCCTCGTCGCTGCCGGGATTGCGGAAACGACCCTGGTCGCCCGAGGCCGGGCTCTCCAGCTTCACCACCTCGGCGCCGAGGAAGCCCATGGCCTCGGTGCACGAGGGCCCCGCCTCGAACTGCGTAAGATCCAACACGCGCAAACCCGCCAGCGCGCCTTCCATACCGTTGCCAGATGTCATCGCCATACCCTCCCTTGCGCTTCAAAGCTGTCGGCCCGTCCAAGTCTAACCCGTATAGCTTACGATGCACATAGATTCCATTGTCGCCGGCCGCTACACTCTGCTCCATGGCAGAGGGAACTCAACGCAGATTAGCGGCAATCGTATCGGCCGACGTGGTCGGCTATTCGCGCCTCATGGGCGAGGATGAAGCTGGTACGCTTGAAGCTTTGAGGCACTTTCGCAACGAACTGCTTGAACCTGCCGTTGCCGAACACCACGGTCAGGTCGTGAAGAATATGGGCGACGGATGGTTGCTTGCTTTCGACAGTGCGGCGGATGCTGTCAGTTGCGCCATTGCCACCCAGGAAAAGCTATTAAGTCAGGATGTCCTGTCTGTGAGGATGGGTCTTCATATCGGCGACGTCACCCATGCTGACGGCGATGTGTTCGGCGATGGTGTCAACATTGCCGCGCGCTTGCAGGAGATCGCCGAGCCGGGCGCCATCGTGATTTCCGAAACGGCGAGACGGAGCATTGACGGCAAGCTTGCGACCGGCCTCAACGATCTTGGGCAGCTTGAGCTAAAGAACATCGCCGAACCGATCACGGCGTTCGGTTGGAGCATGACGGCTGTAACGGACGTCGCGACCGCCTTGGCTCTACCAGACAAACCCTCTATCGCTGTACTCCCATTCGACAACATGTCCGGCGATCCCGAACAGGAGTATTTTTCCGACGGCATCGCCGAGGACATCATCACCGCGCTGTCCCGTTTTCACCAATTCTTTGTCATCGCGCGCAATTCCTCGTTCGTCTTCAAGGGCCGGGCGGTCGATGTGAAACAGGCCGCGCGCGAACTGGGTGTGCAATACGTTATCGAGGGCAGCGTGCGCCGGGCCGGTAGCCGGGTGCGGATCACGGCTCAGTTGATTGATGCGGCCACCTCCAACCACGTCTGGGCTGAACGCTACGACCGCGAACTTGACGATATTTTTGCTGTCCAGGACGAAATCACCGAACGTGTCGCCATGGCCGTGGGACCAGAACTCGATTCCATGGAGATCGCCCGCGCACAACGCAAGAACCTGCCGGAACTTGGGGTCTGGGATTTGCTGGCGCGCGCCAATTGGCATGGCCTAAAGCTAACCGAAAAGGACATCGGCACGGCTGAAGAATTACTATTCAAAGTCCTTAAACTCGACCCGGATAATGCCAGCGCTCACGCGTTGCTTTCCGGGTGCTATGCGACCGATGTCTTGTATGGCTGGCGGCGGCCAGCGGCGGAATCGCGCGCCCTGGCCTTGCAATTCGGGCAAACGGCGGTTGCGCTGGACAAGGAGGATGAATTTGCGCACGCCCGGCTAGGCGTCAGTCTCCTCCTCGCCAAACGTCATGAGGAAGCAATTCTTCGATTTAGAAGCGCCATCAGGCTGAACCCGAATTCTTCGCGGGCTTTGGGTTTCTTGGGCGTGACGTTGGTATATATGGGCAAGGGGATGGAGTGGAAGCATCAGAGCTTGCTAGCGTGAGGGGGGAGAAAAGCGCAGTTAGAAAAGCACTAGATGTGAAGAAATGCGGTTAGGTACGTACATCCTTTTGATCAAAACTGCAAAATTACATAGGCAGTTCTACACACGGCACACACAGCTGAAAGTAGGACTGCGATGGAAACGGGACAGCGGGAATTTACACTGCGCGGCGGGCGCATAATTTTACACACACGGGCAGGCGACAGGCACGGCGTATGGCAATGTAGGCTGTTGCGCCATGGTGCAATACTAAACCCCCATTTCCCAGATGAACTCGTTAATCGATGCCCTGAGATGGAGATTAT